>JBARKH010000361.1:0-30492 GCA_049801295.1 Allostellaceae bacterium | reverse complement strand
GCCGGAGGCAGCCGCCGCGCCCGCGCCCGCCATGCAGCCAGCGCGGCCTGCGGCGCGTCTCGTGACAACCCCAGTGCGCTCGGGGACGCAGATCTATGCTCGCGGCACCGATCTCATCGTGACCGCATCGGTGAGCTCCGGCGCCGAACTGGTCGCCGACGGCAACATCCATGTCTACGGCCCTCTGCGCGGCCGCGCGCTGGCCGGGGCGAGCGGCGACACGGCGGCGCGAATCTTTTGTTCGCGCCTCGAAGCGGAGCTCGTCAGCATCGCCGGGAATTATCTCGTCAGCGACCAGCTGCCGCCCGAACAGCGGGGTTTTTCGGTAGAGATCGCGCTTGTCGATGATCGGTTGACCATCACCCGGAATTAACGCCAGATCATTTGCGATTAGGGTTGCGTGCCGGTCTTCTCGCGCCGGAAAATGACCGGGCCGGGCAGGGACCGCCGGTTGGACGAGAGCGGGGCGAGGGGAGGGGCTTTGGCGAAGGTCGTGGTTATCACATCGGGCAAGGGCGGGGTCGGCAAGACCACGACCGCCGCGGCTTTTGCCGCTGGGCTCGCGCTGCGCGGGCACAAGACCGTGGTCATCGATTTCGATGTGGGTCTCAGGAACCTCGACCTGATCATGGGGTGCGAGCGCCGCGTGGTGTTCGATTTCATCAACGTCATCAACGGCGACGCCAACCTCAACCAGGCGCTGATCAAGGATAAGCGGAACGACAATCTCTTCATCTTCCCGACCTCGCAGACCCGCGACAAGGACGCGCTCCGGCGCGACGGGGTCGAGCGGGTGCTGGAGGAGCTGAGGACGCAGTTCGACTACATCATCTGCGACAGCCCGGCAGGGATCGAGCACGGTGCGGTCACCGCGCTCTATTTCGCCGACAGCGCGATCATCGTGACCAACCCGGAAGTTTCATCGGTCCGCGACAGCGACCGCATCATCGGCATTCTCGCCTCGCGCTCGCGCCGCGCTGAGCGCAACGAGCCGCCGGTCGAGCTTAATCTCCTATTGACCCGCTACGATCCAGCGCGGGTCGCCAAGGGCGAGATGCTGACGGTCGAGGACGTCAAGGAGATCCTGTCGATCCCGCTATTGGGTGTCATCCCCGAATCCGAATCGGTATTGCGCGCCTCCAACACCGGGACCCCGGTCGCCTTCGACAACGATAGCCTCGCCGGCCGCGCCTATCTCGACGCGGTCGCGCGGTTTCTCGGCGAGCAGCGCGCGATGCGCTTCGTCAAACCCGAGCGCCGCAATTTATTCCGCGTCTTGTTCGGTAAAGCGTGATGGGTCTCTTAAATCTGTTTTTCTCGCCGCACCGCCACAGCGCCGCAATCGCCAAGGAGCGCCTCAAGATCGTGCTGGCGCATGAGCGGGCCGGCCGGCACGCGCCGGATTTTTTGCCGAAGCTGCAAAAAGAGCTGATCGAGGTCGTCGCGCGCTATGTCGAGATGCGCGAGGACATGATCCGGGTCAATCTCGGTAAATCGGGGGAGACCTCGCTCCTGGAAATCAACATCGAGATCGAGGGCGCGAAGCCAAAACTGGCGTCCGCCCGCGGCGGGCTGGCGACCGCGACGCCGCCTGCCAAATCCCTCTGAGCCGATCCGGATCTCGTCGTCCCGGCGCAGGCTGGGACCCGCGGTCGCCGTGGATACCGGCCCTCGCCGGTATGACGCAAGGCGCTTCCAGGCGCTGCGACTCATTGGAGTAGAACCCCAACGCGTGAAAAGGTGGCTGCCATGCCCAACACCCTCATCCAAAACGTCTCGGAGATTGCGGCCTATTCGCCTCCAGCGCATTCGGGCACGGTCAACCGCCGCCTCGTCGGGCGCGAGTTCGGCGCCGGGTTCGAGATGGTCCTCGGGCACGTTGCGCCGGGCGGCGAGGCGAGCCGGCACTACCATGTCGAGGAGGCGCAGATCGTTCACATCCTCAAGGGTGAGGCCGATGTGGCGCTGGGCGAGGATGCGCCGCGCCGGGTTGGCCCCGGTACGGTGATCCGCATCCCGAAGGGGTTGGCCCACGAGGTTGTGACCGCCGGCGACGAGATGCTCGAATGCCTCGTCCTCTACGCGCCACCCTTGGGACCGCACGGCTTTGTCGAGGTGCCGCGCCGGCAGCCCTGATGCGCCTCACCGAAGAAGAGGAGGCGATGCGCGCCGGCGAGTTCGGCGAGCCGCGGCGCTGGGCGATTGAGCATCAGATCGCGGTCGGCGAGTTCTTCGATGCCGAGGGTCTCGTGCCGGTGTCGCAGGCGCATATCATGGCCGACACGGAGTCGCTCGGCGAAGCCGGGGTGGGGTTTCTCGAAAGCCTCGCGGCGGCGCCCGAGGCCGAGCGGCGGGTGCGGGTCCCGACCCTGACCGATCCGCGCGGCCTCGATATCCAGGTTTACAAGCGCCTTGGACAAACCGAGGCGATGCGGGTGCTCGAAGCCCGTGCGATCGCCGCGCTCCGCGCCTTCGGCGTCCTGATGACCGACACCTGCATCAATTACCAAACGATCATGCCGCCCACTCGCGGCGAACATCTGGCGATGGGCGACACCGGCGTCGTCATTTATTCCAACAGCGTCTTCGGCGCGCGCAGCAATTTCGAGGGCGGGCCGTCGGCACTGGCCGCCGCGCTGACCGGGCACACCCCGCGCTACGGCTATCATCTCGATGAATGCCGCCGCCCGACCCGGCGATTTCGCCTCGCGACGCGGCCGCGCGATCTCAGCGAATGGGGCGCGCTCGGCGGCATTGTCGGCCAGGCCTGCGGCTCCTATTGGGAGGTGCCGCTGATCGAGGGCATCGAGGAAATCCCGGGCTCCGATGCGCTGAAACATTTCGGCGCGGCGATGGCGAGTTATGGTTCGGTCGCGTTGTTCCACATGCCGGGGATCACCGCAGAGGCGCCCCACATCCGGCCCGGGCGCCCGCAATCAATCGGCCGCGGCGAGATCGAGGCGTTTATCGCGGCCTACGGCGCGACGGGCGACAAGGTCGACGTCGTCGTCTTCGCCGCGCCGCAGCTCTCGCTCGTCGAGATGGCCGCGGTCGCCGATGCGCTCGATGGTCGGCGGGTGCACGCCCAGACGACACTTCTCGTTGCGACCTCGCCCGAGATCAAGCACGCCGCCGACCGGATGGGGCTGACCCACCGCATCGAAGCGGCCGGTGCGATCGTCGCGGCCGGGATCTGCTTCTACCAGAGCTATGCCGGAGAGTTGGCAGAGGCCAATGGCTGGAAGCGGTTGCTGACCAACTCGGCAAAACTGGTCAACATCATCGGCGGTTATGGCTACCACCCAACCCTCATGAGCCTCGAACGCTGCGTCGATTCCGCAGTCGCTGGGCGGGTTGTCTGATGCCATTCGTTCTGCATTGCCACAAGGGCATCGGCCCGGCGGTGACCGGCACCGCGCTTGTCGCAAGGGACAATTTCAGCGCGCGCTATGACCTCGACCGCAAAAGCGGCGTCTTCTCGCGCCCGACCCACCAGCTCGCCGGGCAGAGCTATGCCGGCCGCATCCTCGTGCTCAATGAGGCCAAGGGCGGGGTCGCCACCGCGTGGATGTTGCGCGACATGATGGAGCGCGGGCTCGTGCCGCTGGCGCTCGTGTTCAACCGGGTCAACCCGATCCTCGCGCAAGGCGCCGCCTTTGCCGGGGTCGCGCTCGTCGACCGCTTCGCGGGCGACGTCAGCGCGCTTTTGCGCACCGGAGACATGCTGCACGTCGATCCGGGCGCGGGGGTGGTGGAGATTCTGAACCGGGATTGCTAGCGCAACTGAGCCGGATGGCGGTCTCAATCGCTCGTGGGCCTCGGTTCCTTCTTGTGCGATCCCTTGGCGGCCTTGGCGCCGGCATCGACCGGGGTCAGCGTCGCCCTGAACTGTTCCAGCCGGCTGCGCAGCGTCGCCGCGGTCGCCGCCGGGTCTTCCCCGCGCCAGTCGAGCGCGATGCCGCTGCGGCTGCCCAAGAGGTCGGCCAGGACGCGCTGATTGGCGGTCCGGGAATAATGCACCCCGTCATAGGTATCGTTCGGCGATTTGCTCGTGGTTAGCGGCGAGGGCGCCGAGAAATCGAGAAACCGATCATAATTCGCCGAGATGGCGGCGATCGCCGCGAGATAGGGTTCGAAGGCGTCGGTGAGGCTGAACGCGGCCATGCGCCAGGCCGATTCCGGCGGCACATAGCCGATCGCCCGCGCCCGTGGAAATTGCCGCCGCAACTCGCCATAGAGCGCACCCCGCTCGGTATGCAAATCGAGGGGCGGCGGCATCGGGGCGATCGTGTCGGCCGGCTTGTAATAGCGCTTCTTGCTCCTGACCTCGAGGTCCGCGTGGAAGGCCTGATCATAATAGCGATGGTGCGGCGCATCCCTCCTCAGCGTGCGGATCGAAAAATCGAGCACGTCGAGCGACAGATAGCTGGCCAGGATCGACGGCGGCGCCTTTCCGGTCAAGATGAACTCCGGCGCCTCGGGCGGCGGTTCCACGACCGGGATGAACTCCGGTATTTCGGGTGGCGTCAGAGGCCCGATCAGATCCCCGCGTCTGACTTCGACGATCAGCAACTTTGGGTCGAAGCCGCGATGCCGCAAATAACGCGCATACGGCAGATATTCGCTGACCTGGCCGTCCGAGAACGCCAGATTGTAACAGTGATACCCGGGGACCTGATCTTCGGGAAGCAGGGTCGATCGCGAGGTCCCGAAGATGACGCAGTCATAATCCTTGAGCCGCGGCAGGAGCCGGATCACCTTCGACAGCCGCTCGTTGAACGGGTAATTGATCCCCGTGAGGAGGTTCCCGCACAGATACCACAGCGGGTCGATGAGGCAGTTGACCGTGAAGCACGCCCCCACAATCACGAAGGCGCTCGCCAGCAGCCAGCCGAAATAGGTGCGGAGCCGGGCCGACGATTTTCCCATCGGGAGCGCTCAGCTTTGCTGCCTAGAACTTGAAATAGAGAAACTCGCTGACGTGGCGAAGGCTGAGAAAGGCAAGGGCGGCGAGCACACCGACATAGACCGCGCTAGCAACGTTGGGGCGCCATTCCAGGCGCGGCGCGAGCTGCCCGAACCGCGCGAGAAGCGGCAGATCGCGCTCCCGCTCGGCCACCCCATAGTTGAAGGCGGGATGCCAGCGGGCCAGCAGCTGCTGCGTGTTCGGCACGAACCACACCACCGCAATCCAGACGATCAGCCAAGCCACCAGCGTCAGCTGATCGCTTGAGACCGGCGGTCCATCAAAGCGGGCCCCCAACCATCGCATCAGCTCGCCGAGCGGGCCCAGTGCATCATGCCAAGGAGCGGGCAGATTGACCATGCCCCGATAAACCCGCAGCGCCACGTCCATCGATGGCGCGCGGTACAGCACCAGCAGCATGCCCAGGGCAAAGAAGGTCACGAGCCGCGCCACGGTGTGCGACCACCAGGAATGGATCGGCCGCCACACCAGACGCCACGCGTGGTTCAAGACCATGCCGACGCCTTGCAGGGTGCCCCACAGGACGAAATGCCACGCCGCCCCATGCCACAGGCCGGATACCGCCATCGTGATCAAGAGGTTCAGATAAAGCCGCGGGATGCCGGTCCGGTTGCCGCCCAGCGGGATGTAGATGTAGTCGCGCAGAAAGCGCGACAGCGTCATGTGCCATCGCCGCCAATAATCGACGATATTGAGGGCCCGATAGGGCGAATTGAAGTTGAGCGGCAACTGCACCCCGAACAATCGCGCGGCACCGATCGCCATTTCCGAATATCCGCAAAAATCGAAGTAAAGCTGAAACTTGAACGCCAGCACACCTTGCCAGGCGAGGAAAAAGTCGAGCGGCTCGCCGGCCGCCGCCGCAGTGAACATGCTGTTTGCGGTCGGTGCAAAATTGTCGCCGAGCACCACTTTCTTGAACAGCCCGATGATAAAGATCGTCAGCCCGACGACGAAGTTGCTCGGCTTGATCGCGAACGCCCAGGGGCCCTTGATTTGCGAGAAGATTTCCTGGTGTTTGACGATTGGCCCCGCCAGTAATTGTGGAAAAAACGAGACGAAGAAGCAATATTCGAGAAAATCATGCTCGACCACCTCGCCGCGGCTGCTGTCGACGAGATAGGCGATTTTCTGAAACGTGAAAAAGGAAATGCCGATCGGCAGCAGCACGTACTGGAGCGTAAAGTTGGTCTGCAGCAGAGCGTTGGCGGTATCGATCAGGAAATCGGTGTATTTGAAATAGCCGAGCGCCAAGAGATCGCCGACAATGCCGAGGGTCAGCAGCCACGATACCCGATCGGGCCGGCCGGCGAGGCGCTGAGCGCCCATCGCACGGGCAACCTGGAAATTGAACACCGCGAGAGTGCCGAGCAACGGCACGTAGAGCGGGTTCCACCACCCGTAAAACAGGAGCGAAACCCCGACCAGCATTCCCATCACCGCGCGCGGGCCGGCGAATTGCCGCAACACGAGATAAGCGGCCACCGTCCCCGGCAGGAACAGAAACAAGAAAACCGGTGAATTAAACAGCATGGATTGAATTTACCACATCCACCCAGATGCGCTGAAATGAAGATATTGAAATTGTCTCATGCAATGATGCGGTTCAAGCGCCGCCGAAGGCTCCAAACCACGGCGCTGTCGTTATGTAGCGCCGTAATGCAGGGTTTTGCAGCGTTTCGGCTGGTCATGGCCGCTCCGCTCATCAGGCTGTTAAATACGCAGGCCGGCGTTTAAGATCGCCAAAGAAAATGTGCCTTGTCCAAGGCGGGCCAGTCGGCGCGGCGGAGGAATTTGATGTCGACGATGTATCGCTACACCTTGCCAGTCGAGCAGACCGAATGGAAATTCGACGGCCACACCGATGTCGCCTTCACCTGGGAATACGACGACAGCCGCGCCGGGCTCTTGCAGCTCTACGCCAAAGGCAAGCAGCAGCAGTGGGATGCGGCCGAACGGATCGACTGGTCGCAGGACCTCGACCCGGAAAACCCGATGCTGCTCGACGACCGGGTGGTCGCGATCTACGGCTCCGACATCTGGAACCGGATGACCGACAAGGAGCGCCGGCAGGTGCGCCACCACCTCCAGGCCTCGCAGATCTCGCAATTCATGCACGGCGAGCAGGGGGCGCTGATCGCCACCGCCAAGATCGTGCAGACTGTCCCCAGCCTTGACGCCAAATTCTATGCCGCGACCCAGGTCATGGACGAGGCGCGCCATGTCGAAGCCTATTCGCGCCTCCTGCACGACAAATTCGAGCTCGCCTATCCGATCACCCATGGGCTGAAGGCCCTCTTGGAAGGCGGCCTCAGCGACAGCCGCTGGGACATGACCTATCTGACGATGCAGATCCTCATCGAGGGGCTAGCGCTGGCCGCCTTCCAGCGCATCCGCGACCAGTCGCAGAACCCGCTCGCCGCCGCGGTCAACGCCTATGTCATGCAGGACGAGGCGCGCCATGTCGCCTTCGGCCGGCTCGCACTGCGCGACTATTATCCGCAGCTGAGCGAGGCTGAGCGCAATGAGCGCGAGGAGTTCGTCGTCGATGCGTGCTGGCTGATGCGCGACCGCTTCAACTCGCTCGAAGTGTGGCAGCGGCTCGATCTTCCGGTCGAAGAGTGCATCGCGATCACCGACAATTCCGAGACGATGAAAGTGTTCCGCAGCCGCATCTTCAGCCGGATCGTGCCGACCGTCAGGGATATCGGCCTGTGGGGCCCCAAGGTGCGGGAGGCCTTCGCCGCGATGGGGGCGATCGGCTTCGCCGAGACCGACGCCGCGGCGATGCTCGACAACGATGCGCGGGTCGCCGACGACTTCGACGCCAAGACGCGGCTGCGCGATGCCGGTGCCGCTTAGACACGTGGCCGCCCGGCGACAAGACCCCACGGCGTTGCTGATCGCCTGACGTATCGAACCTACCCACAATTCGCTGATTTTGCGGAGACAAGCGCTATGCCCGGCTTTACCACGCGGCCCGAGATCCGCGGCACCTTCGGGGTCGTCGCGACGACCCATTGGCTGGCTTCCTCGGTCGCGATGGGCGTTCTTGAAAAGGGCGGCAACGCCTTTGACGCGGCGGTGGCGGCCGGCTTTACGTTGCAGGTTGTCGAGCCGCATCTGAACGGCCCGCTCGGCGAGGCGCCGATCCTCGCCTACAGCGCGAAGAACCGGCGGGTTGACATGATCTGCGGCCAGGGCGTGGCGCCCGAAGCGGCGACAATCGCCCGCTTCAAGAGCCTCGGCCTCGATCTCATCCCCGGCACCGGGCTCCTCGCCGCCTCGGTGCCTAGCGCGTTCGATGCTTGGATGCGCCTCCTGCGCGACTATGGGACGATGGCGCTCCCGGAGCTGATCGCCCCGGCGCTTAGCTATGCCGAGCAGGGCTACCCGCTGGTCGGGCGCATCCGCGACACGATCATGACCGTGGCCGACCTCTTTCGCCGTGAGTGGCCGAGTTCCGCCGCGATCTATCTGCTCAATGGCCAACCGCCGGTGCCCGGACGTCTGTTCTCCAACAAGACGTTGGCGGCGACCTACCGCCGCGTCCTCGCCGAGGCGGAAGCCGGCGGGGGAGCCCGCGAGCGCCAGATCGACCGCGCGCGCGACGCCTGGTATCGCGGCTTTGTCGCCGAGGCGATCGGCCGCTTCTGCCGCACCCAGAAGGTGTTTGACGCCTCGGGCCGCCGCCATAATGGCCTCTTGACCGCTGACGACATGGCGCGCTGGCAGGCCCCGGTCGAGGCGCCGGTGACCTACGATTATCGCGGATATACCGTGGTCAAGGGCGGGCCGTGGAGCCAGGGGCCGGTCCTCTTGCAGCAGCTTGCGCTGTTAGCGGGGTTCGATCTCGACGGTCTCGACCCGGTCGGCCCCGATTTTGTTCATGTCGTCACCGAATGCGCCAAGCTCGCCTATGCCGATCGCGAGGCATGGTATGGCGACCCTGACTTCGTCGACGTGCCGATGGCAGCGCTCCTCAGCCCCGCATACAACGATGCGCGACGCAAGCTCGTCGGCGAACGCGCCTCGCTCGAATTGCGCCCCGGCAGCCCGGACGGGCGCGCGCCCTATGTTCTCATTGGCGGCATGGAGGTCGCGGGCGCGGCGGGCATCGGCGAACCGACGGTGGGCATGTATGACGGCATCGGCGAGCCGACGACCAGCGAATTGGGTACCGTCGCCGGCGATACCTGCCATCTCGACATCATCGACCGCTGGGGCAACATGGTCTCGGCGACGCCGAGCGGCGGCTGGCTGCAAAGTTCGCCGGCGATCCCCGAATTGGGTTTCTGTCTCGGCACCAGGCTGCAGATCGCCTGGCTCGACGACAAATCGGCATCGAGCCTGGCGCCGGGTAAGCGCCCCCGCAGCACCTTGTCGCCGACCTTGGCGCTCAAGGATGGCGAGCCGGCGCTCGCCTTTGGCACCCCCGGCGGCGACGGGCAGGATCAATGGTCGACGCAGTTCCTCCTGCATCATCTGCATCACGCGATGAATTTGCAGGAGGCGATCGACTGCCCCGAATTCAACAACGCGCACATGCCCTCTTCGTTCTATCCGCGCGCCGCCGATCCGGGGGCGCTGGTGCTCGAAGGCCGGTTCCCGGAAAAGACGCTGCGTGCGCTCGCCGAGCGGGGCCATCGCGTGCATTTTGGCGAAACCTGGTCGGGCGGGCGCCTCACCGCCTGCGCCTGCGAAGAAACTCCGGAAGGCACTGTCTTGAAGGCCGGCGCCAACCCGCGCGGGATGCAGACCTACGCGGTCGGGCGCTAGCGATTAACCCAGGAGCGAGAGCAAAATTTTGTGTGGGTGGGTATCGGCTCCGATCCGACGACGCGCTCAAATTACAAAAAGCCGCCGGTCCAGCCGCGCCGCGTAAGGGCGCATCTGCAAGATGCACGAGCACGGGGTGCGAGGCAGACGGGCTATTCAACTTTCCTCCGCTCGCACCGCGTCGATCGCGGCGCGGGCAAGGGCGTCGGCGCGCTCGTTTTCCGGGTGCCCGGCGTGCCCCTTCACCCAGTGCCATTCGACCTCATGGGGCGCGGCGGCGATCTCCAACCGCTGCCACAGATCGATATTCTTGACCGGTTTCTTGTCCGCTGTGCGCCAGCCACGCGCCTTCCAGCTCGATAGCCATTGGGTGATGCCGTCGCGCAGATATCGGCTGTCGCTGTAGAGGGCTACCCGGCACGGCCGGATCAACGCCTCGAGCCCGGCGATCGCGGCCATCAGCTCCATGCGGTTGTTGGTGGTCGGCGCCTCGCCGCCGGCGAGTTCCTTCTCGACCGAGCCGAAGCGCAGGATCGCGCCCCATCCACCCGGACCCGGATTTCCGCTGCACGCACCATCGGTGAAGATCTCGACCCCGGGTCGCGCGATTGAGCGCCCGGGGGCCGGGCCCTTAGACATCGATGCCATAGGCGGCCGGTGCGGCGACGCCGCGGTGGAACCGCAGCTTTTTGAGATATTCCAGCGGATCCTTCGGGCGCACCAGGGCACCGGCGGTCTGGTTCAGCCAATCATAGAGCCGGGTCAATAGGAACCGCAGCGCACTACCGCGCGCCAACAGCGGTAATGCCGCGAGCTCGGCGGGGCCCAAAGGCCGCACCGCGCGGTAGCTGGCGACGAGGAGGCGCGCCTTGGTCACGTTGAAGCTGAGATCCGGCTCGAAGCACCAGGCGTTGAGGCAGATCGCGATGTCGTAGGCAAGGAAGTCGGTGCAGGCAAAATAGAAATCGATAAGTCCGGAGAGCGCGCGGTCGCGGAAGAACACATTATCGGGAAAGAGATCGGCGTGGATGATTCCGGTAGGAAGGTCGCGGGGCCAACACGCTTCGAGGAAGGCGAGTTCCTCGCCGAGTTCGATGGCGAGTCCGGGCTGCAACTCGCCGGCGCGACCGCGGCAGCCGTCATAAAGCCGCCGCCAACCGGCAACGCCGAGGTCGTTGGGGCGCACAAGCGACAGCGACTCGCCGGCCAGGTGAAGCCGCGCTAGCGCACCGCCCAGCTGGGCGCAGTGGAACGGCTCGATGCGGCGCGGCCACATGCCGTTGAGAAAGGTGACGATCGCGGCCGGGCGGCCGCACAGTTCGCGCAGCGCATCGCCGTCCTTCGCCCGTACCGGCGTCGGACAGGCGACGCCCTGATGCGCCAGATGGTCCATCAGCGCGATGAAGAACGGCAGATCAGCGCGCGCCACGCGTTTTTCGTAGAGCGTCAAGATGAAGTTCGCGCGCTCGGTGGTCATGAGGAAATTCGAGTTTTCAACGCCCTCGGCGATGCCCTTGCACGACAGCACCTCGCCGATGTCGTAGAGCGCAGTGAAGGCGCGCAACTCGTCGTCGCCGATTTCGGTATAGACCGCCATGATCTAGGCAAACTTCCGTTGATTCATACACATAGGCTGTCATTGCGCGCGAGGCGACGCAATCCCGGTGGGCGGCGTGCATTCGGGCTAAGTTTGCTTCGTCGCTGCGCTCTCCGCAATGACAGCGGCTTGTGCGGGGGGCGAGGCTCGCCTAAAGTCGCGGTCGGCCCGCTTCGTGCGGGACGGTAGCAAGCGCGAAGGCGGGGAACAAAGATGTCCGATCCGATACCGGCACAAAAGGCGCCCTATCAAACCACCGTCGAGGCAGGCAAGCGGTACTTCTGGTGCGCCTGCGGGCGCAGCGCCAACCAGCCCTTCTGCGACGGCGCGCACAAGGCCGTCGGCCTCGCGCCGCTCGCCTTCACCGCGGAGAAGAGCGGTACGGTCTATCTGTGCGGCTGCAAGGCGACCAGCGGCAAACCCTTCTGCGACGGCACGCACAAATCTCTCTGATCGCTGGTTTCCTGCGTTGCCCTCAGGATCGAGCCGCGAGCGGCGGCATCGCCGACCGATGCGCGCGCGCGTCGCGCTCATGCTGTTCGGCCTAGCTGCGCTCTCCGGGTGTGGCACGGTCGCGTCCCTCAATCCCTTTGCCTCCGCGTCGAGCGGACCGCCGGCTGCCGCCTGCCCGAGCGCGGTCATCCTGCATCCGCTATCGCAAACCGCGGTGTTTCCGCCGGGCGCCCCCCGCCAGCCGACGAGCGTCGCGTTCTACGGTATTTTGAGCGAGGTCGACGCGAAATGCGAACCAGCGGCGGGGGCGGTGCACGTCTCACTGGATGTCATTGTGATCGGCGAGCGCGGCCCGGCCGTGGGCAAGGGTGACAGCGTCGATCTGCAATATTTCATCGCGGTGACCGGAGCCGACCAGACGATCCTCAGCAAACGGTCATTTGTCGACCGCATCGCCATTCCCGCCGGCGCCAAACGGGCCGGCATCACCGACCATATCGAGGAAACGATCCCGCTCGCCGGCCGGGCCCCCGGCGATCTCAGCATCGTGCTCGGATTTCAGCAAAGTCCCGAGGTTGTAGAATTCTACCGGCATTTCCGCGGACGCTCGATGTGAGCTCTCGATAGGTTGTCGATCCGAGTGGCAGCGGCACCGGCGTCAACCTGGATGTTCGAGGAGCTGCTGCCGGTGTTGCCCGAACCACCGCACGGTCGCCGCGATGCCGTCCGCGATCTCCCATTTTGGCGCCCAGCCGAGCAGCCGGCGAGCCTTGGCAATGCTGGCGAAATTCTGCGGCATGTCGCCCTGTAGCGGCGGCCCGAACCTGATCTGCGGCACGATCCCGAACTCCTCTTGGAACCGATGCGCCAAAATGTCGGCGAGCTGTCGCACCGAGGTCTCTCGCCCGGTCGCCACCTGAAAGATCTCGCCACCGCCGTCGAACTGCGCCCCGGCGATGATGGCGTCGACGAGGTCGTCGATGAAGATGAAATCGCGGGTCTGGGCGCCGTCGCCATTGAGAGTCCAGGGTTCGCCGGCGAACGCCTGCCGAATGAGCGACGCGACGACGCTCCCCTTGTGGGTCGACCAGGGACCATAGACGTTGGAAAAGCGCAGCGACACCGTGCGTAACCCGTAGCCCCAGAAATAGGCTGAGCAATAGCCCTCACCCGCCAGCTTGCTCGCGCCGTAGGGCGACAGCGGCCGGCACGGCACCTCTTCGTGGATCGGTGGCGTAACCTTGCCGGTCGGCGCTCCAGACGACGCGAACACGAAGCTTGCGGTCCCGGCTCGGCGCGCCGCTTCGAGCATGTTGAACGTGCCGATCACATTGGTTTCCATATCCATTCGCGGCGACCGGAGCGACGGCTGGACGCCGGTATTGGCGGCGAGGTGCACGATGACATCGGCGCCCTCGACCCACTGGTCAACCTCCTCGGTGATCGAGGCCTGGACCAGTTCGACGCGGCCGTCCGCCATTGGCCTCGGCTTACGCAGCCGCTCGACAGGCACGAAGTTCTCGACCGTTTCGACGCGCCCGGCGCTCAAATCGTCGAGAATCCGAATGCCGGCGGCCAGACCGCGTTCATGCAGTGCCCGGATCAGGTTGACCCCGATAAAGCCGCATCCGCCGGTGATAAACCACCGCTTCGCGCTAGCGCCCATTTTCGCTTCTATGTGATGAAGGTTGGAGTCGAGCCTCCGACACCGCAGTCGTCCTTCTACTCCGGCGCCGCGCCGCCCGCCAGAGCGTAAGTCCGATACCCCTTCCGGGGCGGCGCGACGGTAACGCCGCGCTCAGCAATCGAGCAACAGCCGATCGGCAGCCTCGGCTTCGGCGACTTCGAAATCGTCGGGAATGTTGAACCAGGTGCCGATGTCGCCGCCTGCGGTCATATCTGCCGCGAGTGATCCGAGTCCGGAAACCTGGATCCCCTGCTTTTGCAGCGTGTGGATCTGGCGCTGTATCCGCTGATTGCGCATCGGGTTCTTCGCGGTGATAAACGTTGCCGACCGACACCCGGACACCGCCCCGGCAAACCTCCCCTCTACCGTGTCCCAACGAAGCGCGCCTCGGGCACGGTGCAGACCCGGCAGGAAGGCATCCCGCCTCTCGCGGATGATCGCGATATGGCGGGCAAGCGTCGCCGGGTCTCGATCAGACGCGATGAGGCCCAAATCGTATTTGTCGATCAATGAAGCGAACGCCGCATTTCGCGACGACAGCAGCGGCAATCCCGCCGCGATCGCATCGACGTATCGATTGTGCAGATTGGTTACGCAATTGACGTTACCGTCGTCGAGCCAAACGAGCGCGGCGTCGCATCCCGAGATATGGCCGATGTAGTCCTCGTACGGTAATGGCGGGAGAAAATGCACACGCGCACCCAAGCCAAGTTGAGATACCAAACCGTCGAGCTCGTTTTTCAGACTTTGCGGCCTGATGTCGCCGAAATTGACGACGTGGAACGACTCGTCGCACCGTGAAAGCGCCTGCAGCACCTCGTCAAAACGCGAGGCCGGGTAAATCGAGTTTATATAGAGCAGGAGGAAGCCGCCTTCAGAGCAGCCGCATTCTTCCCTGATCACGGAGGCAGATTGCGATCGGGAGGGCGCAGAGAGGTAATTCGGGAGCGTCACAAAGGGGACGCCGTATCTCTCATGCATAAAATCGGCGAGCGGCTCGCTCGTTGCGAACCGTGTTTGTGCCCCAAGCAGCGCGGGACGGCTGAGCAGCGTATAATATGCTGCGGCCGCGTGCGGTATCGGGGCATTGTATCCCCAAGTCTTGTGTTCATGCTCGAACGGCTCGACGGCGTCATAGATCAGAACGCCGCCGTGCTTGGCCGTCATGTAATCGGCCGCGATCAGGGCCACGTCGTCATGCGCGATATAGGCGTCTGCCTTGAGGCACGCTGCGGTGTTGGCGCAGCCCCAGGCGAGGCGCAGCGCGTAGCTAAGCGGCGGATAGAGCGAGCGATGGATCTGATCACACGCGGCAACCCGTTCCCTGATGTCGTTTAGGGGACGCCGGTGCTCGATCAGCCGGTCGTTCAGCTCGGTCGAAATCGACAAGTATTGTTCGACCAGATCGCCGTAGATGCGGTGCTTCGTAGTCGAGCGCTGGCTGCGTTCGTTCACCGGCGAGCCGTCCGATCCGATCCGGTGCCGGCATCCGGGGTTCGAGGATCGACGAGAGGCCCGACTGCGGCCGCCGACGGCGGGAGGGCGGCGCGGGCTCGCGAATTTTGCCGCCGCACGGCCCAGGCGATAATCGGTTGCGCCCTGCGTACGAGCACGAGCAGTGCGAACGGGACCAGCTCGCGGACCATTGCATCGTAGCGGTGGGTTTTCGCCCGCCAGGCGGGAAACTGGTCCTTGATCTCGTCGAAGCGCCGCGCCTTGTAGCGGAGCGCCATGACCTCCCTTTTCAGCCGCTCCAGCAGCACTCGTTCCGCTCCGTTAGGGCCGCTGGATTTTGTCCCGGCAGCCGGAGGCGCCGCGCCGGCAGCGTCAATCCTTGGGGAGTTGCACGACATCAGCTCGTACCCTCCACGCGGTGATTGCGGCCCACACTCGCCGCGAGATGCGCCGTCGCTCGCTCCATCAGTCGCATCCTGCAAGCGGCTGGGAGGAAGCCGGGTGGTCCTCGACGCGTTCTTCGGGCAGAAAAAACGTTGCGTTATGGCTGTAGGTCCAGCTCGCCGGGTGCAACAGAGCGACAAAGCCGGCGCCGTGTTGAACCCGTCCGTGGTACCAGCGTCGTCGCGTTTCGGCAGGAGCTGTCTCCCACATCAGGCGCGGGAACGGCACCTTGTCGGCGTTGAATTTCGTCGCTTCGTAATCAAAGCCGAACCTCGCGACTCCGTATTTGGCCATGTAAAGAACCGGCGCGAAGTAGGTCTGCAGCACCTTGAGTTCTGGATGCCGCTCGGCGGCCTTGGTAAATCCGTTGGTCAGAAAATTGCCGTGCCCGGAAATGCTCTTCCAATCGCCGAAAGTTGTACGGAAAGAGGCGGCGATGCGGGACAACGTATCGTCGGTCCCCTCGCGCAGCTTTCGCAGCTCCGGCGCGGCATCCTTGTCGCGGGAATAGGCCGAGCGCAGCTCGAGCAGCCAGGCGACAAACTCGTCGCTCTCGATCGCCTCGCACTGCCTAGTGTAATCCCCGCCGAGCTTCTCTCTGAGATACCAAGTCGCGGTGGGGGCCGCATGCAGCCCGAACTGCACAAATCGGCGATCGAACTCCAGGAGTTTGACGAAATATGGCTCTATTGACTCCTCGTCGGGCGAGAATCTCCAGGTGATCTGGAACGAGCCGACGACGGCCAGGCGTTCGTGTAGTTCGGCCAGAACGTAAGCGGCGAGCAGATCCTGAATGTGGACATCATGACGCAGATAGGCCCATCGCTCGCCGAACCGGGGCGGCCCGTCTTCAAACCCACCGAAGGAATAACCCTCCGAGCGCAGCCAGGCGATGAAGTGGGGAAAGGAGCGGTCGACGCCACTGCCGATTTTCTGACGGGCGATCGCCGCGAGTTGCTGCGTGTCGACCCTCTCGCAGCGCGGGCCGAACCCGATGAGATCGGTAAAATTAGTCAGGATCGGCCGGTCCGGCAGCGGGCCCGGGGCGCCGGTTGAAATAGGCTGCGTGGCTGGCGCTATGGCTGTAGTCCGCCACCCCTCGGCGGGCGGCAGTAGGTCGGCATAGCGGTCGCTTCCCCAGTGACGCGCAGGAAATATCACGACGAAGCCCCCGCTCCCGGCGATGCGCGCCTCTAATAAGCTCTGCAGACGCGGCAGTTCGCCACCGCCGAACAGCACCGTCGGGCCGGGCCCGAGATCGGCCGCAAAGCGGGTCGCTTCGAACTCGTAGCCGAGTTGCTGCAAGTCGACATCTCTCAGGAAGTCGACCGCGTGGAACCAGGCGGCAATCTCTGCGAGCTCTGGGGAGGCTTCCCGGGCCTTGGAAAAACGGGAAGCCAACGGCGAACCGCGACCGGAGATCGACGTGGATCTGCCGAACGCCCGGCGGAAGGATCGATCAAGCTCAACCAGACCGGCCCAGGCGCCGTCGCGCACCGCGCATAGCGGCGCGGCCTTGCGGCCCGCCGACCGCCACGCCGACAGCATCTCATCGAGGTAGAACGAAAACTGCGGCGATTGGACAAACCGGCTCAACTTGCCCTGGTTGCCGCCGAACCGCGCCGCTGCCAGCCAGTTCGATAGCGGATCGCAATGCAGCCCCAGCTGAACCGAGCGCGGGTCGAAATCGCGCAACCGCAATGCAATGTCCCGCAGACGCGGGTGTTCCTCGATCGCGTCCCACGCCAGCTGGAACGCGGCGGGCACGCCGAGCCGCTCGTGCACCGCGGCGAGCCGCAGCCCAATCTCGACATCGGCCACGGTCGACAGAATATCGTAGCGCAGATAGACATGGCGCCGGTCGAATGACGGGTAGGCACCGTCCAGAGCCTCAATCGAGTATCCGAAGCCTTGAAGCCGCTCGACAAAGCGCGCGAGGCTCTCCGCGGTCCGGTTGCTCGGTGCCCGGCTGGGCACGAGCCGTCGCGTCATGCGCTCAAAAAGTCTCAAGGCTCCGCTCACGACGACGTTCCCACCGCGCCCTCACCGAGGGTTTCGTTGTTCGCACCACGCGCTTAATTATCAACCGGTATCTCGATGTATTTCGCGCCCGCAATTTGAGCGCCCGGTCTGTCCACGTTGTCGTTCTCGACCTTTGGGTGCGCGGTCACGATCGTCAGATCGACGCCGTGACTGAGCAGCGTCGATACTATCTGGCGTGACCGTTGCTCATTCACCGGCCGCTCGGTTCGCAGCATCGCGACCGCGCCGGCCCCGCGAAGCTGCGTCATCAGCGCCGCCTCATTCCCGGACCACTCGAGCTCGCGTGTGGCCCTATCGATGTCCGCATCGTCCCGCATCAGGATCGTCTGCAGCCCGGTCTTCTGCAACTCGGCGCCAAGGGTCGCGCTCGTGACCAAGACCACATCGGCGAGCGACATCAGCCCCGAAATAGCCCGGTCGTGGGCATGCACCAGCGGATCAAGCGGGCCATCGAGGCTGTCCCACCTCAGGCGGTACGACGGCGGCTCGACAAGGTCCAATACGATAATCGCGCCATCCGATCGGAGCGTCTGGGCGGCCAGTACGGCCTCAACATCCTGACAGATATAAGCGGAGCAACCGAGCCGATCAGCCAGTGCCTGACACCTGTCGGCAAAAGCACACGCACGCACCATCAGGCGCAATACGCAGTAACTGCCATTTTGCAGCGAGCGGAATTTTTGGTTCCAACGCTCTGTTTCATTCTGGATCTCGATGCATTCGGCACGATAGGACGTGAAAGCCTTCGCGATTTTCGTCCGCATCTCGACAATTTGTGCGTCGATATCAGAAACCGCGTTTGGCCGCCCTCCAATGTCTACCGCACGCATGTGATGCCCGTCGAGTTGCGGCTTGGCATCTTAGGTTCGGAGCCCCGCCCTGTCATGCTGGAGATCATCAAAGACCGCTAGCCCGGGCACGCTGCCGATCGCCGGCCGGCTCGACACCGTCGGCGGTTTACTTCGTCGGAAGCCACGTTCGGAGGTACGAGCGCGGAGCACGCAGCAGCGCTTGCAGAGTCCATGTCGAAGCAGACGCTCTATTGTGTGGGGGTGCGGTCTTGTTAGCACCGGAGACGGCGCCGTCGCCCTGCTGCGCCGCCGAATTGGGTGCGCCATTGGGGGCAGCGGGTCGTTCGGCGGTGACACTATCGGCCCGTTGCGCGGCGAGGGATTGGGCGGCGGGCGAGGGGGCGCGCCGGTGGGTCGCCTGCGAGGCGACCAGAGACGCCACCTTTATGTTGAGGTTGTCTCGCTCAGTGGCAGACCATTTCAGCTCGATGGTCTGAAGCCGGTGTTGTTCGACAAGTTGCTCGAGCTGCCGCGTCATTTCGCTCAGTTGCGCATCCCGTTGCGCGATCTGCTCGTTAAACCGCGCGGTTTCCTCGGCTTGAGTTGCCGCCGAATCCGCTAAGTGCGCTTGCTGCTGCGTGAGCCGATTGCCGAGCCGCGCAATTTCTTCGGCACGCTCTTCGGCCAGCGCGATGACCTCTGCACGGTCTGCACCAAGCCGCGCTGCTTCTTCTGCGCTTGCCGCGGTCAGCGCCGCCAGCTGCGTTTCCATTTCTTCGATCTGCTGGTTGAGCCGCGCCGCCTCTTCGGCACGCGCCGCGGTCAGCACCGCCAGCTGCGTACCCATTTCTCCGATCTGCTGGTTGAGCCGCGCCGTCTCATCGGCATGCGCCGCGGTGAACGCCTCTGCCTGCTGCTGCCATTGCACCCGCTGTTCGGCCAGCTGCTCGCGCAACAGCTCGGTGAGCTGCAGGTGCCTCTTGGTCGCTCCCTCCGTCCGCTGCCGCCACCGGCTCCTTTCTTCGGTGAGCTCAGCGTGCAGCCGCGCGTGTTCCTCGGAGCGCGTGTCAGCCAGCCCGACTGACTCTTGCGGACCAGCGGCCGTTGACCTCCTGCCGGAATCTTCTGCCCGGGCCGGCGCGGCGAGCCGATCGTTTCTCGTGGACTGCTGTGGTTGGGGCTCGGAGACAGCGGAGGGTCCCCGGGGCCCACGCGCCGGTGTTTCCTGTTGCTGGTTACCGATCAGCGGTGAGAAGGCGGTCAGAATACGGTCGCAATTCTGCAGGGTTTCAATCAGTGCGGAACGCTTGAAATCCGATCCCTCGCACTTGTCGAGCGCTGCAGCGAGTTCCGGAATGATCGGGTTGGCGAGCACTATGTTATTGATCTTGGCACGGTCGAGTTTTGGCTTGATGCATTCAGCCGTAATCGCCTTGAGCCGGGCCGCGTCAGGCGCCGTGCCCATGACATATTTGGCGAGCATGCGGATCGTGCGCGGCGGATCGGCGAGCAAGCGCTCGTAGTGCAGAATGAAGCAGTCGAGACCTGTGTCGCGCAAGGCAGACACGGTTCGCGTCAGCCATACCAACTCGGCATCATTCTGGCCCGTGCCGTAATTATTCGCCATTGACTGGAGAAACGCAGCCGGGTGGCGCACGCAGATGATGTATCGCGGCACTACTCTCGCACGATTGAAGACGCGCTTCCACAATGGCAACAAGACCGAGGTGCGGGGATCCTTGAAGCCCCATAGGAAATCCGATCCAAACTCCTGCCGGACATACGCCTCGAGCTTGGCGCCCGTCACCTTGGCAGCTTCCGAAGCCATCCAGCCGGGGGGCAGCAGATTGCGTCGGATGAGGCCGGTGGCGAAAAATTCGCTGTGGACTTTGTAGATGAACTCGTCCTCGAACGCTCCGTCCGGGTTCTGATCGCTCATTTGCGTCGGGTTGTAATTCAGCCGGACGCCGAGTTCCTCCAGAATGTGAGCCGTTACCGAGGTGCCACTCCGCCCCGATCCAAGGACGACGGCACAGACCCGAGGTCTCGGTGCCTTGTCCTGCTTTGGCGCTTTGCGGATCGCGGGCGTTTCTTCAACTGACGGTCGAGCCGGGGCAGCCGCGAGGTTGCGGTCCTCGGGGCCCGGTGACAACGGGGCCAACAGCGCCTCCTACAACATCAAATCTGCAATTGTCTTGTCGAGAGGTTGGCTGTCCTGTTTGAGCCGGGACGCCGGTTGTTTCCACGTGTGGTTTTCGACATCCGCGCTGCGCTCGACAACCAGGTTCAAGCTGTCCACCATCAGGCACTGAATACCCGGACGCGTTTTCTGTATTCTGTTGATAAATTCGGTATCTGCAGAAAGATTTACGTCATCTGGGTACGTAATATCTTTTATCAGATCAATTTTACAGGCGAAACTGCAGCCGCTAATGATAGATCTCTGATTATCCTGAAGATCTTTTGCCGAAAATTGTAGTATGTCAGATATTGGAGATCGTAACAGATGTAGGGAGTCATCTTCCTCGAAATGGAAAAAAGTGGCGCACTTGCCGAAGATGTCCACATCGCTGGCGCGCAGATGCAGCATGCAATCATAAATATAGTTCGGGCCATAGTGGTCATCGTCATCGATTCGGAAGAAGTAGTCTCCGGTTCCTTCTCGAGCGCCGAAATTCAACAGCGATCCGGCATGGCAGTCGGTGGGCAGCGTGGTAAATATGATGTCGGTCCGCGAGGCGTAATTGGCGCGAACGTCGGCGAGCTCGGAGGCGGCGCCGTTGAAGACGATGACGAGCTCCTTGTTGGGGTAAGTCTGGTCGAGATATTGCCGGACCGATTTTTCCAACAGGTGGGGGCGCATCGTTCCGGTAACGAGGGTTACTTTCGGAAAAGGCTGCCAGTCGTACCGAATGCCGATTTCCCTGCATATCACGGCGAGGCGATCGGCAAAGGTGTGGTGGGCATGGGCTTCGCGCCAGGCGGGATGAGCGGCGATCTCACGCGCGAGCGGATCGCCCATGATCTCGTGAATGTCGCCGACGAACTCGTCCTGCGACAGCCACTGGCGCACGAAGCCGCCGCGGAAATCATCCGGTTCCAGGGCGCCGAGATGGATCAGCGGCACCCGGCAGGCAGCAGCCTCTATGAGGGCCCATGATGCCTGCGTCGGCGTGACGCTCGATTGGGAAAAGCTGATGCAGGCGTCGGCCCGCTTGTAGACTTCGGGCAACAGCTTGCGATGCACCCAGCCCTTCAGCGCCTGCCGCAGCGCCGGTTCCGCGATTCGTGGAACCTGCACCTGAGCGATCATACAGGCCGTATCGATGATCGCGAGCGCGTCGGTCGGGAGGCGGCCGAGAATCGCGCGAGTCTCCGGATATTTGTAAAGATCGGTCCAGCCATCGTAGATAATGCCGGATCGATATTGCGAACGATCGTCGTATGAACGGATCGGGTTGAACCGCCGCGGCTGGATTGCCGGCAACAGCGGCATCGCAGGCACACCGGATCGCGCCAGCTCGGTCAGCGAGTTTGCGTCGGCGCAGAAAACCCGGTCGAACCGCCTCGCAAAATCCTGATAGAGATGAAGGTACTGACTGTCGAGCGTCATCCAGAAGACGGTCGGAATCCCCAACGTTCGAGCGAATGCCAGCAGCTCATCAAGGCGGTCGCGGTGCTCACCGCGCTCGAATTGCGCCATGTACCAATCGCCGCTGCAGGTGGACGACGCCGACTCGATGAGGACCAGATCCACCCGGCCAAATTGCAATGTTTGCTTCCAGGTCGATTGCGTCAGCAGCAGCAGTTCCGCCTCGTGAGTTAAGCCGTCGAACAACCGTTCGCCGAGGATGCAGGCGATCCGCAGTCGCGTCCTGGGTTTGGCGTCGAAGGGTATCGCAGGTAGATCCGGCGACCACAACAACATGCGGCCAAACGTGCCGGCCGTGTCGTTCCGATTGAGGCGTGCCCACATGGAGCCCGGCGATTCCTCCGGCTCCACGGCGCTCTCTTGGTCTCCCAGAAGCTGCCGGTAGGCGCTGATGTGGTGCTCGGTCGCGATCACATCCATGTCGCGGCTTTTCAGGAGTTCGAGGTTGCTGCGCAGGCAATCGGTGGGGAACCCGCGCGCGAACGCCTCTGTGATGACCGCGCAGAAGGAGGCCGCGTCTTCAGTGAACTTCAGCAGAGCGAAACCCTCGCGCTCGTAAAGGCGGTGAGCGGTGGTATCGGTCACCACCGGCACCAGGCCCGAGCCCATATACTCTAGCGTTTTTAAGGGAGGTGAGGCGTTGTACAGCTCGCTCGGTACCCAGCCGATCCCGGCATCGTATTCGGACATCGCCCGAAACAGCGCCTCCTGAGAGAGTACATCGTGGACGCGCACGATATCGGTCAAGTTGCGCGCCTCGGCCAGGTGCCTCAGGTTTTCCTTCTCCGGGCCGCTGCCGTACATGTCCAGGCTGATTTCGGCTTTCAGCGGCGCGGGCAAAGCGTCGATAAACTCGATCATCTGGTCGAGCTTCCGGCCCCGCTCGTAGGAACCGACATAGATGAACCGCTTGCACCGCACCATCGGTTCAGTTGGCAAGCGCGGGGAAAACGCAGAGAGAGTCACGGCCAGCGGATATATCTTAAGCGGCCCGGTGTAGTCAGGAATCCAAGTCCTAGCGCTGTCGGCGCTTAATGTAATAACGAGATCCAATAATTCCGGGCGGTTGTTCTCGGAATCCTGCAGTTCCGGTCGCTGATTGACGTCGTCTCTGGCCAGGAGCGGCGATTTGATATCCAGCACGAACTTGGCGTTGGGCACAGTCTTGCGCAAATGGCCCGCGACTTCGCCCCAGCCAGCATAATTCCCCATCCATACGATATCGGGGTCATGCTGTCGTGCTATCTCGCCAATCTCCCGCAGGTACCGACGGGTCCGGAACGGGACAACATGGACGGGCAGATCGACGCTAGCTTCATGGACGATCTCAACAGCCTGGCTTGTAAGTCGGTTCGCGATGACGCGCACATCGGCGTGGCGCATATATGCCTCCGCCAACCGATAGGTCCCCGGCGTCCCGAGCATGCCGAACGGACGCGGCGTAATCATAAGTATTCTCAGCCGGCGCTGGGGGTCTGGCCGTATCGAACGCGGTTTTGCCGCCGGTCCCGGTGCGGGCGTCGCCGGCGACACCATCGCGGTTTTCGCCGTTTTTGGATCCTTCGAATCCAGCAATTCCTCGAAGGCGGGCAGCATATGGCTGGTCACCACGCTGTCCCAATCCCGCTGCTTTATCAGTTCCAGGTTGCGTTCGATGTCGGCGCGCGGGCAGCCGGTCACGTGCACCTGTTCGATTGCGCTGGCAAAGGAGTCGAAATTTTCCTCGAAAAGAACGGCGCGAAAACCGTCCTCGATGTTCCGTTTATGCCCGGTCGTTGCCGAGGCGAGAACCACCAGCCCCGAACCCAGGTACTCCAGCATCTTGAGCGACGGCGCCGCATCGAAGATTTCGTGAGGCACCCATGCCAACCCGGCGTCGTATGTCGGCAGGACAGCCAATAATTGGTCCTGCGGCAAGCTGTCATTGATGCGGACGACCATGCCGAGGCCGTTGGTGCGGACGAATTCGATCAGTGCGTCCTTTTCCGGACCGCCGCCGAACATGTCGAGGGTGATATTTGCCTTGATCGACTCCGGAAGCTTTCCAATGAAGCCAAGCATCGTCTCGATCTTCCGGACCGGTGCGTAAGATCCGATGAACACAAAGCGCTTGCATCGGATAATATCGTCGTCCGCCAGCCGGGGAGAGAATTGCGCGATCTTTACGCCAAGCGGATATATTTCGACCGGCCGCGTGCACCCGGGTATCCAGGACTCGACGTCCTCGACACACCGCGTGAGGATTAAATCGAGCAGGTGGGAGCGCGCCAGTCCCGAGACCTCGATCTGCTTCCGCCGCGCTGATGTCTCCCCGCTGACCAAGGGGGACTTGATATCGAGGACGTATTTGGCGCCCGGGGCGTCTCGGCGAACCCGTTCAAGCACCTCGTGCCAGGAGTGATAATTTGCCAGACAAACGATGTCCGGGCCAAACCGCTTGGCGATTGCTGCGATTTCTGCTGCATAACCGGGTATACCAAACGCAACCTCGTGAAGATCCAGACCGGGCGAGGGGGTATGAACAATGGATATCCGAGTGTCAGTGGTACTGTTCGCAACGACGCAAACCTTCGCATGGCGAGCATAGGCCTCGACCAAATGATAGGTTCCCGGCGTCCCCATCATCCCGAACGGGCGAGGACTGACGAACAGGATCCGCATATCCTTGCTGCGCCGCCGGTCCGGTTCGACTTCTAAACCGATGTGCCCTGGCTCGACCGGAGAGGCCTCTTCGCGCGGCGGTGGCACGGCGGGGTTGCGTTCGGCCAGCAGCGCCAGCTGGACCTCGATCAGGCTCCGCCGGGACGCAACGTTTTCGGCGATCAGCGCCTGCCGGTCACGGCCACGCAGCGCTCGCCGCCCGAACAGCAATTCGCGCAGGCCCTCTTCGCGAGATTTCAGGCGACGCGCCAGCAAGGCAGGTTCATCCGCCAGGGACGCCTCTATATCGCGCAGGCCAATCTCGACCGCCGGCAACAGATGGGCATCGGTACCGGTAATCTGGATGCGAATCTCACTGGCTCGCGGCGGCGCGCAAATGAACTCGGGCGCACAATTGCCGGTATCCCCGTTCGCCATCGCGGCCGAGCGGACCACGATGCGGCTGAAATGGTAATCCTCGCGGCCGGAAGAATGGGGAACCGCGGCACCGGCGTTGTCGATGAACGTCACCGTCACGTCGAGTTGACCGTGGTCGCAGATAAATGGCGAGGCGACCGGGGTCATCACCAGTTCGACAGCTCGCGACGGCAGCCGCAGCGAAATCAAACGCGCCTGACCCGGATCCACCGATGCCCTGACGGCCAAAATCCGGCTGCCGAACCGCACGGCGCCGCCACTGGCCCAACGCCGAGCGGCGATCGCTATCCGGCTTGCGCCGGCGGGGGCGACAAAGCTCGTGGTCACGATCCCGGCGCCGCCGGCGGGGGCGAGGAACGTGAACGGCTTGCCGACCGCAGTCGTGAAGCGCGGGAACGCTTCGGTCGCTTCGGCGGGGGATAGCGGGCTATCGGGCGTGAACGTCAGCAGCGCGGCGTCGTTTCGTCCGGTGTCGTCTTCCACCATTGCCGCGACGACATACCTCGCGCCGGCGTCGATTGCGATCTCACCGAACGAAACCTCCGCGCGCGACAGAGTCACATAATCGGCATCGCGCAGGGCCTCGGGGTCGTCAACGAGCGTGCATTGCGCACTGGCAGGCGCGGCTTCGACCACCAGCGTCGAGGCGACCCGCACGCTGCCCTCCATCGCCCATCGCCGCAGTCCCAGGACGATTTGCGATACGTTTGGCGGCGCCTCGAAGGATATCGCGACGACACCGTCCGGGTCGGGATCACCGATGAACGCGAAGGGTCTACCGACTGCCCTTGTGTATTGCGGAAACCAGTGGAGAGCCTGGTCGGCCGGGACCGGCTGATCGGTAATAAAGATGACCAAGGCGGCATCGGCACGGCTGCTCTTGCGCTCGGCCTTGAGCAATATGCGGTAGCGCGTGCCGGGCGTCACCGGGAGCGCATCTGAGAGATGTTCTCCGCGCTCCAGGACAACCATCCTTGCATGGGTGAGCCGGGTCGGGTCGTTCTCCACTCGGAAGCGCGCACGCGCCCGTCTGCCAAAATGCAATTTCATGCCGCTACCGCGATGCCGAGTGAGCGGCAACGATAAAACGTCGACCGAAATCCTGCAACACAGGGCGCCGTGTTCGCCGCAACTCGGCCGGCAACCGGTGCAGGATGAACTCGGCGCGGCGCCGCGAAAGCGGTGAGAAGTATCGCCTGTCCGCGTGACCGGCGGCGACCGTCATCAATGGACCGCCCTTAATATGTGGATGCCGTCTTCAATGCCCTGCCGGCTCGCATTGAGGTTCGTCCACAAGCCGTTGACGTAGGGCAGCGTGGCGCGCATCGCGGCGATGTTCTGGGCGGGCGTGAAGCGACGCTGCGGATTGGTCGTAAACTCGCTGAGGATCCGGATCGAAGGATTGGATGCCTTCATCAACGCCGCTGAATCTCTCGTGGCCGCGAGATGAACGTCGGCGTAGGGGATGAGCCCCTGGAACTGCGGGTCGATGATGTCGGCATAGGGCGCCACATCGCGGAGATATGCGTAGCAGGCCTGCGGGGTGAATATCCGACGAAAGAACACATTCGCCGCGTTGCACATCGTACCCGGCGCGAGGATCACCGTCAGGTCGTGCGCCTTTGCCAGCTTGTAGAAGTCGCGCGTCGCGGCGCGGCGCGATCTCGGATCATCGAAGCCGCCGTCTCCCGTCTCGCCTTCCCTGGTCGCGCCATCCTCGTTGTCGTAGACGACGGCCGTCACTCCGGGCTCGATGGCGTGTGCCGCAACGTCCGCCTGAAACGCCGCCAAATTGAAATAGGCTTCGGCGAACCGAAATCGCCAGCCCTGCGCCTTCAGTTGCCGGGCCGCCTGCAGGCTCGCCGGGTCGCTGCGGAGGATGAACCCGTAGGAGTTGTCCGTGTCGAAATAGGCGCGCGCCGAATCCGGATCGAGTGCGATCATCATCGTGATGCGGTCGGCACGGATTATGTTTATGAACCCGCTCGGTACGTCGCCGGCCCGGGCCGGCAATGCTAGCGCGATGGCGAATATGGCGGCGGCAAGAAGAAGCATCCACCGCACCTGAATCGCTCCCGCGTAAGCCGCTGGCGGCATGATATTTCCGCTCATGACGAGGAAGCCGGCCCTCTCGTGCTTCACTCCGTCACGCCACCATCCGTCGTGCGCCCTCCGAAAGCGTATAGACCGGGACGTTCTTGTCGCTGACCCATTTGACGACGCTCTCAAACTGAGAAATCGTCCATTTCCACTTCCCCCGCATCTCGCTGACCAGGTCGTGCAAGAGGACGATCCCCCAGCTGTTGTGCGACAGGTGATCTTCAAGCCGGGCAATGACGTCTTCCGTCGAAACGTCTCTGCCGGTGCCGAAGCGTGATACGAGCTTGCGCGATATTGTCTCACGAGTATTGAACGCGGCCCCTCCGCAGGCAATGAGGGAATAGTATTTGGTGCCGATTGCCTGAAGACGCGGCGACCACCCGCTGAACGGCACGACGAACACTCCGGTGTCAAAGCCGTTTTGTCTAAAGACATCGCGCGATTCCACGATTTCGCGCTCGGCGCTGCCGAGACGCAGCGAGTCGGGGACCAGTTTCTTGTCCGTCGTCTTGACGTGGATGACCGTCTTCTCGGGTTCGATAAGGAAGCCCGCCACCATCGCCTTGAAATGCTCGGCGGATGTTGCTCGCTTCAAGTATCTCCCGCCGCAAGCTACGGTGCCGACATCCCCCCATGGACAAGCGGCGCTCCACACTCCGGTCGTGCTGTCGTACTGCCAAGACGCGCTCTCGTCCTCGTAGGAGGGCGGCAGCAGGGCCAACCGGCGATGGAACAGGCTGTGCGAGGCGATCTCCCAGCCGGCCTGTGCCAGATAGTGCAGGTCATCGGGCCCCATAAACGCTTGCGTATTGTTCCAAAAGACCGGATTGCAAATCGCCCCTACCGTCGCCACCATGCCGTACCGCCGCAGGATCGGCTCGGCCGCGCTCCGCACGGAGGCATTGCCATCATCAAATGTGAAGGAAATCATACCGTTGCCCCCCGCGTCCTCCGGGTAAGAATTGCACGATTCGGGACCGTCCCGATACCGGACGGCCGCCGCCATGTTTCCGTGTTCGCAGTCGCCAGTTCGTTTGGCATTTAGCCTCGGTCCGACGGGGTATGACGCGAGTCGCCCGGAGCGGCATAAATGATGGTATATCGATGCATATTACTGTAATGGCGCATGTAAAATTTATAATCATCGGGCAGACATTCTCGCAACACCTTGGGAACCTCGTAGTAACCCGCACCCCCTCCATAATGTATCGCAATCGCGAACCCCGGACGGCAGCGGGCGATCGTCTCGCGCGCGCCGATGACAATACGCTTTTGCCCGCCGTTGGCGTCGATCTTGATGAAATCGACCCGGTCCAGCCCAGCCCGCGTACAATAATCGTCAATCGATACCGCCTGGACTGGCTGGCCGCGATTATCCGAATTCGGCGACTGGTTAGAGATCAAGTGGCTTCCCGCCCGCGAAAAAAGGGCGGGAAATTGCCCGGTACTGTCCCACAACGCCTCGCACACCGGCGTGACGTTGGTGGCGTTATTCAACGCGAGCGCATCCTTGAGCCGAGCATAGGCGTCGGGGAAGAACTCGAAGGCATGAACATGTCCGTCCGGGCCGCAAAGATCGGCAAGATAGAGCGTCGATTCGCCGAGTTCGGCGCCGGCCTCGATGACCACGTCACCTGGGTCGACGGAGCACAGCCCCGGCAGCGAATACCTCCCGATACCCCAGAACGTTACATGGGCAGTGAGATTGAGGCCCTTTGGCAAGCCGCTGAGTGCCTCGACGCGGGCCTGACCCGCCTTCCACATCTCCGCCGACACCGGGCTCGGCAGGACCTCGTTTACCACTGGAAGCGGGTAGAGCTGCATCAGCAGCCGGAATTTGATCGCCCATTCGAGGGTGGCAATCGACGTTTCGTCCGAGAGCATCGCGAACGTCGCATCGATTTCCGTGGCGTTCCGGACGATGTTTTTATAGGCCGGCGCGCGCAGGATACGCATGATCGCGGCTTCCCGGCCGATCTGCTCGATCTTGTCGTGCACCGGCTGGGGCAGCGCGGCCACGGCTTGCATGAAAACCGGATCGTCCGCGCGCGGTGGGCCGCCCTCCACCGGGGACGAGGTACCGCCCGGCCAATGCGGCAGACCGGGAACCCGGTCGAGGAGCCTCAGCCCCTCGTTCAACGCTGCGAGAATGAGGCCGGCGGTCTTGCCGCGGTAGGTTTCCGGCCCCGCCATTCACTCGACTCCCACCAGATACAGCCGCCGGTAAACTAGCACAGGCCCGAGCCCGGGCCGACCGGTTTCTCCTGAACTGGCGTCCGCAAGCTCCGCGCCGTCATCAAAAGCCGCCGAGACAATCCGCGAAGGTAGCTCCCGAAGGGCTGGCTGGCGATTTCGATTTGTTTATAATCAGTCCGTCGATTCGATTGACAAGGATCACACACTGATGACGGCCTTTAGGCACATCACGATCGGAGGTGTCTCTTTTATTGGCTCGACGGCACTGGGAATTTTACTCGGTTCGTTGGATGGCTGTGCCCATATCGGCGAGTCCCGTTGGTTGACAGAACGCGTCGACAGCAAACTCGGCCATTCCGTAGCCATCGACTTCTCCGTCGATCCGCCAGAGAGCTGGGGCCATCATTGCCGCGTGTGCGGGCGCCGCTGCCCGGTACTGAACCCGGGATTTCGCGCCCGCCTTGCCGCTGATCCGACCCGCTGGTACGAGCGGATCGCGCACCACATCGAGACGGATTTCCTCGTCAGTTCGGACAAATCACCCGGTTTTTTACCGCCGACTCGCGCCTGAGTCGGAATTTGATCTGGTCATTCTGTTTCGAACCCCTGCCGGCTTTATCCGGTCGCTCAAAAAGGCCAGGGTCGCGAGGGTCGAGGCGAACGTCACCGTTCCGAAGGGATTCGCAGATGTCGCGCCGCGGCTGGGCCAGTGGGTTCAGATCTACGACCGCCTCCAGGACATTCGGCCACGCGGTGCACGAGTATTTCTCCACTGGGAAGGCTTCGTTGCCAAGCCGGAACAGCACTTTGACCGGCTGGGGGAAATTCTGAAACTGCCGGGAAATTCGGCCGTGTTTGATCGACTCCGGCTGGGGCATTTTATCGGCGGCAACGGCCGCGCCGAGGCCGGTGAAATTGTCAGGACCAAACGCTTTATCCCTCGACCATCAGTGGCCCCACCGCTCTCGAACGATGAGACGGCAACGGTGCTGGCACATGAGCCTTCTCAATCCCTGTTCCAGCGCTTGGAAGATCAATACCGTAGAGATTTCGGCGATCTGTCGTCAGCGACTTGAGTCGCAAGAGGTGGTTTGGCGCTGCAGTTCGAGGAACAGTTCGTCGCAGAACGCGTCGACCGAGCCGTCGGAGGCGTCGTTTTTAGCTGGGTGGGTTTGGGGTCGTTGCGCCGCGTTGTGCTGTTCGAAGAAATGGCTCATGACGTGATCGACC
>JBARKH010000360.1:0-2076 GCA_049801295.1 Allostellaceae bacterium | reverse complement strand
TTCGAGGAACAGTTCGTCGCAGAACGCGTCGACCGAGCCGTCGGAGGCGTCGTTTTTAGCTGGGTGGGTTTGGGGTCGTTGCGCCGCGTTGTGCTGTTCGAAGAAATGGCTCATGACGTGATCGACCCCCTCGTCATGGATCGTGCGCAGATTGTTCTGGAAGAACATGCCGCGATAGGGCGGCGAGGCGACGATTTCGTATGACGGGAAGTAATCGACGAAATCGTGCTGCGCCGCCAGTTCGCCGGCGATGGCCCGCAGCACCGATTTGGAGTGCATCGTCGACAGGAGGACATGGCGGTTCTCGGCGGTCGCGGTCAGCGGCACCGGCGAGACTGTGAGGAGGACGCGGATGTCCGGCTTGATCGAGCGCAGCCGCTGGAGCACCGCGGTCATGTCGGCCATGCCCCGGGTGTACGACAGGTTGTGGAACTTGTGCACTGCGGGGTCGAACTGGCCGACTGTTACCCCGGGGCAGACCGGATAGGCCGCCGCGGTCTTGGCGTTATACCAGCACTCGGTCAGGCCCATCGTGAAGATGAAGACGTCGACCCGCTCGAACAGCCGCCGCACCGCGGCGAGGTGGCGGTTGCGCTCGGCGATGACCTCCTCCGGATCGGCGTAGCCGTCGGGGTCGAGGTTCGGCCGGAACGGGTCGAAATACCGGCCGCCGCTCTCCCACACCTCCTCGAGCGCGATCTCGCCAAACGCGCGCTGAAAGAGCTGCAGCAGCTGGGTCGAGGTATAGACGTTGCCGTAGCGGGCCGAGTAGATGCCATACCCGCGCGCCGCCGCGTCAGCCGCAGACCACGCGGCCGGCGCCGGTTCCATGTCGAGGAAGCTGAACCCGTTCGCCTTCAGGCGCCGGCCGATATGCTGGGCGAAACAGCTGCCGCAGGTCGCCACCCCGTCGTCGAGCGAGATCGCGAACTTCTTGTCATAGAGCTTGGCGATCGACAAGGGATAACGATCGGCCACCGCGGGCTTCCAGTAATTGCGCGTCGGCAGGCCCTTATAGGGATTGTCGCCGGCTGGGGGGGGCGGCACCGGCGCCGGCGTGGCATCGGCCCGCTGCAGCGCCGCGAAGGGGACCTCGCCACACTGGGGGAGCGAGAAATCTCCGCCGTCGATAACCGACAGGATCGCCTTGGCGTAGGCGCTATAGACCCGGGCCGAAAAGTAATAGGCGGTTTTATTCCGGGCGAAATCGTCTGGAGCGATCTTGATCAGCGGGAACACGTGAACATCGCGCAGAGTCACGGTTTCCGCAAGGTGCCGCGCGCGTTCCACCCGGTCGCCGTAGGTTCCGTCCTGCTCGAAGCTGGCGACCGGGTAATGCACGAAGAAGACGAGAACCGACGGGTTTAGATCGCGGATGTAATCGAACAGCTTCTGATACTTCCGACCGGCGGCATCAAGCGGCGTTCGCCCGAGGTCCTTGCACCGATTTGTCTCACCGGGGCCAAGTATGTTTACAAACCGTGCGGTTCTGTCGCCATATTCAATTTCGAACAGCGAAGAGTGCAAATCGTAATTGTTGTCAACTATGAGGCAGTCGATCTTCTTGAGCCAATCGTTTATCGATTCGAGCCGCTCCGAAACCTGCCAGGCCAGTCGACTCCGGTTTACCTTTTCGTTGGACGGAAACAAATTCTTGATCATCGCGAACGTGAGGTCCCGCGGCGCGCCGAGCGGGGCTCCATCCACCAGGTAATCGCTTAGGACATCGAGGCGCATGTGCGGCATGCCCGCCACCAGTCGCAGATCCGGCCGCGTCTGCAGCAGCTCCTTGACGATGCTGCCGGAAAGACAGGAGCCGATGTAAGCAATTTGCGTCATGGTGGCGCGCGCCGTGAGTGAGGTGTGCGATCCCGGATCGCGCGATGGGTCGCCGCAATTTCCCAGCTTTGGATTGCCCCGGCAACAGCTCAGGTGGTTTGGCGTTGCAATTCGAGGAACAGTTCGTCGCAGAACGCGTCGACCGAGCCGTCGGAGGCGTCGTTTTTAGCTGGGTGGGTTTGGGGTCGTTGCGCCGCGTTGTGCTGTTCGAAGAAATGGCTCATGACGTGATCGACC
>JBARKH010000359.1:0-23182 GCA_049801295.1 Allostellaceae bacterium | reverse complement strand
TCCCATAGTCGCGGCCGATCTCGACGACGAGGCGCGCGATCGTCGGATGCAGATGCAGGTGCTGGTGCGCGTTGACATGGTCGAGGACGAGGCCGGTCGCCCGGAATGCCTCGAACTGCGCGCGGATCTCGGCGGCCAGCAGGCGCCGTACCCTCGGCATGAAGAAATAGCGCAGCCCGGCGCGGATCTGGTTGTCATCGAACCGCCCGCCAGCGGTAACGAGGCCGGGGATTTCCGCGGGCGGCAGCACCGGACGGCCGTCGATCAGCACGAGATGCAGCCCGACCTTGAGCCCCGGCATCCGGCGGGCGCGCGCCACCGCGTCGGCCGCTTTGGGCGCGCCGACCATGAGGCTGGCGCTAGTGAGGATGCCGTCGCGCTGGGCCGCCTCGACCGCTTCGTTGATCGCAACGTCGCGGCCAAAATCGTCGGCGGTGACAATGAGGCGCCGTCCACGGTTGTCATCCCGGCGCAAGCCGGGATCCATGTCTCGGCCGGCACCGTCTTCGGGAAGATGCACCATCACCCGAGGTTAGGAATTGGGGCACGATGGGTCCCGGCTTCCGCCGGGACGACATTGCGGGTGATCAGCTCGCCATCTCCCGGTGGCGCAGGAACTGGAAGAACTCGACCCCCTCGCGCAGCCGGCGCCGCATCATCTGCGGGCTCCGCACCATTTCGCTGACCAGGGAAGCGATCTTCTTCCGGCGGAAATAGAAGCGTTTGTAGAAGGTTTCGAGCGATTCGAAGATTTCGGTGTGCGACAGGTGCGGATAGTGCAGGGGCGCGATCTGCACCCCGTTGTCGTCGATCAATTCGGCATGGGCGATGTCGAGCCAGCCCTCCTCTACCGCCTGGCGGTAGAGTTCGGTGCCCGGATAGGGCGCGGCGAGCGACACTTGGATCGTGTGCGGGTTGATCTCGGCGGCGAACCGGATCGTTTCCTCGATCGTCTCCTTGGTCTCGCCCGGGAGGCCGAGGATGAAGGTGCCGTGGATCGTAATGCCGAGCTCGTGGCAGTCCTTCGTAAAGCGCCGCGCGATATCGATCCGCATGCCCTTCTTGATGTTGTTGAGGATCTGCTGGTTGCCGGTCTCGTAGCCGACGAGGAGGAGGCGCAACCCGTTGTCGCGCAGAACTTCCAAGGTCGCGCGCGGTACGTTGGCTTTCGCATTGCACGACCAGGTGACGCCGAGCTTGCCCAACTCCTTGGCGATCGCCTCGGCGCGCGGCCGGTCATCGGTGAAGGTGTCGTCGTCGAAGAAGAACTCCTGGACCTGCGGGAAATAGCTTTTGGCAAGCCGGATCTCCTCGATCACATGGTCGACGCTGCGGACCCGGTAGCGATGCCCGCCGACGGTTTGCGGCCACAGGCAGAAGGTGCATTTCGAGCGGCAGCCGCGCCCGGTGTAGAGCGACATGTACGGGTGCTTCAGATACCCGATGAAATAATCCTCGACGCGCAGATCGCGCTTATAGACCTCGGTCACGAACGGGAGGCTGTCCATATCCTCGAGGATAGCGCGCGCCCGGTTGTGGACGATTGCCCCGGCGCCATCGCGATAGCTCAGCCCGTCGATATCGGCGAGGGGGCGGCCTTCAGCCACCTCCTTGATCGTGAAGTCGAATTCCTCGCGGGCGACAAAATCGATCGCGCGCGAGGCGGCGAGGCTCTTATCTGGCTCGACCGCGACCTTGGCGCCGACGAGACCGATCTTGAGCCGCGGATTGGTGTCCTTCAGCGCTTCGGCGACCTTGACGTCGGCGGCGAAGGATGGGGTCGAGGTGTGCAGGACCAGGAGCTCGTGATCACGAGCGATCGGCAGCACGTCATCGAGATGCAGCCGCGCCGGCGGGGCATCGATCAGCCGGCTGCCGGGAACGAGCGCGGCCGGCTGGGCGAGCCAGGTCGGATACCAGAACGAGCGGATCTCGCGGCGAGCCTGATAACGCGACCCCGCCCCGCCATCGAACCCATCGAATGACGGCGGGTGCAGGAACAGGGTCTTCATCATGCCGGCTAATCTCCCTCGGCGCTCATCTGGCCGTCCGGCTCTACCCGGAACAATTGGTCGCGCCACAAGACGCTCCGTCCGCAGAAGCTATAGAGAAACACGCCAAAGGACAAAGCATCCCGCAGCGGCAGCAGCCACAGGCCGGTGCGCGGCAGATCGAGCCGGCGCGCGATGAGGATCGCCGACATCCACCGCAGCAGCACCGAAACGAGGACACAATCCCAGCCCGCCGTGCCCGCTCCCCAAAGTGCGGCGGCGAGCGCGGTCACCATCACGGTATGAGTGATCACCGAGCCGACGTAGCCGGCCGGCGCCATCGCCCGCGAGGTCCGCGCCCAGCGCAGCTCGTGGCGCCACAAACTGGCGAAGGATGGCTCGGTCACATGGTTTTCGACGATATAGGGCGAGAGCACGCTGGCCAGCCCAAGCTCGCGCACCGCGGCGCCGAGCCGATGGTCGTCGGCGAGCTCGTTGCGCAGGCGGGCAAAACCTCCGAGCCGGTCCAATACCGTGCGGCGCAGCGCGATCGTCGCGCCGAAGCAGCCGTCGCCGATATCGAGCGCGTCGCCGACCAGCGCGCCCGGCAGAAAGCCGAAATTGATGTGCAGCGCCGCCAATTGCGACCAGAGGCCGCCGGTGGGAACGCCCTTATAGAGGCATGTCACGATGCCGGTCCGGGGGTCGGCCAGCGGCGCCGTTACGGCGGCGAGATAATCGCGGGTGACCCGCATGTCGCTATCGGCCAGCAAGATCAGCGGGTGGCGCGCCGCCGGCACCATGTTTTCGAGGTTTGCGACCTTGAGATTGCTGCCCGCTGCGCGCGGATCGATGACGAGCTCGATATCGTCGAGCGGCCGCTCGCTAATCAGCGCGCGGGCGATCGGCAAGGCGCTGTCGTTGCGATCGCCCACCCCGAGCACAAGCTGGAAGACCGGGTAGTCCTGCCCGGCGAACGAGCGCAGGTTCTCGGCGAGCCCCGGTTCCGCCCCATGCAGCGGCTTGAGGACGGAAATGGGTGGCCCGCTGAGGGGCGCGACGCCAAGGGGCGCGACGCCAAGGGGCGCGACGATCGGTCGCCGGGCAAAGCGCAACGCCGCGATCGTGGCGCCGATCGCGTAAGCCCACGCCAAAATAAATATCAAAACAAGGCCAAGCGCCGTCATCGCGCGCCCACCCGACTTGGGCGCGAGGGCCGAATCGCATCGCGATTTGCGGTTGCGTTCACCGCCGGGATTACCGACGATGCACCCGAAGCCGCGCGCATCCCGCCGTTCCGATCAGCCAAGCTTCCGGACCACCAAGTGATAATTGTCGCCTCCCCCTGCGGAGCGATCCGCTGCGCTGCCGCCCTCTTATTGGCCGCCCTCATCGCCGGTTGTGCAACCCCACCGAGCGACCCCGCCGAGCGCGCCGTCTTCGAACAGAACAACGATCCCCTCGAGCCCTTAAACCGCCAGACCCTCGAACTCAACCTGTTTGTCGACCGCATCCTGCTCAAGCCGGTGGCGCAGGTCTACAGCGCCATCATCCCCGAGGAGGGGCGGGACGCGTTGACGCACGCCCTCGACAACATGAAGGAGCCGGTCGTCGTCATCAACAACGTGCTGCAAGGGGAGCTCAGTCGCGCCGGAACCTCGGTCGGCCGCTTCGCCGTGAACAGCACGATTGGCATCGGTGGCTTCTTCGATGTGGCCGGCAAATGGGGGCTGGCAAAGCAGACCGGCGATTTCGGCCAAACGCTGTTTGTCTGGGGCCTGCCGGAAGGTCCCTATCTGATTGCCCCGATCCTCGGCCCCTCGAACCCGCGCGACCTCATCGGCATGGGCACCGATGCCTACATCGACCCGTTCAGCTATCTGGCGACGGCGAAGGATCTGGACGAGATCCAGATAACCCGGTTCATCCTCGACGGCGTCGATCGACGCGCCCGCGCCATCGATATCCTCGATGATCTGCAGAAGAATTCCCTCGATTTCTATGCCCAGCTGCGCAGCCTTTCCGAGCAGCACCGCGCCGCCGAATTGCGCCACGGGGCGGCACCCGAACCCGCCCCGAACTTTTATCAGGATCCCGGCGCCTCGCCTGCCGCACCGGCCGGCGGCGCCCAGCCATCGCCCTCGAAGGGGCCCGCACCTTCCGGGGGCGAGGCAAGCGCACCGCTGCCTGGCTCACCCCGCCCGTAGCGCGGCGGTGCGCCGTTCGATCATCTGGACGAGCCCCTCGGCCCCGTCGCGCTGCAAGACTGTGACGAATTCGGCGCGCCGCGTCGCCAGCTCACTGACCGTGCCGCTCAGATAGACGTCGATGACCTTCCAGGAACCGGCCTTGTCCTGGTGCACCAGATAGTTCAGCACCACCTTCTCACCGTTCGACTTGACCAAGGAGCTCGTCACCAGCTTGCCATTGGGGTTGGCGACCGGGTTGGGATCGACCTCGAATCGCTCGCCGCCGTAATCATCAAACCGGTTGGCATAGGTCGAGATCGAGTAGCGCGCGAACGCGGCGCTGAGGCGCTGCTGCTGATCGGGGGCGAGCCCGGCCCAGCCCGGCCCGACCGAGATCCGCGCCATCAGCCCAAGGTCGAAGGTCTCTTCGATCGTCGGCGCGAGGCGGTTGTAGCGCTGATCGAAGGAGAGATGCTTGGCCTCTTTCATGACCGCCAGCAGGGTCGCGTAGAACCGCTCGATCAGCCCCGGCGCGGAGTTCGGATCCGCGGCCGAGGCGGCGCCGGGTCCGGTGAGAAGCGCCAGCGGCAGACCTAGGAGAACGCGTCGAGAAAATGGCATGTGCGGCCCGTCCGATGGCGTCGTGCAAGCGTTAGTGATAGCAAACCGCCCGGTACGGCGCAGCGCAAAATGCGCCGCTGTGGCGGTCGGGCCGGGATTGCGGCCCCCGCCGCAGCATTGCGCGCGATGCGCGAATCGTGGCAGGGATACGTGCGGCGGCTCGGCGCAGCCGCGGCGGCGTCACCGAGGCGATGAGGCAGGATGATGCGAGTGGTGCTGGCCCAACCCCGAGGATTTTGCGCGGGCGTCGAACGGGCGATCGAGATCGTCGAGCGCGCGCTCGAGAAATACGGCCCGCCGATCTACGTCCGTCACGAGATCGTCCACAACCGCCACGTCGTCGAACGGCTGCGCGCGAAGGGCGCCCAGTTTGTCGACGAAATCGACGAGGTGCCGCCCGGATCGGTGACGATCTTCAGCGCCCATGGGGTGGCGAGCGAGATCGAGCGCCGCGCCGGAGAGCGCGGCCTGCCGGTGATCGACGCCACCTGCCCGCTCGTCTCCAAGGTTCATATCGAAGGTCAGCGCTATGCCAACCAGGGGCGCGAGATCATCCTCATCGGGCATGCCGGCCACCCCGAGATCCAGGGCACGATGGGGCGGATCACCGGCCGGGTCCACCTGATCTCGCGACCGGAGGAGGTCGCCCGGCTGAATGTCGCCGACCCCGACAAGCTCGCCTTCATCACCCAGACGACCTTGAGCGTCGACGATACGCGCGCCGTCATCGAGGCGCTGAAGGCGCGGTTTCCCTTGATCGTCGGCCCCGACACCAAGGATATCTGCTATGCTACACAGAACCGCCAGCGCGCGGCGCGGGAACTGGCGAAGATCGTCGATGTTGTTCTGGTGGTCGGCGCCCCGAACAGCTCGAACTCGAACCGGCTGCGCGAAATCGCAGCGGAATGCGGGGTGCCGAGCTATCTGATCGAGGACGCCCGCGCGCTCGATCCGCTTTGGCTGAAAGGCGCCTCTTCGGTCGGGATCACCGCGGGCGCGTCGGCGCCGGACGCGCTCGTCGAGCAGCTGATCGCGCGGCTGCGCGAGATGACCGAGATCGAGGAAGAGGAACTCCCCGGGGTTACCGAAAACGTCCGCTTCCGCATGCCGCCGCAACTGGTCGACAGCCCTTCGCGCGGTTGACCGCGGTTTTTAACCCATCGAATTTGACCCATCGCCTTTGACAAGGATTCGCCGTGGCCATCCCGCTGCACCAGAAGATCCGAGTCGGCGCATATATTGTCGGGCGCCACCTGCGCCGCGTCCCGCGCTATCCGCTCGTTTTGATGCTGGAGCCACTGTTTCGCTGCAACCTCGCCTGCGCCGGCTGCGGCAAGATCGACTATCCGGACGCGATCCTCAACCAGCGGCTCAGCGTCGATCAATGCCTCGCAGCGGTCGACGAATGCGGCGCGCCGATCGTCGTCATCGCCGGCGGCGAACCGCTCCTGCATCACGAGATCGATGAGATCGTCACCGGGATCATCGCCCGCAAGAAGTTTGTCTATCTGTGCACCAACGCGCTTCTGATCGAGAAAAAGATCGATCTGTTCAAGCCGAACCCGTTCTTCGCTTGGACCATCCACCTCGATGGTGACCAGGAAGACCACGACCGCTCGGTGTGCCAGACCGGCGTCTACGATCGCGCGGTCGAGGCGCTGCGGCTCGCCAAGTCGCGCGGATTTCGCGTCAACATCAACGCGACCCTGTTCGATAACGCCGAACCCGAGCGGATCGGGAATTTTTTCGACGCGGTCACCGCGATGGGGGTCGACGGGATCACCGTGTCGCCGGGCTATGCCTATGAGCGGGCGCCCGACCAAGCGCATTTTCTCAACCGCCGGCGCACCAAGGAACTGTTTCGCGAGATCTTCAAGCGCGATACCAAGGGCGAGGGCGGGCGCCGCTGGTCATTCAACCAGTCCGGCCTATTCCTCGATTTTCTGGCGGGCAACCAATCCTATCATTGCACTCCGTGGGGCAACCCGACGCGCAATTATTTCGGCTGGCAGCGCCCCTGCTATCTGCTCGGCGAAGGCTACGCCAAAACCTTCAAGGAGCTGATGGAGGAGACCGATTGGGACGCCTATGGCACCGGCAATTACGAAAAATGCGCCGATTGCATGGTGCATAGCGGGTATGAGGCGACCGCGGTCGTCGATTCGGTCCGCCACCCGCTCAAAGCGGCGTTGGCAAGCCTACGCGGGGTGCGCACGACGGGCGAGATGGCGCCGGATATCCCGCTCGACCGGCAGCGCCCCGCCGAATACGTCTTTTCCCGCCATGTCGAAGACGCGATGGCCCGCCTGGACAAGACCGGGCTAGGCGGCGGCGAACGCCTCACGCAGCGCGCGCGCCGGGCCGGTTAGCGCGCTCAAGGCCCGGCGGGTTTCGCGAGCGAGCCCGAAGAGCGCGGCAATCTGCTGCGGCCGGCGCAGCACCTCGCCCAGCACCCGGATAATGGCGGGCGTGCCGTCATGCGCCAGCGGCACCAACGCCGCGGAGGGCAGTTGCCTTGTCGCCGGGTCGGCGATCGTGCGCAGCACGAGAAAGGGTATTCCGGCAGCGTCAGCGGCGCGGGCAACGATACCGCTTTCCAAGTCGACCGCGAGCGCGCCGGTGTCGCGCCACGCCCGCGCCTTATCGCCTTCGGTCGAGAGAATATTGCGGGCGCCAAAGATCGGCCCCTCGGCGGCGCCGATCTGCCGCGCCAGATCGCTGACCTGGCAATGGAACACCTCGCTCGGACGCCAGCGGCAATCCTCGCCGATGACCTCTGCTGAGAGAATGACGTCGCCCGGCCGCAGATGCGGCGCGAGACCGCCGGCGATGCCGAAGCTGATCAGGCACTTGGCGTGACGCACCGCCGCCTCGACGAGCGCAGTTGTGCGCTCTGGGTCGCCGGCGCCGACGATGACCTCGAACCCCGCCGCACGGGCTACACGTGCCTCCGCGGCGAGGCCGGACGTGCAGAGCACCGGTGCCAATGTGCGCATGCGCAGCCCCCCGCTGCGGAGTTCAGATCCCCTACTCGGGCATGCCTACGCGACCAGCGCTCTAATGGCCAGCGAAAAAGACCCACGCCGCCGCCATGCGCTCCGGTGTAGGCTCGCCGCGCCCCCGAATGACGGGCGGTGCTTGAGATTGGGAGGATCGACATGCCTCGAAGCGGGGACTTGTCGGCCGGCGCGGGAGCCGGCCCAGCGACTGATATCGTCTTCACCGGATGCGAGATTACCGCCGGAATCAGCGCCGCGGCGGGAGGCGGCGGCGGCTCGGGTGGGGCGCATGCCCATCGCCGGCGCGAGGTCGTGGTCAGCGGCAAGCGGGTCAAGACTGTCGACGTCCACGCGCATTGCGTCGTGCCCGATGCCGCCAAGGTGATCAATCACCCGCTCGAAGCCCCCGGCCTCTTGTGGTCGAATGTCGGGGAGCGGCTCGCCGAGATGGACCGCTCCGGGGTCGATGTCGAGGCGCTCAGCATCAACCCCTTCTGGTACCGCGCCGAGCGAGACATCGCGGCCGAACTGATCCGTCTCAACAACGAGGCCTTGGCGCAGTTCTGCGCCGGCCACCCCGACCGCTTCGTCGCCTTCGCGACGGCGGCGATCCAGCATCCCGACCTTGCCGCGCGACAGGTCGAGCACGCAGTCAAGAACCTCGGGTTCCGCGGCGTCGGCGTCGGCGGCAGCGTCGCCGGCGAGGAACTGGCCAACCCGAAGTTCCACCCGTTCTGGGCCAAGTGCGAAGAGTTGGGCGTGCTCGTCTTCATGCACCCGCTCGGCACCCGCGAATTGGAGCCGAGCGGAAGGCTGGCCGGCTCAGGCCTCCTCACCAACACGATCGGCAACCCGCTCGAGACCACGATCGCGCTGTCGCACCTCATTTTCGAGGGGACGCTCGACCGCTTCCCGGGCCTCAAGATCTGCGCCGCGCATGGCGGCGGCTTTCTGCCGTCCTACGCCAACCGCTCGGACGCCGTCATCAAGACCTTCCCCGACCGGGTCGGCCCATTGCCGAAAAAGCCGCCGACCGCCTATATCCGCGACGGGCAGCTCTATTTTGACACGATCATGTTCACGGGCGAAGGGATGCGCCACCTGATCGCCGAAGCCGGGATCGACCACGTCGTCCTCGGCACCGATTATCCCTTCCCGTGGAATACCGACCCGGTCGACCACATCATGGCGATCCCCGGATTGAGCGACGCCGACAAGACCAAGATCCTCGGCGCCACCGCGGCCAAGCTCCTGGGGATCAAGGGGTAGCGTCACCCCCGCGTACGCGGGGGTCCAGGGCAAGCGACGCGATCCCGAAGCCCTGGATTCCCGCATTCGCGGGAACGACGAACTACTTGCGGTTCAGCGCCCGCCAGATGCGCTCGGGGGTCGCCGGGCCTGTGAATTCGCCGGCGCCGGCCGCTGCGAGTGCATCGCGGATCGCGTTGCCGACGGCGGGGAAGCCGGCGACCGCGCCAGCTTCGCCGCAGCCCTTGACGCCCAATGGATTGGTGGTGCAGCGCGTCGGGTTGAAGTGGAGCGCGAAGGGCACGAGGTCGTCGGCGCGCGGCAATGCGTAGTCCATCAAGGAGCCGGCGAGGAGCTGGCCCGAACCTGCGTCGTAATGGGCGTGCTCGAGGAGCGCCTGACCCGCGCCTTGCGCGATCGCGCCATGCACCTGACCGCTCGCAACCATCGGATTGACGAGGACCCCGTAATCGTCGACCGCGCCGTAGCGCACGAGGCGGACCGCGCCGGTCTCGCGGTCGATCTCAATTTCGGCGACGTGGGTTCCGTTGGGGAAGGTCATCCATTCCCGGGTCCAGGCATAATAGGTGTCGAGCGGCGCGCCCGCGTCGCGCGCGATTCGCGCTACCTCCAAGAGGGCGATCCGCCGGTCAGTGCCGGTCACGACGAAATCGCCCTCGGCAAAGCGGATGTCGGCTTCGGCCGCCTCGAGCGCCTCGGCGGCAACTCGCGTGCCCTTCTCGATGATCTGCTCCGACGCGCGCCAGATCGCCGTGCCGCCCATATAGGTCGCGCGCGAGCTGCCATGCCCGCCGCCCAGGGGAATGAGGTCGGTGTCGCCCTGGACGAGATGGATCCGCTCGTTCGGGAGCCCAAGCCGGTCGGCGAGGATCTGCGGGAACGTCGTCTCATGGCCCTGGCCGATCGTCTGGGTCCCGGTGATCAGCGCGACGCCGCCATCCGGCTCGAAGCGGATATCCACATTCTCCGAAGGCGCGCCGCCGGTCCCCTTGATGTGATAGACAAAGCCGAGCCCGCGCAGCTGCCCCTGCGCTTCGCTGGCGCGGCGCCGCGCCGCAAATCCTGCGATATCGGCGGCGGCGAGTCCCTTCTCGAAGGTCTCGGGGAAGGCGCCGCTATCGACGATGTTCCCGACGGCGTTGGTCATCGGCATCGCGGAGGCCGGCACCAGGTTCTTGCGGCGCAGTTCGGCGCGGTCGAGCCCGGTTTGGCGTGCCGCTTCGTCGATCAGCCGCTCGATGATGTTGTTCGCTTCGCCATAGCCAGGGCCGCGCAAGACGCCGATCGGCGCGGTGTTGGTGAAGACCGCGGCGATGTTCAGCTCAACGGCCGGGATCCGGTAGACCGTGCCGGAAAGGAAGGCGTACTGGAAAATCTGCACACCGCCGGCGCTGCCCGCCAGATAGGCGCCGAGATCGGCGAGGCTCGCGACGCGCAATGCGAGAAAGCGGCCGCCGCGATCGAGCGCCAGCGCTGCCTCGGCATGCTGACCCCGCCCCTGGTGGTCGGCGAGGAAGACTTCACCTCGCGTCGCAATCCATTTGACCGGGCGGCCGACCCGCTTTGCCGCCCACGGGATCAGCACGTGCTCGGGGTAGATGAAGTTTTTCGCGCCGAAGCCGCCGCCGACATCGGGCGCGACAAATCGCACAAGCGCCGCGGGGACGCCGAGCGCGCGGGCGGCCTGGTCGCGCGTCGCGTGGATGCTTTGACTTGAAACGTGCGCGGTATAGCGGCCGCTATCGGGGTCGTAGAGCCCAACGAGCCCACGCGGCTCCATCGGGTTGGTGACGACGCGGTGGTTGTCGAGGCTGAGGCTTACGACATACGCGGCCGCGGCAAAGGCCGAAGCGACCGCAGCGCTGTCGCCGGTCAGCCATTCGAGGCAGAGATTGCCCGGGGCCTCGGGCGCGAGTTCGGGCGCGCCGCTGGCGCGGGCCGCAGCGGCATTGGTCACGGCCGGCAACGGGACATAGTCGATCGCGATCCGCTCGGCGGCGTCCTGCGCCTCGTCCCGGGTCTCGGCGACGACCAGCGCCACCGGCTCGCCGACATAGCGAACCTTGTCGGCGGCCAGCAATGGCTGCGGCGTGAAGGCAAAAGCTTCGCCGGTCTGGGTATTGGCCTCGGCGCCGGGGCGCAACGGTTTCAGCCCATCGGCCCCAGCCTCCGCCGCGGTCAAGACCACCAGCACCCCGGGCATGGCGCGCGCCTGTCCGACATCTATCCGCGCGATCCGGGCATGGGCATGGGGCGAGCGCAGCACGATCGCGTGGGTCAGCCGATCGAAGGCAAGATCGTCGAGATAGCGGCCCTGTCCGATGAGGAACCGCCGATCCTCGCGCCGCTTTGGCGCATCGCCGATCCCCGAGCGGGTGATCGCCACAGAGCTAAGGCCGGGTCACCGGGCCGCGCTGATCGGGGACCGTCGCGGCCTTGTCCTTCCAGTCCTTCGACCACGGCGTAACTGGCCGAGGCACCGCGACGCCGTCGACCCGGATTTCGTCGACCAGCTCGTTGAAGAAACAGAGATGGCCCTTGATCTTCGGGCATTCGGGGATCGGGTCGGGGTAGCTCCACACGATGTCGGGGAAGAGCTCCTGCCCGATCTTGACTGAATGATAGCGCGCCTTGCCCTTGTAGGGGCAGGCGGTCGCCTTCTCGCTCGGCACCAAGAGGTCCATCCGCACATCCTCGGGCGGGATGTAATAGCGCACCGGCAGCCGCGTCTCGAAGAGGAACCGCGCGCGCTTGGTGTCGGCGACGATCTGGCCGCCGACCACGATTTCGACATGGCGCGACGAGGCGACGACGTCGACCCGCTTATAGGGGTCGCGCGGATGGACGAAGATTTCCTCGTCCTCCTCGTACCACCCATCGACCCGGTCCCAATAAAACGCGACGAAATCCCTGAGCGCCGGAACCTCGTCATAGGGGTCGGGATAGCCCCAGACCGCGTTCTCCGATGATTTGTCGCCAACCCGGATCGTCCAATACGACGCCTTTCCCTTATACGGGCAGAAGGTGTGATGCTCGGTCGGCACCAGCTTGTCCATGCGCACGTCGGCGCGCGGGAAATAGTAAACGGGCAGGTGCCGCGTCTCGAAGAGGAGGTGCGCCCTCGTGCTGTCAGCGATCCATTCGCCGTTGCACTTGACGCGCACCCGCCGGGGCGACGTTTCCAAAGTAACCCGGTAGTCGGGGTTGGTCTTGAACCCGCTTTCGCGCCCCTCAATCACGCTGGTCATGATCGCCTCCTCGTCGCCTCGAGCCCGAGTTTGCCATATTATGCCGGCAAGCGGTGCGGTGTTTAGCGTGGATGGAGGAGAGGATGGAGCGGGAAGGCGGGTGCGCCTGTGGGGCTATGCGCTATCGAGTGACCGCGCCGCCCTTGATCGTCAACGCCTGCCACTGCCGCGACTGCCAGCGCCTGACCGGCGGCGCCTTTGCCGTCAACATCTGGATCGAGCGGCGCTTTGTCGAGGCCGACCACGCGCGGCTGCGCTCGGTCATGCTGGCCGCCGGCAGCGGCAAGCCGCACGAGGTTTTCAGCTGCCCCGATTGCGGCACCGCGCTCTACAGCAAATACCACGCCGCGCCGGGGGACACCGTGCTCCTGCGCTCGGGTACGCTCGACCACCCCGAGGAGATTGGCCCCGACGTCCATATCTTCACCCGCAGCAAGCGGCCTTGGTTTGAGCTTCCCGCCGGCATCCCGGCGTTCGAGACATTCTACAAGCTCGCCGAATTCTGGCCCGCGGAGAGCCGTGAGCGGCTGCGCCGCAACATCGCCGGCGAGAGCTAAGCGGCGCTCCCGGTTTCCGATCAAAGGGAGAGGATAGGATGCAGATTGTCGACGCTCAGATTCACCTCTGGGGAACCGGCTTGCCGAGCAACCTCTCGCATCGCCAAGTGACGCACTTCACCCCCGATGAGGCGATCCTCCTGATGGACGAAGGCGGGGTCGATGCGGCGGTCATTCATCCACCGGGCTGGGACCCGGGCTCGACCGCCATGGCGTTAAAGGCGGTCAAGGACTATCCGGGCCGCTTTGCGATCATGGGCGCGGTCCCGCTCGACCGACCGGAATCGCGGGGCCGCATCGCCGGCTGGAGAGCACAAGCCGGAATGCTCGGTCTGCGCTACGGGTTCCTCAGTGACCCGATGCGGCAGTGGCTGAAGAACGGCACGATCGATTGGCTGTGGACCGAAGCCGAGAAGGCCGGCGTGCCGATCGCGATGCTGGCGACCGACTCGCTCGTCGAAATCGGCAGGATTGCCGAGCGCCACCCCGGACTTCGCCTGACGATCGACCATCTGGGCGGAAGAGGCGGCACCTCGACGCTGAAGGACGCCGCGGCGATGACCCGCATGCCGCAGCTGCTGGCGCTGGCGACGTTCCCCAATGTGGCGGTGAAGGCGACCGGCGTGCCGCATTATTCGGGGGAAGCCTACCCCTATCCGGCGCTGCACACCTATCTGCGGCAGGTCTACGACGCGTTCGGGCCCAATCGCATGTTCTGGGGCACCGACATCTCCAAGATGCCGTGCTCGTGGAAAGAATGCGTGACGATGTTCACCGAGGAATTGCCGTGGTTGAAGGGCCGCGACCTCGAACTCGTCATGGGTGAGGCCCTCTGCGCCTGGTGGGGCTGGGACCGGGCAGGCTGAAGAGCAGGGCGCAAGCCTCGGAGAGGCTTGAGGATCGCGTCGGAAGGCGCTGCCCGCCTCGCTGCCACGACGGCGCTGGTGAATAGCGGCCGGAGTCTGCTCTAGTCGGCGCGGCGATCCTCGGGGGAGGGGATGTTCGGCACAGCAGCACGTGTTCTGGCCGGTGCGATCCTGGCGTTATGGTCGGGAGCGGCACTTGGCCAGACATTCCTCTCGCAAGGACCGGGACCCCGCTTTGGGCCTGCGGGTTCGGTCCAGAGCGGTGATGCAACTCCCAACGGCACCGAGGCCGGGGCGATCCAGGCGATCCTGCCCGACCCGGCACTGGGGCCGAGCACGATGTTCGCGGGATCGACCAACGGCGGCGTCTGGATCACCAACAATGGCGGCGCGAATTGGACGTCGCTCACCGATAATCAGGCGTCGCCGTCGATTGCCAGCGTGTCACTTGATCCGACGGACAAGACCGGCAAGACCGTCGTCGCGGGGATCGGCATCACCGACAACGGCGACTATGACAATTTCAATACCCTCTACCAGGGCAGAGGCGGGCGGCGCACCGGGCTCTTGTATACGACCGACGGGGGCGCGAGCTGGCGCGCGCTCGGCGGTGCGACGCTCGCTAACCAGAGCGTCATCGACGCGGCGGCGCGCGGCAACACGATCCTCGCGGCGACCTTCGAAGAAGAATACGGCGCAACCGCGACCACCAAGACCGCCGGCGGCGCGCCCTACGGGCTTTACCGCAGCGTCGATGGCGGCGCGTCGTTCTCGCTGGTGCCGGCGGGATCGGGGCTGCCCTCCGGCCCGGTCACCTCGCTGGTCGCCGACCCCGCCGACCCGACGCGCTTCTATGCGGCCGTCACCTCACCCACGAACCCCCGCCGGACCGGCGTCTATATCAGCAAAAACACGGGCACCACTTGGGCGCCCATATTTACCGCCGCAGACAGCAAAGGGGCGATCAACCCATTCGCCCAAACCGTCATCAGCCTGGCCAGCGGACCCCACGGATCGATCGCGGTCGCGCTCACCGACATAATTCCTGCGTTTCAGGTCAATCTATTCAGCGGCGTCTTCCTGTCTCAGAATTCAGGCACGACGTGGCATCGGCTCAACGCCGCCCCCGACGTCGTGCCGGGCATGCAGACCCCGATCAACCTCCACCTCGCGATCGATCCGAAGAACGCCAACGTCGTCTATCTGACCGGCGATGCCTATCAGACCTGCGGCGGCGAGCCGCCGAGTTCAGTCTGCACGGTTCCGGCGTTTCGCGTGGTCTTCAACCCGAAGAATAACAGCTCGAGCGCCGCGAGCCTGACTTTCGAGGGAACCGCCGCGCGGAACTTCAACGACGCCAACACCGCGCACGCCGACTCGCGGGCGCTCGCGTTCACGCCGGCCGGCGGGCTCATCATGACGAGCGATGGTGGGATCTATCTGCGCAACAACCCTGGCGGGAGCGGCGAATGGCAGGGGCTCAACGGCAATCTCGCGGCGTTCGAGCCCTATGCCGTCGCCTACGACGCCAATAGTAAGCGCATTGCGCTCGCCGCCCAGGACAATGGCGTCTCGTTGCAGATGGCTCCCGGAGGTGCGCTTTTCAAACCGATCAACGGCGGTGACGGCACCGTCGCGGCGATCAACGACCGCACCTTGAATGGCCTCAGCGCGGTCTATTCGAGTTCGCAATCTCTCGGTGGCCTCAGCCGCCTGATCATCAATTCACAGGGCCAGGCCGTCAGCCCGTTTCCCGACCCGACGAACGCTGGCGGCGTGGCGCTGACCTGCAATGGCGGCCGCGATTGCGGGACGGTTACCAGCGCCAGTTTTACCAGCCCGTTTGTCCTCAACCGGATCGATCCGAGCCGAATTGCGATCGGCGGTACGGCAAAAGTGTTCGTCACAGAGGATCCGTTGACCGGCGCCAACGGCGTGAGCTCGACCTCCGTCGATCTTTCCCTCACCAAGGTTGGAGTGACCGGAGGCCCCACCGCAATCGCCTATGGCACGAACGACAATACCAATGCGCTCCTCGTCGGGGGATTTGACGGGGTGTGGCAGAGCTCGACCGCCGCACACGGCAGCCTCGCGCAGCTGACCAAATACGCCGGCGTCACACCGACCAGCGTCGTCTACGATCTGCGCACGCAGCAGCGTTTCTTTGTCGCCGACAGCAGGAATCTGTGGGGGGTTACGAACGGAACCGCCGCCGCGGCCAGCGTCAGTTTCACCCGGCTCACCGGCGATCTGCCCGCCGGCTTCATTCGCCCGACCGCGACCGAGTTCATCGCCAATAATGGCGTCAACGCGCTCTTGGTCGGCGGCTTGGACATGCCGCTCCGCTGCACGACGGCGCCTGATGGCTGCGTCGTCGCCAGCACCCAGAGCCCGATCGCGGTCGCCGACAGCAACGCCCAGGGCACGCTCAGCGGCTGGCGGGCCTTTGGAGAGGGGCTCCCGAATACGCTGATCGAGGAGCTCGCCTACAACCCCACTGTCGACGTTCTCACGGCCGGGCTTATCGGCCGCGGCGCGTGGGTGCTCTACGACGCGACCAGCCTCTTTGCCCAGGCCACGGTCCTCAAGTTCGGGCTGGCGAACAACGATTCGACGCCGGATGCATCGTTGTTGACCGATGGAACCGGCGGCGCGCGCCCGCTCATCAAATACGGCACCGGAACCCTGACGATCGCCGGCAACGCCGGCTATACCGGCAACACCACAATCGAAGACGGGACATTGCAACTCGGCACCGGCGGCGCGAGCGGCAGCATTCTCGGCCATGTCACGTTCTGCACGAGCGCCGGCGACCGGCTGTGCAACGCGACGGCGAACAAGTTCCTCGTTGTCGACCGGTCCGATGCGTACACGTTTGGCGGGGTGATCGCCGGGCTCGGCCAGCTGGTTCAGCAAGGCGCGGGTACCCTGACCCTGACCGGGAACAGCGGCGGCTTCCTCGGCACGACGCTGGTGACCGGCGGGGCGCTCGTAATCGGCCCGGCGGCAGCGCCCGGCGCGAGCCTCGGCGGTTCGGTCCTGGTCGAGAGCGGCGCCCTCCTCGCCGGCCACGGCGGAGTCGGCGGCGCCCTCGCCAACCCAAGCGGCATTGTCATGCCCGGCGGCTCGATCGGCACGCTGAAGGTGGGCGGCAATTACCTGCAAGGCACCAACGGCACGCTGCGGACCCTCCTCAGCCCGAGCGCGGCCTCGCTCCTGGCGGTAGGCGGCGGCGCCAGCCTCGCCGGCACCCTCGATCTTCAGCCGACCCTGGGCGGGGGCTATGTGCCGTTCAGCAAATTCGTGATCCTGACCGCCGGCGGCGGCATCAGCGGCACGTTCGGCCAGGTGACCGACAGCCTGCCGATCCTCCCGGTCAGCGTCCAGTACCTGCCGAACGCGGTCGACCTGCAACTCGGCGGGTTTGCCGGCGGGACCGGCAACGCCACCGGTGTGGTCAATGCGCTTAACGCTACAATCCCGACGGCGACCGGCGACTTCGCCACCGCACTCGGCATCGCCCTCACCCTGCCGCCGGCGCAGATGCAGCAGAGCCTCCTATCGTTTGGTGGGCCGATCTACGGCAATCTGGCGCAGATGAGCCTCCAGGATCGCCGCCTCTTTCTTGGCGCGATGGACGAGCGGCTCTCGTTGCGCGGCGGTGAGTTCCCTCTCGCGGCGGGCGGCGGCATCGTCGGCGCCTGGGGCCTTGGTGCCAACGCCACGCAACTGGCCGCACTCGGGGAGGCGATCAACGATCCCGTCGGGCCCGCCGGCGCCGAGCCCGGTACACTGACGCCACGGACGACAAATCTGTGGGCGCGCGGCTTTGGCGAGTTCGGCCATATCGGCGACAGCGGCGGCGCGATCGGGTCGAATTATTCAACCGGCGGCGGCGCGATCGGCGCGGATTTGATCAGCAGCCCTGACGACCTGTTCGGGGTCGCGGTCAGCGGCGGACAGAGCAGCCTCTCGGTCAATACGGTACCAGAGAATGGCACGATCTCATTCGTCCAGCTGGGCGGCTACGGCGCACACGCGCTGGGGCTCGGGTTTAGCCTCGATGGCGCCGGGATCCTGGCCCACGATTTTTACGACGTCAGCCGCAGCATAGTCCTTCCGGGACCGCCCCACACCGCCACGTCGAGCCATGGCGGGAACGATGCGGCGCTCGATCTCGGGCTCAGCCGGCCGTTCCTCGCCGACGACTGGCAGATGACGCCGCGCGCCGGCCTCTCCTATTTCCATATCGGCCAGAGCGCGTTCTCGGAAGGCGGCGCGGGCGGCCTCGGCCTCGCGGTGACCCCGAACGCCCTCAATGCGATGTACGGCCGCGTCGGGGTCGCCGTCGCCCGGCCGGTGACGAGCGGCGACACCGCGCTCCTACCCGAGATCCGCGTTGCCTGGCTGCACAATTTTCTCGACACCGCGGGCCGCTTCAATGCCAACTTTATCGGCGCGAGCGCGGCGAGTTTCGGGCAGGTCGGCCCTACGGTTGGCCGCGATGCCGCCGAGCTTGGGGTCGGCCTCAGCTTCGCGATTGCCCAGGATGCGGTCCCCGGCCAGATCTTGGGGTTTGTCCGCTATGACGCGACGCTCGGCGCCCACGCGGCCGCCAATGCCTTCGCGGCTGGCCTGCGCCTCCGATGGTAGGATGGGCCGCGGCTCGGAGTCGGATTCCGAAATTCAAGCTGATACACTGCCGATCACTGCAAACCCGAAGGAATTTCCCGAATGAAATCAAATACGAAGGGTAAGCCCGTCGCCGTCGTCATCGGCGCCACCTCGAAGTGGCAGTCCGACGGCCGCAATACCTTGCTGGCGCACGGCCATGCCGTGGACGACAGCGCGGTGCCGGTCGGCGTGCGCTGGGGTGTCGGCGGCGCGGTCGCCCAGAAATTCGCCAAGGAGGGTTTCTTCACCGTGCTGACGACCCGCAAGGAGGCCAACGCCTCGAGACTCGCGGCGGCGATCCGCGAGCAGGGCGGGGAATGCATGATCGTCGAATTGGATCTGGTCTCGCAGGATTCGATCGCGGGCGCGTTCGCCAAGATCCGTGAGGAAGCCGGCGACACCGACGTCCTCATCTACAACGCCGGCTACCTCGAAGGCCGCGACCTGCCGCCGGAGAAGGAGCTTCTCGAACACATCCCCATTGAGATGTTCGATACCACGCAGCACATCGCCTGCCGCGGACCCTTTCTCGTCGCCAAGGAAGTCCTGCCGGCGATGCGCAAGAAAGGTGCGGGGTCGTTCTTCTTCTCGAACAACTCAAGCTCGCTGCGCGGCAAGAAGCGGATGACCGGACAGTCGCTCTATTATCCGCGGGTAATGATGCGCACGCTGGCGCAAGTGCTGACCGAGGAATATTCGGAGCACGGCGTCCACGTCGCCAACATCGTCATCGACGGCTCGATCGACTCGCCCGGCAGCGGCGCCCTGCCGCGCAACCAGAACCGCCGCGACCTGATCATCAACCCCGTAAAGATCGCCGAAGCGTACTGGTATCTGCACACCCAGGACCCCTCGTGCTGGACGCACGAACTGCAAGTGACGCCGTTTGCCGCCAAGCCCAGCTATTGAGCCATGGGCAAGACCGCCGTCAGCGTGCGTGGGGTCCTCGCCGGCGACGCGCCTGACGACGCGCCGGTTACGGTCCAGGGCTGGGTGCGAACGCGGCGGGATTCGAAAGCGGGGATCTCGTTCGTCCATCTCTCGGACGGGTCCTCGTTCCACCCGCTGCAGGTGGTCGCGCCGAACACGCTGCCGAATTACGAGGGTGAGGTGCTGCGGCTGACGGCGGGGTGCGCTGTCGAGGCGACGGGCATGATCTTGCCGTCACCGGCGAAGGGGCAGAAGTTCGAGATGCAGGCGAGCGCGATCCGGGTGATCGGCTGGGTCGATGACCCCGACACCTATCCGATCCAGCCCAAGCCTCACACGCTCGAATTCCTGCGCGAGGTGGCGCATCTGCGGCCGCGCACCAACGTCATTGGCGCGGCGACCCGGGTGCGCCACACGATCGCCCAGGCGATCCACCGCTTCTTCGACGAAGAGGGATTTTTCTGGGTCAACACGCCGATCATCACCGCCGCCGACGCGGAGGGCGCAGGCGCGCTCTTCCGGGTGTCCACGCTCGATCTCGCGAACCTGCCGAAGACGGCCGACGGCCAAGTCGATTTCACGCAGGATTTCTTCGGCCGCGAAGCCTTCCTCACGGTCTCGGGGCAGCTCAACGTCGAAGCGTACTGCCTGGCGCTGACTAAGGTCTACACGTTCGGGCCGACGTTTCGCGCCGAGAACTCGAACACCAGCCGCCACCTCGCCGAATTCTGGATGATCGAGCCGGAGATCGCCTTCGCCAACCTCGCCGACAATGCGAGCCTGGCCGAGCGGCTGTTGAAGTTCACCTTTGCGACCCTCTTGAACGAAAGAGAGGAGGATCTCGCCTTCTTCGACGAGCGGATCGAGAAGGGGCTCATCGCGAAACTGGAGGGGATTGTCGGCTCGGAGTTTGTCCGCATGGATTACGGTGAGGCGATCCAAGTGCTCGAGCGGGCGAAGGGCGAGAAATTCGAGTTCCCGGTCAGTTGGGGCATCGACCTCCAATCGGAGCACGAGCGCTACCTCACCGAAAAGCACGCGAAAAAGCCGGTCGTCGTGATGAACTACCCTAAGGACATCAAAGCCTTCTACATGCGGGTCAACGACGACGGGCGGACGGTCGCGGCGATGGATGTGCTGGCGCCGGGGATCGGCGAGATCATCGGCGGTTCGCAGCGCGAGGAGCGCCTTGACGTGCTCGATGCGCGGATGGCCGAGCGCGGCATCGACCGGGACCATTACGCCTGGTACCGCGATCTGCGCCGCTACGGCACGGTGCCCCATGCCGGGTTCGGCCTCGGCTTCGAGCGCACGATCGCCTATTCGACGGGCCTCTCAAACGTCCGCGACGCGATCCCTTTCCCCAGAACACCGGGCAACGCGCGGTATTGATGGCTCGTACGCCTGTCGCCGACGATCGCAGGCGCTCGGCACGGATCGTGCGGGGCACCGGCGTTCCACCCCAATCACTCACCTTGCGAAGATCGAGATGAACGAGCGAGGGATCTGGTGGAGGCTTGCCGCGGCGGCGGCGTTCGTGTGCTTCCTGTCGGCGCCCGGGTGGGGCCGCCGATCCCGCTCCACAAAACGATCTCCTCGACGCCGAACTCTGGCTGCAGACGGCGGTCGAATGCCGGGCAAACTGCCTGACGGTCTACGCGCTCGAGCTTCGCGAGGACGCGTTTGGGCGGTCGTAGGCCCGGCAATTAGAGGAAGCGGGTACCCCTCACCTCGGTTGGCGGCAATTCGGCCAAGGCGTCGCGCTCGTCGGTTCCCGGGGATCTGCCCGGCATGCCGCTCAATCGGCGAGCGGATCGGGGCGCAGCTGGACGTGCACCGCCAAGGGCGTGGTTCCCTTACCGCCTTCCTTGAGCCAAGGCGTGCGGTCGCCGCTGGTGGTCCAAAGTCCCCTTGCCTTCCAGCCGCCGTTCGGATCGTCGATGCGGCCGTCGAGCCCCTTGGCGTAGAAGCCCAGCGGATAGGGCACGCGGATCACCACCCACTTGCCGTTCACCAGCGCCAGGAGCCCGTCGTTCTCGTTGCCGGTGGAGATCGGCACGTCGTCGCCCAGACCCAGCGTATTGTGCTGATCGACCCAGGTGTAATAGCTCGCCTCGGCGCTGTTGTTGCCGATCCCGGCAAAGCCGGGGCCGGGGTATTGATAGAACGACCAGCCCTCCGGGCATTGGTCCCCGGTCGCCTTGGGCCCGTTGAGCGGGCCCTTGCATTTGCGGCGGTCGAAGCTGCCGAGATGGCCGCTGGCGAGCGACACCCACACGACCCCTTTGCTGTCGATGTCGGCGCCGCGCGGGCCGAACCCCGGTAGCGGCACGTTGTAGATCTCGGCGAGCGCGGTTTGCGGGGGGTCGGCGCCGGGGTTGAGCCGCGCGACCGCCCCCTTGCCGGCGAAGACCCCGACAGTGCCCCACACCGAGCCGTCAACGGGGCTCGGCATCACCGCATAGAAGCCGCCGGCGAGGCGCTTGTCCTTGGCGGGATCTACCGGCGCGTTGGGCTCAACGGCGTCGTCGCGCTTGCCGTTGCCGTTGGTGTCGAGGACGAGCGCGGTCCAGCCCTGAGCCTTCTCCGCGTCGCCGCTCGCGAGGAACTCCTTGGCGTTGAGCCAGCCGACCACCGGACCCCCGCCGCTCGTCCACAGCGTATCGTTGGCGTCGAAGCCGAATTGCAGGTGATGGGTGCTGAAGCAGACGTCGGCGAAGGTGTATTTCATCGTCTTGGGATCGAGCATCGCCAGCTGGCGCGGGCTCTTGTCGAGCGGGAACGCCTTGGCCGAAGCCAATTCGGAGCCCTTCTTGCAAGAAGCCGGGTCGTCCTGGCCGCGCACTGCCGCGGTCAGCCACAGCCGGCCCTCCTTGTCGAACATCGGATTGTGGTTGTTGATGCGGTTGGTCCAGATCTTTTCGTCGCCCCAATAGGGCGAAGGCTGCACCGGTTTCAGGGTTGCCGCGTGGCCCTCGCCAAGCGATTCCGGCATCTCGGGATCGCGCACCGGCGCCTTCCACTCCGTCGCGGTGTTGGTCTTGGGATCGAGGATCGCCAGCATATCGGAGGCGTATTCGGGCGACCCGAAAACCTTGCCGTAGGCGTTGACCGTCGGGTTGCGCTTATCGGTGGAGATCGCGTCGTGCAGATAGGTTTTCTCGCTCCCCCATCCCCACAGTGTAAGGACGAGGTTGCGCTCGACGCCCTGCGGCCGCGGCGGCTTGGCCGGCGGAAGCGCGCCCTTGGCGATGGCGTCGGTCCACTCGGCAAAATATTTGAAGGGCGCGCCGCCGAGCGCGCCAGCCAAGGGGTTCACCATGAAGGGCGCGCTCTGCCCCGACTGCACGCGGCGCATCCACGCGTCTTCGGAACTCTTGAGGTTGCTGAACGCGGCGGGCAACGTGCGGGTCGCTTCCTGGCCGAGCTGATGGCAGCCGACGCAGGCCCGGTTCTTGATGATGGTGAGCCATTCCTGCTGGGTGACCTTCTCCGGAATGGCGCCCTTGCCGCCGAACTCTTTCTTGTCCGGGATCCTCAGCATTGAATACCAGTAGATCGCCGGATAAAAATGCGCGGCCGCGGCCTCGTTCGGCGCGATGACAGCGGTGAGGTTGAGGGCTTGGCCCGGGACCGCGTGCAGCGCAGGCGAGTCGACGAGGCCGTAGCCGCGCGCCCAGACACGGAAATTCGCCTCCGGCAGATCGGGCAGGACATAGCGGCCCTTATCGTCGGTGGCGACGATCTTGATGAACCGGGTCGGGAGATCGGACGTCTCCGCGATCACCCAGACCCCCGCCTCGGGCCCATGCGCGCTGGCGACGACACCGCCGATGGC
>JBARKH010000358.1:0-12272 GCA_049801295.1 Allostellaceae bacterium | reverse complement strand
GGTGAGTTCCAGACCGGCGAAATCCTGGTGACGGACAAGACCGACCCCGATTGGGAACCCATCATGAAGAAAGCCTCCGCCATTGTGACAAACCAGGGCGGGCGCACCTGCCACGCCGCGATCGTCGCCCGCGAGCTCGGCGTTCCGGCGGTGGTCGGAGCGGCGGATGCCGCCACCACGCTCGGCACGGGAACGAAAGTCACCGTGTCCTGTGCCGATGGCGAGATCGGCAAGGTTTATGAGGGCATACTGCCTTTCGAGGTGACCCGCATCCCGGCCGGCCGACTGCCGCGGCCACATACGGCGATCATGGTCAATCTCGGCAACCCGGAACTCGCGTTCCATACGGCGATGCTGCCGAATAACGGCGTCGGCCTCGCGCGCATGGAATTCATCATCAGCGAGCATATCGGCATTCATCCGATGGCGCTCGTCCATCCCGAAAAAATCGCCTCGGCGAAGGCGCGCGCCGCGATCGCCCGGCTGGTCCGGGGCTACGATTGCCCGGCCGATTTCTTCGTTGAGAAGCTTTCCGAGGGCATCGGCACAATCGCTGCCGCGTTCCATCCGAAGCCGGTGATCGTGCGGCTTTCGGATTTCAAGACCAACGAGTATGCCAGCTTGCTCGGCGGCGCGGGGTTCGAGCCCAAGGAGGCCAACCCGATGCTCGGATTTCGCGGGGCATCGCGCTATGCGCATCCGGCCTATGCCGAAGGGTTCGCGCTCGAATGCGCGGCGCTGCGCCGGGTGCGCAGCGAGATGGGGCTCACTAACCTCTTGATCATGGTGCCGTTCTGCCGCCGGGTCGAGGAAGGCCGGCGCGTCATCGAGGCGCTGGCGCTCAATGGGCTCAAACGCGGCGAGAACGGGCTCGAGATCTACGTGATGTGCGAGATCCCCAACAACGTCATCGATATCGACAACTTCGCCGCCCTCTTCGACGGCTTTTCGATCGGCTCCAACGATCTGACCCAGCTGACCTTGGGAGTGGATCGCGATTCCGATATCGTCGCCTTCGATTTCGACGAGCGCGACCCGGGCATGCTGGCAATGCTTCGCCTGGCCATTGCCGGTGCCAAACGCAACCACCGCCATGTCGGGATCTGCGGCGAGGCGCCTGCCAGTTATCCGGAGATTGCGCGGTTCCTAACCGAACTCGGCATCGACTCGATCAGCGTCAACGCCGCCAGCCTGTTCCGCACGATGGCGGTCGTGCACGAGGCGGAACAGGCGATCAGGACTGTACCGAGCGCCGCGCAATAAGACCCATTCATTCCAGCGTGGGAGCCGCAACCCGTGCCATATCAGAGCCTCGACGAGATGCCCCCGGCAATCCGCAGCCTGCCGCGGCATGCCCAGGAGATATTTCGTGCCGCCTTCAATGCGGCCTGGCAATCCTATGCCGACCAAGGACCCCAGGCGCAGGAGGAGACCGCGTTCCGGGTCGCCTGGGCAGCGGTGAAAAAGCGCTACCGTAAGGTGGGTGATGTCTGGGTCGAGCGATAGCCGGGGCGCTTAGGCCGCCCCCCCTAACTAACCTTATATCTCACGGCTCTGCGTCGCGCGGTAGAGCCGGTCGGTATCCTCCCGACGACACAATTCCGTGCCCGGCCTGAGGAGCGCGGCAGCGCCGGCGGCCATGCCGAACCTGACCGCGTTGGTCAGCGTCGAGCCGCGGGTAAGGCTCAAGACGATACCGGCGAGCATGCTGTCGCCGGCGCCGACGCTGCTCAGTGCGTCGACCGGGATGGCCGGCAAGCGTCGGGTCTCCTCCTTGGTCGCAAGCAGCGCGCCCTCGGCACTTAGCGAGACGACGATAATGTCGGTGCAGCCTCGCTCGATCGCCGCGCGGGCTGCCCTTTCGAGCTTGCCCTCGGATCCAATCTCAGTGCCGCTCAATTCTTCGAGTTCGCGCAGGCTCGCCTTGATCAGGTAGGCGCCCCCGCCAAAGCCCGAGAGAGCGGGTCCCGACGTATCGAGCACAAACCGCGCACCATGCTGTTGCGCCAACTCGCTAACGCTGGAGTAGAAATCGGGCGGGCAGCCGGGCGGTAGGCTCCCGCTGGCGACGAGGTAGTCGGCTCCCTTGAGGTGCGCGGCCAGCTCGTCGAGGCAGCGCGCTTGGTCGCGCGCCGCGATATGCGGCCCGGGCAGTAGAAAGCGATACTGTCTCCCGCTTTGCCGCTCGACGACGGCGAAGCTCTCGCGGGTGATGCCGTCGATCGCCACCGTCGCGTACGGTAAGCCCTCATTGGCGACCAAATGGCAGAGCATGTCGCCCGATGGACCGCCGACGGGAAAGACCGCAATAGCGTCGCCGCCGAGCATATGCACCGCGCGGCCGACATTGATGCCGCCCCCACCCGGATCGTAGCGCGGCACGCGGCAGCGCAGTTTTTCCGACGGCACAATTTTTTCCGCCTCGGTGGCGATGTCGAGCGCCGGGTTCATCGTCAAGGTCACGATCGCGGGCATCGCGGGCCATCCTCAAATCAGCTTCGATGATTGCCCTCCTGGCAAGCGGCGCCTTGATCCAGGTCAAGTAAGCCCGGGTACGTAGAATTCCGTAAGGACAAGACCGGATTTCGTCGCTGCTTGCGACATTGAATACTGCTCGCATCGCAATGGGGCTTGAGATGACGAGGCAACAGATGTCGTCACGGGACTACGAAGCCGAGATCGCCGCCTTTATCCGCGCCAAGGGGATTACCCGCTGCCCCACCGCCTGCGCGGCGCCAACCCAGGGCTCGGGCAGCACAGCTGACCAAGCTGCGCTGCGGCAACGCGCCGAACTACGCGAAGCAGCGCGACAGGAGAGGCTCCACCAGTTCTGGCAGCACACGGTGAGCGCTGCCTGAGAGCTCTCGGCTCAGCCGCCGCCGGTCGCTTGATGAGGGTCAACTCCCCCGCCTCGACACTGGCGATGCTGACACGCCACGCAATCGGCAAACGATGCCGCTTGGGGAACGGGCGGTGGCGACACAGCGCGCTCTGAGGTGAAGCGGCGCCAGGCGCTAACTGCGGGCGACGCCGTTTTGATCTCGGCCAAGCCGATTGGGTCAATCCCCGGTTTGCACCGGTTGATGCACCACTTTTTTCACGCAGAGACAGCCGGCGCGATCGGCTTGATCGGGGATCTCGCGGGCAGTTGTCCCGTAACTCCAGACGGTATTGGCGATCGTGTTCAGTGCCGAGGCTTCAGCGACAGAATGTAGCTGATAATGTCGTCCATCTCGTCTGGCTTCATCATGATATTTGGCATCTTTGAATGTGGTGTCTTGAGGAACGCCCGCAGCGAGTATTCGGTGATTGAAGGCTCGGCCGCCACATCCGAAAACCTCGGGGCGGCGGGGTTGGCAGAAGATTGATCGGGCTTAACGGCGTGGCACTCGGAGCACCACCTCTGGACCAACGCTTCGCCCCTCGGGGCCGCCGCCCACGCATTGCCGGCCACGACAAGGGTGATGATCGCAGCAGCGTAGCCACTTTTCCTCATGCTCACCGGCGCCTCGTATTTGATTGGCGCACGATGCTACCACCGCGACCGCCCCGGTACACGACATTGCGCCTGGAAAGCGCAATTAGCCGACAGTTCGGCCGGGCGGTTGATCGGATGCCCCTGGGCCATGCAGCCGATTATGGTGGCGTGATGCGCCGCGGCGAAGCAATCTCGGCGGTAATTCTCTCAAGAGGCACCCGGGGAGGAAACGACGATGTACAGGGCCTCAGCCGAAACAATGCTGCCGACCTCGATCATCGGCTCGCTGCCGCGGCCGGCTTGGCACACCGTGTCGTTGGGTCGGAAGAGCTTTGTCGAGGCGATGGTCAATGCCCGTTGGCGCGAGCAGTACGAGGACGCTGTCTCAACGCATCTGCGGGCGCAGGAAATCGCCGGCCTCGATATCTGCACTGATGGCGACGCGCATTATGACGAGGAGATCGGCGGGTTCAGCTGGCAGAGCTATCCGCTGACCCATATGGCCGGGTTCTCCGACGAGGCGCGGGCGACGCCGCCCGCCGTCGCCGCCGCCAGCCCGCCGCGCGGGCATATCCTCCACGACCAGCTCGAAGCCCGCGTGCTGCCGCGCATCACCGGGCCGATCGGCCCCGGCAACCTGCAATACGCGGCGATGTGGAAGGTGGCGCAGAGGCTGACCACAAGACCGGTCAAATTCGGCACGATCCTGCCCGAGCTTCTCGCCGCCGCAGTCGCTGATGATTACTACAAGGACCCGGTCGAGCGCTGCTGGGCGTTCAGCGAGGCGCTCAATCAGGAACTGAGCGGGCTCGCCGATGCCGGCTGCCCGGTCATCCAGCTCGAGGAGCCGCAGATCCATATGGTGCCGGCGCGCGGCAAGCCGTTCGGCCGGCTCGATACGGCCGACCTCGTCAAATTGTTCAACAACACCGTGAAGGGGCTCAAGCAGAAGACCGAAGTGTGGTGCCATACCTGCTGGGGAAACCCCGCGCAGCAGCGGATTTTCCGGGATATCCAGAGTTACCAGCCGACGCTCGGAGCATTGAACGAGGTCGATGCCGATGCCATCACCTTCGAGACCTGCTCGTCCGGTCCGGGCGACCTCGAAGCGATCGGCAAGGCAATCACCGACAAGAAAATCGTCATCGGCGTCATCGACCACCACACCCTGCAGATCGAGCGGCCCGATCAGGTGGCGGCGCTGATTCGCGAGGCATTACGCCACATTCCCGCCGAGCGGCTGGTCATCTCGTCGGATTGCGGGATGGGCCGCGAAGGCATGAGCCGGCGCCACGCGCAATACAAGATGGTGGCGATGGTGCTCGGCACCAACGCGGTGCGCCGGGAGCTCGGCCTCCCCGAGGCGGAATGCCTCGCCGCCGACCCGCGCTATTCGCTGGCCCCGCCCGCGCTGGCGTAGGTCCGCCGCGGCCGAGGGGCTATTCGATCACCTCGTCGGCGCGCGCCAGTATCGATTGCGGCACCGTGAGGTCGAGCGCCTTGGCGGTTTTGAGGTTTATGACCAGCTCGAAGACGGTCGGCTGCTCGACCGGCAGATCGGCAGGCTTGGCGCCCTTGAGAATCTTGCCGGCGTAGACGCCGAGCTGGCGATAGACGGCCGTGAGGCTCGCTCCATAGCTGATCAGCCCGCCAGAAGCGGCGGATTCGCGCAAATCATAGATTGTCGGAACGCGATAGCGCGATGCCAGCGCCACGAACTGGTCGCGCCGGCTGCCGAAGAACCCATCGTTGCCGAGCAGAAGCGCGCCGGCACGCAGTTGGGCGAGCGCGGCAAAGGCGGCATCGATCTCACTTTCGTTGCTGGCCTTAAGGACATGGAGCTGCAGCCCCCTCGCACGCGCCGCTTCCCGTACCTCGCCGATATTGCGCTCGGCATTGGCATTGTTCGGGTTCACCAAGAGCGCGATCACCTTGGCCTGGGGGACCAGCTCGGACAGCAACTCGAGCCGCTTCGCCGTCAGCTCAGCCAACATCGTGCTGACGCCGGTGAGGTTGCCGCCCGGCCGGGCGAAACTGGCGACGAGCCCCAACTCGACCGGGTCACTGGCGATGAAGACAATCGGGATCGTCGAGCTTGCGATTTTCGCTGCTTGCGCCGCGGGAGGGCCGCCACTCGTCGCGATCACATCGACCTTGCGGCCGACGAGATCGGCGGCCAATGCGGAGAGCCGATCATAGTGGCCCTCGGCCAGCGGTATTCGATCGCGACGTTTTGCCCCTCGACATACCCGGTGTCGCTCAGACCCCGGCGGAACGCGGCGACGAACTGTGCATAGGGGCCGGGCGAAGTCATGCCGAGCCAGCCGACCGCCGGCATCGGTTTCTGCTGCGCGCGCAGGGCGAGCGGCCACGCGACCGCGGACGCGGTGAGGCTTGCGATCAGCGCGCGCCGCCTCATTCGATGACCTCGTCGGCGCGGGCGAGGAGGGATTGCGGCACGGCGAGGCCGAGCGCCTTGGCGGTCTTGAGGTTGACGACCAGCTCGAAGGTGGTCGGCTGTTGGACCGGGAGGTCGGCCGGTTTGGCGCCCTGGAGAATTCTTCCGGCGTAAATGCCGACCTGTCGAACGGCCGCCGTGAGGCTCGGTCCATAGCTGATCAGGCCGCCGGAAGCGGCGAAAAAGCGCCACGCATAAATCGCAGGAACGCCATAGCGCGACGCCAGCGCCACGATCTGCTCGCGCCGGCTGTCGAAGAACGGATCGCCGCCGACGGTAAGCGCCTCGGCATGCAATTGGACGAGGGTCGCGAAGGCGGCGTCGATCGCGCGCTCGTTGCTAGCCCTCAGGACAGCCAGCTGCACTCCCTTGGAGCGCGCCGCTGCCTCCACGCCTCCAATTATCTTCTCGGCGTTCGAAGCGTTCTGGTTGATCAGCAGGGCGATCACCCTGGCCTGCGGAACCAGTTCGGACAGCAGTTCAAGCCGCTTGGGCATCAGCTCGGCGACCAAGAGACTGACGCCGGTGAGGTTGCCGCCCGGCCGAGCGAGGCTGGTAACCAGGCCATCCCCGATCGGATCGCCAGCGGAGAAGACGATCGGGATCGTCGAGGTTGCGTTTTTCGCCGCCTGTATCCCAGCAACGCCACCCGCTGCGATCACATCGACCCTGCGGTCGACGAGATCGGCGGCCAATGCGGGGAACCGGTCATAGCGTCCCTCCGCCCAGCGGTATTCGATCGCCAAATTCCGTCCCTCGAGGAAACCGGTTTCGCTCAGTCCCTGGCGGAGCGCAGCGACAGATGGAGCAGCCGCGTCGGGCGAACTGGTGCCAAGATAGCCGAGCACGGGCATCGCCTTCTGCTGCGCGCGGGCTGCGGACGGCCACGTCGCTGCCGTCGCGGCGAGGCTGGCGACGAGATCGCGCCGCCGCATCGGCCGGTCCGGTCGCGCCGTTAGGCGGCTCCGCGGCGGTGGGAGAATTCTGTTTCGGCGCTGGTGATGAATTCGAGGAGCGCGGCTTCGCCGTTTTCGTTGGCCTTGCGGGCGCGCAGGATCGCGTGGCCGACTTCCGCGGGATCGTCGACCCGCTCGCTCCAGCCGCCGAGATCCTTGCCGATCGCGGCGTAGTTGCCGCCGAGGTCGCGGGTGCGGTGCTTTTCGTGCGAGGCCTTCATCGCCTGCGTCTCGATCGCCATCGTCGAATTGTTGAGGACGATCGTGGTGATCGGGATGCCGCAGCGCACCGCGCTCTCGAAGTCGAGCCCGGTCATGCCAAAGGCCGCGTCGCCCATGAAGTTGACGCACATCTTGTCGGGCGCGCCGACCTTGGCGCCGATCGCTAGGCCCAATCCGGTGCCGAGCTGGTGCGACTTGCCCCAGCCCATATAACCGCGGGGCTTTTTCGCCACATACATCGGCAAGAGTTGGTCGCGCGGGCTTCCCGAATCGTGGGTGACGATCGCGTCTTCCGAGGGGATGACGCGCATGAATTCCGACATCACGAAATAGGGGTTGATTGGCCGCTCGTGCGACCTGAGCTTGGCGTGCCAGCGCTGCAGCCACTCAGCCTTCAATCGGGCGATCGTCGGGCGCGCGCCGGTGTGGTGCGACTTGCCGTCCAGCCGGTCCCTCACCGCCTCGATCAGCTGCGCTAGCATCAGCTTGGCGTCTGCCAGGATCGGCAACACCGTGTCATTGGCCTTATAGAGATCGCGGGCATCGTTGGTGGCGTGGATGATCGCCTTGCCGGCCGGGATGATCGGGGTCGAGATGTTGTGCTTGGTCAGCGAAGTGCCGACCGCGAAGATGAGGTCGGTCTCCTGAAGGAAATGGCGGCCGTGGCCGGTATAGACCGTGCCGCCCGAGCCCAAGGCCAGCCCGTGGTCTTCCGGGAAGGCGCTCTTGCCGTCGGTCGTCGTCATCACCGGCGTGTCGAGGAGGTCGGCGAGGGCGAGGAGTTCGTCGCAGGCCTCGGCATAGAGCACACCCTGGCCGGCGATGATCATCGGCACCTTTGCCGCGATGAGGAACTTGGCGGCCTCGTCGATGTCCCGCGCATCGCCCGCCGAGCGGGTGCGGCGCACAGTCGTGTAGTCGACCTGGTTACCAGCGAATTCGGCGATCATCACATCGGCCGGAACTTCGACCATGATCGGGCCGGAGCGGCCGTTTTTCAGCGCATTGAAGGCACGGCGCATCGCCGGGACCGCGTGCTCGGGCATGTTGACTGGCTCGACCTGTTTGGTAACGCTGGCATAAGTGCGGGTCGAATTGAACAGGGGGAACATCTGCGCGGTCTCGCGCGGGTGGCCGAGCGGCAGGAGGAGGATCGGGGTCGAATCCGAATAGGCCGAGGCGATCCCGGCAAAGGCGTTCTCCGCGCCCGGCCCGTATTGCATGGCAAAGACGCCGGCGGGCTTCCCGTTCATCACGCGCGCGCAGCCATCGGCCATGTGGACGCCCACCCGCTCCTGGCGGCAGATGACCGGACGCAGACCGCCGGCCACCGCCGCCTCGATGATCGGCGTCGTCGGGAAGCAGAACAGCGTCTTGACGCCCTCGCGCTTCAGGATCTCGGTGATCGCGTCCATGACCAGCATCGGCGTAGCTCCCCTTGGCTCAGCGGTGTATGCCAAACCCTACCGCGCGCACGACCGCCGCGCCAGCGCCCGAACCACCGTCTTTGTCATCCCGGCCTTCGCGGGATGACAAGAGGGCGGGGCGCACTTGATCCCCACTAACTACTGCCCGACACTTGGCGCGAGCGCATCGCAAAGAGGGCTTTCCCCATGAAAATCGCGCGCATCGAGAGCTTTATCTTCGGCACCAGGAGTTCGAAGGACCTCCTCTTCTGCCGGGTCGAGACCGAGGATGGCACCTATGGCTGGGGCGAGGCGTACGTCACCGCCGGCAAGGAGACCGTCATCGCCGAGTGCGTCAAGGCGATGACGCCGCATGTCATCGGCCGCAGCGCCTTCAATATCCGCCACACCGGGCAGATCATGTTCGAGGATTTCGCGATCCGCCGCGGCTCGATGGAACTCCTCTCGGCATGGAGTGCGATCGAGATCGCCTCGTGGGACATCATCGGCAAGCGCGCCGGGCTCCCCGTTTACAATCTCCTCGGCGGCGCCTCGCGCGAGCGGGTGCGGGTCTATGCCAATGGCTGGGCCGGGCGCTCGACGATCGAGGAGGGGGTGGAGCGCGGGCTCAAGGTAAAGGCGATGGGGTTCACCGCCGCCAAGTTCGATCCCTTCCCGGGCCCGTGGCGCAGCCATGTCGATCGGAAGGACGAGGATTTCGCGATTACCTATGTCCGGGCGATGCGCGAGGCGCTGGGGCCTGAATTCGAGATATTGGTCGAGGCGCACCGTCGCTTTGCCCCAAGCCACGCGATCCGCATCGGGCAGCGTCTCATCGAATTCGGCATCGACTGGTACGAGGAGCCGTGCCTGGCCGACAATCTCGCGCTTCTCGCCGAGGTGCGCCGCGCCGTTCCGATTCCGATCGTCACCGGCGAAGCGCTTTATTCGAAGGAGCAGTTCGCCCAGTGTCTCGCGATGCGCGCCGCCGACATCCTCAATCCCGATATCTGCGCGATCGGCGGCATCTCGGCGCTCCTCGACATCGCCGCGATGGCGCAGCCGCACGCGGTCGTCATGTCGCCGCACAATTATAATTCGCCGCTCGTCGGCATGGCGGCGACGGTGCATGTCTCCGCGGTCATCCCCAACTTTCGCATCACCGAGTATTTCGTCAATTTCGAGGGGATCTGCCGCGACATTGCCACCGCCTCCCTCTCGGTCAACGAGGGCTGGATCGACCTCCCAACGGCGCCCGGGCTCGGCATCGACATCGACGTCGAAAAGCTGCGCGCCCACCCCCACCAGGAGGCCACCAAACACGGCTTCCGCCAGTATTGGGAGGAATATCCGAAGAAGGGCTACATGCCGAAGTTGTAAGATGTCGTCATTGCGAGCACAGCGAAGCAATCTCCCTGGGCAGAGAGCACTCGGAGGGGGATTGCTTGGTCACGGCGCTCCTCGCAATGACAATGATGCAGAGGAGGACGTTATGCCAAAACTCTCAAACAAGGTCGCGCTGATCACCGGGGCAGCGGGCGGGCAGGGGACGCAAGAGGCGGAACTCTTCGTGCGCGAAGGCGCCGCGGTGATGCTGACCGATGTCGATGCGGTGAAGGGCGAGGCTCTGGCGAAGCGCCTCGCCGGGGCGGGCGGCCGGGCGCTCTTCCGGGTGCACGATGCATCGAGCGAGGCGGATTGGCAGGAGATCGTCGCCGCGACGCTCGCTGCGTTCGGCGGGTTGCACATCCTTGTCAACAATGCCGGCACGATCGCCCGCCAGGGCATCGTCAACACGACGGTCGAGGCATGGAACCGCACGCTTGCGGTCAACCTCACCGGGCCCCTTCTCGGCATGAAGCATGCTGCGCCGGCGATCCGGGGTAGCGGTGGCGGGTCGATCGTCAACATCTCCTCGACCGCCGGCCTTACCGCGCATGACGACGCGGCCTATACCGCGAGCAAATGGGGGCTGCGCGGCCTCACCAAGACGGCCGTTCTGCAATTCTCGCCGTGGAACATCCGGGTCAACTCGATCCACCCGGGGCAGATCGCCGATACCGGCTTCTTCCAGAGCGGTGGCGAAGCCTTCGCCCAGGCCGCGCGCGCCGCCATACCGATGCACCGCCAGGGGACGCCCCGGGAATGCGCCGAATTGGTGCTGTTCCTCGCGTCCGACGAGGCCAGCTTCATCAGTGGCGCCGAGATCGCGATCGACGGCGGCTACATCGCCGCCGGCCTCGCCAGCCTCAGAAACCGGGTGCGCGAGGAATACGCGGCCGCTGGAACGCGGTAAAATAAACTCGGAGACAGCGAGGCACCGCCATGGTTCCCGTCCCGTTCGGCGTCATCGTCCCGACGGCCTATGGCCAGATGATCGTCAACCGCAACGACATCAACCAGACCAACGCGTTGTTCAAGACTGGCCTCGCTATCGATCACGACGAGATCAGCATGTTGGGGCAGGTGTTGCAGTTGTGCGAGCCCGACCCCGTGATCATCGATGCCGGGGCCAATTTCGGCACCTACTCGCTCGGCCTCGCGCCGCTATTGGGAACCCGCGGCAAGATCCACGCCTTCGAGCCGCAGCGCCTGATTTTCAACATGCTGGCCGGCAGCATCGCGTTGAACGGGCTGGTCAACGTCTATTGCTACAACATGGCGCTCGGCGACCACGAGGGGACGGTCGAGCTGCCGCAGTTCGATTACGGCCGAGCCCTCAATTTCGGCAGCATCGAGTTTGGCCCGGTGCAGCGCGAGCCTTTGACGCAGCAGCGCGGCCAGGATCCGGCGCGGGCCGAGCATGTCCCGCTGACGACGCTCGACCGGTTCGCCTTTCCGCGCGTCGATATGATCAAGATCGATGTCGAAGGCATGGAATTGCGGGTCCTCGCCGGAGCCGAAGAGACAATCCGACGCTGCCGCCCGGTGATGTATGTCGAAGTCCTGAAGACGGATGCCGCTGCGTTGCGCGCGAAGATCGTTTCCTACGGCTACGACGTGCACGACAACAAGATGAACTATTTGTGCATCCCCTCGGAGCTGAAGGGCAAGATCGTCATTCGGAAGGGCCCAGGGGCCTGACGCTATAGCCAGCCGGTATCGGCTTCCAGGCCCATCAGGTGCTGGCCGACGGTCTCGAAATGCTGTTGCCGACCCTGCAGCTGCTGCGCCACCGAATGGATGTCGCGGAAGCGCCGCTCGAACGGGTTTTCGTCGAAGATCGCGGTGGCGCCGGCGGCCTGGTAGAGGATGTCGACGACCTCGAGCGCGGTGTGGATCGCGAAGGTCGAGGCGAGGCGGATCGTCATCCGCTCGTCGAGGGTGAGGTGGCCGCGCCGCGCGACCGCTTCGGTGATGTCTTCGAGCGAGTGCAGGAGCCAGCCGCGCGCCGAGGAGAGCCGCGCCTCGGCTTGCGCGACCTGCGCCTGCGTCACGTTGTTGTCGCGCATCGTCTTTCGCGCGCCGCGCGGGATCTTGTCGCGCGCCAGCTCGATGAAATGGGCAAGAGTGCTGCGGGCAATCCCGAGCGCGACCCCGGCGAAGCCCGCGGCGTAGAGGGTGAGCGCGCTGAAGCGGTAGAGGAGGGCAGGCTCGCGCGACGCCATGTCCCGGCGCGAGAGGACGTCGACCGAATGATCCTCGGGAACGAACAGATCCTTGACCGAATACTGGTCGCTGCCGGTGCCGCGCAGCCCGATCGTGTGCCAGATGTCGGTGAATTTGGTCGCGGCTTTCGGGAACAGCATCGT
>JBARKH010000357.1:0-3867 GCA_049801295.1 Allostellaceae bacterium | reverse complement strand
CCGCCGGCGCGGTCGCGCGCAAGGTGCTCGGCCCGGGGATCGCGATCCGCGGGGCGCTCGTGCAGATCGGCCCGCATGCAATAGATCGCGCCGCGTGGGATTGGAAAAGCGTCGAGGACAACCCGTTCTGGTGCCCGGACAAGGGGATGGCGGCGCGCTGGGCGGAGTATCTCGACGGCGTCCGCAAGAAGGGCTCCTCGGCCGGCGCGGTCATCGAAATCGTAGCGAGCGGCGTCCCGGCCGGGCTCGGCGAGCCGATCTACGACAAATTGGATGGCGACCTCGCCCGCGCGATGATGACGATCAACGCCGTAAAGGGCGTCGAGATCGGCGCCGGGTTCGGCGCGGTGGTCCTGGGCGGCGAAGAAAACGGCGACGAGATGCGGATGCGCGACGGCAAGGTCGCCTTCCTCTCAAACAACGCCGGCGGCATCCTCGGCGGCATCTCGTCAGGGCAGGACATCGTCGTGCGCTTCGCGGTCAAGCCAACGAGCTCGATCTTGCACCCGATGCGCACGGTCGACTCTGAGGGCAACGAGGTCGAGATCGAAACCCACGGCCGTCACGACCCCTGCGTCGGCATCCGCGCCGTACCCGTAGGCGAAGCGATGATGGCCACAGTCCTCGCCGATCACCTGCTGCGCTACCGCGCGATCGGCGGGAAGGTTTAGGGACGGCAACCCCCACCCCCAACCCTCCCCCGCTTGCGGGGGAGGGAGCAGCCATTCCGCGCCGCAACCCGCAATCCCCTCCCCCGCTTGCGGGGGAGGGCCGGGGTGGGGGCTATCCGGGTTAGTGCATCGGCGAGAAGGCGGCCGGCACGACCAGGCTGTTCTCCTGCTTGATGATTTGGCCGGGCTGCCCACCGCGGGGCGGCCAGACCCCTTCCTTCCTGGCTTTTTCGCGGATGTCGAAGCGCGCCGCGGCGTCCTTGTAGGCCCAGATGTGGCACCACAGATTGAGGTCGCCCAGTTCGGAATGCCCGGCAAACGCCAAGGGCGACAGCTTGACCCGCTCGCCGATCGCGCCGGCCCAGCGCTCGATCTGGTTGGGGATCGCGCCCGGCTTCAGCGTGTACATGCGAATTTCGTAGATGCCGCCGAGCTGGCGCGGTTCGAGCTTGGGCGAGAACGGCGCCGGGATGAAGATCTGGCTTTTCTGCGAAACGACGAATTCGCGGACATTGGGCGGCCAGCCTTGCAGCTTGGTCGCCTCGGCGCGCAGCCGGGTGCGCTCGTCCATCGTCTCGTAGGGCCAGACGTGGATGACCTGGTTCAAGGGCCCGACCTCGCTGTGCCAGAAGGCGGCGAGCGGCGACACTTTCGCCCGCACCGGCAAGGCCGCGCCAAAGCGCTCCTCGAATTGGGCGGTCGTGCCGGGCTGCAGGGTGTAGGTCCGGAATTCGACGATCATGGGGGTTCTCCGCTGGGGGTGGCGCGCACGACGCTAGACCGCCGCGCGCGTGCCGACAAGCGGGTCGCTCAGAGCGCTTCGAGCGCGGCGACTACGGCGCGGTCGATGAGGATGCCCTCGACCCGGCGCCGCGGCGATAGAGGCGCTGGTCTCGATCGCCGCGGTCTCCGCGTTCCAGCTCGTGGGGACCAACCTGACCTCGACCCTCAACGAGGTGGCGTCCAAGCTCTGAGCGCGGGTGCCGCCGAAGCTGGTATGGTGCGACCCATCGCAGGAGGAAGCCATGGTAGCGGGCGACGAGAGGGCAATCCGCCAGCAGCTGTACAGCGACATCCGGGCGGCTGGGTGCGGGTCGGCAGCGGGGGAACTCGAGCTGAAGACGCTGCCCGAGCTAAACGCCATGGCCGCCTACTGGGCTGCCAAAGTCGAGGGCGACGAGCTCGGCATGCAGCGGGCCGCGATGGCCCACAACGCCGCTGGACTCGGGCGCCGTCCCCCTAGGATTGGCCGCACGCAGCTCGTCATCAACCGATTGTGCCTCACGGCCGTCATCGTCGGGGCGCTGTACGCACGCAATGGCCCCAACACCGAAGTGAACGATACGATTACTGGGATCTTCTTGATGATTGCCACCATCGCCCTCTTCGTCTGGACAGATAGGATATGGAAGGGCAGATCCTGAAGGCCGAGACGTTGAATTACCGCCGGCACTTGCACCACGGGTTTGCTGATCACGTCGGCGGGCGCTTCTGGCCTTTAGGTCCAGCTGGCATCGATATCTTCCATGTCTGGATCTTGGAACTCGTACTCAGTGTGCAGGCTGGCGATGTAATGGGGATTTTCGCCGCACGACAGAATCGTCCGCTCCCGGGGTTCACGCTTGACTTGCAACGCAGAGCTATAAGGCTTCATTGACCTGCGGAGGGAGGCCCTTATCACCTTTTCGATCGACAGGTCCCGCGCGGCGAGCCGCTGTAACAGGCCGCTGACCTCTTTCTCGCTAAGGGAGGATGATAGCTTCTTTTGAAAGAGAGGCTGCAATCCATCGTATCCCTGGATAAGCCATGAGCGCTTTTGCAAATTGCGCACCCGAATACTCCCATGCTTTCCTGGGAGGATATGGGAACGGAGCCGCGAGCGTGACACCCGCGACGGGTCCGAGGCGGTCCGCACGGCCTCACGCACGCCATCGGGGCGGTCGGGGTCGAGGAAATCCGGCTGGTTGCCGAGCGGCCTATCGCGCATCCTTGTCTCCGCGCTCAATATCCGCTCGCCGATCCCGCCGGCCGGCGCGGATCGTTGACCCCGAGGAGATGCCCGACCGGGCCGATCCCGATCAGCTCGACCGCGCCCCAGGGCGCTTCTTCGGCGAGGTGGTAGCCACGCTCGGCGAGCGCCGCGGCGGTGGCTGACGCAAAGCCGCCGAGTTCGACATAAAGCGTGTCCGGCAGCCATTGGTGATGGAACCGCGGCGCCGCGACGGCCTCCGCTGGCGTCATCCCGAAATCGAGGATGTTCGTCACCGTCTCCATGACCGTGGTGATGATCCGCGAGCCGCCCGGACTGCCGAGGACGAGAACGGGCCTCCCGTCCTGTTCGACGATCGTCGGGGTCATCGACGAGAGCGGGCGCTTACCCGGCGCGATCGCGTTTGCCGTGCCCTGCACCAGACCGAACAAATTGGGGGCGCCCGGCTTCACGGTGAAATCGTCCATTTCATTATTGAGCAGAAACCCGGTGCCGGGCGCCACCACGCCGGAGCCAAAAAATCCGTTGAGCGTGTAAGTGACCGAAACCGCGTTTCCCTCGCCATCGGCGACCGAATAATGCGTGGTCTGCGGCTGCTCGCGCGGCGCGATGCCGGGGCCGAGCGCGGCCGACGGCGTCGCCTTTTCCGGGTCGATCGCGGCGCGGATCGCGGCGGCGTGGGCCGGCGACAACAGGCGCGCGCGGGGGTCGGCGACAAATTCCGGGTCGCCCAGCGCACTGTTGCGGTCGACATAGGCATGGCGCATCGCCTCGGCCATCAAATGCAGCGATTGGGGCGAGGCGGCGCCGGATGCGGCGAGGTCCCAGACCGAGAGCACGCCCAGCATCTCGCACAAGATGATCCCGCCGGCGCTCGGCGGCGGCGCCGAGAGGACCAGATAACCGCGATAGGGGCAGCTCACCGGCGCCGCTTCGGTCACCGTGTAATCAGCAAAGTCCTGCGCGGTCATCACGCCGCCATGCGCCACTGAAGCGCTCGCCACGGCGGCGGCGATCGGTCCGCGATAGAACGCGTCGGGGCCGCGCTCGGCGATCAGCGCCAGGCTCGCCGCGAGGTCGGTCTGTACGAGCCGGTCGCCCGATTGGTGGGGCGTACCGTCGGCGCGCAGGAAGATCCGGGCGGCTTCGGGATCGGCGGCAAGCCGCGCCGCCTTTGCCGCGAGGATCGCGGCGTCTGTCGGACCC
>JBARKH010000356.1:0-24326 GCA_049801295.1 Allostellaceae bacterium | reverse complement strand
GGTCGAGACAACCGCTCCAGCCCCACTCGCCAGTCCCGCCGGCCCGGCAGCCTCCGAATATATCGAGCCCCCTCCCGCCCGGCGCTGAGCCGGCGCCCGCTGTCACCAAGGTCGCGTGACCGAAGGGCGGCAGCGCGCTAGCATGGCGCATCAAGGGAGGAGCCCACCATGAAAGCCGCCGTCTTTCACGCGCCAAACCAGCCGCTGACAATCGAAGAGGTTGCGGTCGAGAAGCCGAAGAGCCGCGAGGTCTTGCTGCGCACCGCCTTTGCCGGGCTCTGCCACAGCGACCTGCACTTCATGGAGGGGCTCTACCCCATCCCCACCCCCTGCATCCTCGGCCATGAATCATCGGCGATCGTCGAGGCGGTCGGCGACGGCGTCGACTATGTCAAGCCCGGCGACCACGTCATCACTTGCCTTTCGGTGTTCTGCGGCACCTGCTCGCAATGCCTGACCGGACATCCCAACCTCTGCGAGAACACCGAAGTGAAGATGCTGCCCGGCGTCGCCAAGCGGATGACCTGGAAGGGCCAGCAGATGAACCAGGCCTTCAACCTGTCATCATTCGGCGAACAGATGCTGGTGCATGAAAACTCGATGGTGAAGATCGGCGACGACATCCCGCTCGAGATCGCCACTCTAGTCGGCTGCGGGGTGATGACCGGGGTCGGTGCCGTCTTCAACGCCGCCAAGGTCGAGCCCGGCGCGACGGTCGCGGTCATCGGCTGCGGCGGGGTCGGCCTCTCGGCGGTCAATGGCGCCGCGCTCGCCGGCGCGGAGCGGATCATCGCGATCGACCGGGTGCCCTCCAAGCTCGAACTGGCGCGCGAGATGGGCGCCACCGACACGATCAACGCGAGCAACGTCGATGCCGTCGAGCAGGTCCGTGAGATGACCAAGGGCGGGGTGCATTATTCTTTCGAGGCGCTCGGCACCAAGGCGACCGCCGAACAGGCCTTTCAGATGCTGCGCGCGGGCGGGACCGCGACGATCATCGGCATGGTGCCCTACGGCACCAAGATCGAGCTGCACGGCTTCGACTTTCTGCGCGACCGCAAGATCCAGGGCACCTCGATGGGCGGCAACCGCTTCCGGGTCGACATGCCGCGCCTGTTGTCGCTATGGCGCCAGGGCCGCTTGAAGCTCGATCACCTGCTCTCCGGCCGGCTCAAGCTCGCTGAGATCAACGAGGGGTTCGCCGCCTTGAAATCCGCCGCGCCGGTGCGCCAGCTGATCGATTTCGGGGGATAATTCAGCCCGGCCGAGCGATCAGGCGGCGGCCGCGGGCCGCGACAACGCCGCCGCGAGATGGCGCAGCACGTGCAGTGGCGACACCAGGCGCAACAGCACGTAGGCCACCGGGGCGAACAGGAGGAGGGCAAAGGGCGCTTCGCCGCAGCAGTCCAGAATGTCGAAGCCGATCCCGATCGCCAGCGGCACCGTGAAGATCACGATGATTGGGCTCAGAAATATGGCGAGGACTGCGAGACCCCAGTTTGTCCGAGTACGAGCATTGTCCATCAGTCGCGTCCCGCTAGATCGTTTGAACGCATCCTAGGTTGAAGTTCGTTAATGAGATATTGCTCGAGGTCGGCGTAAGTATCGCATTTGATCCAATGACATAAACGCAGCATTTACCTGAACGGAGAAATACCGCATTTGATCTAAAGGCTATTGATCCTCGGCCGCATCGAGTGGGGGCAGCAGCGAATGCGTCAGGGAACGCGGCAGGATGCCCAGGGTGCGCGGGTCTTCGAAGCGCAGCTGGTGGCGGGCGTAGACGACAAACCCGGCGCGCTGATAGTGCCCGAGCGCCTTGGGGTGGTCGAAGGTGCGGGTATGCACCCATAGCCTTGCGATCGGACGCGACCACGCCCGGTCGATCGCTGCGCGCAGCAGGAAGGGCCCGAGCCCCTGCCCGATGAATTCGGGGACGAGCCCGAAATAGCAGAGCTCGGTCTCCTGCGGCTGCGCGGTGTCCAATTCGAAATAGCCGGCCGGAACACCGCCGACATGGAGGACGAAGATCTCGGTCGTCGGCTTCTTGATCTCGGCGGCGAGCGCGGCATCGTCGAGCTTCCGGCGCTCGTACCACAGCCACGGCGTGCCGACGGTCTCGTAGAGATAGCGGTAGAACGAGACCGTGCAGTTCTCGGCCTGCATCAGGGCGAGCCTTGCATGCGGCGCCGGCAGACGGGGCGTCGTTGGCCGCTCGCGCATCTCCAGATAGGTGATGACGTCGTCGAGGAGGGCCATTGCGGGCGACTATTGCTTCGCCGGGCCGGTTTCGATCGGCGGCCCGTCCGGCAGGCCCCATTCCGACCACGACCCGTCATAGATTGCAGCGCCGGGGTGGCCGATCAGGTGGAGCGCAAAGGCGAGCGCGCAGGCCGTCACCCCCGACCCGCAGCTGGCGACAACCGGGCGATCGAGGCTGACCCCGGCTTCGACGAACAGACGCGTCAGCTCCTCGGCGCCGCGCAGCTGGCGGGTGCTCGGGTCGGTGACCCGGTCGAACGGCACATTGCGACTGCCCGGGATATGGCCGCGCCGCCGCCCGGGCCAGGTCTCCTCGGCCGTCCCCTCGAAGCGGCCGGTCGCGCGGGCGTCGACAACCTGCTCGCGGCCGCGGCCGAGATCGACGATGAGCGCTGCCTTATCGCGTACCAGACCGGGAGCGAAGCGGGCTACAAAACGGCGCGGCGGGATGACGGGGGCCGCGGTCTCGAGTGGGCGCCCCTCCGCCTTCCATTTCACCAGGCCGCCATCGAGCAGCGCCACGTTCTGATGTCGGAAGAGGCGCAGCAGCCACCACGCCCGCCCGGCCGAGGAGAGGCCGACGCTGTCGTAAACGATGACCCGGTCGTCATTGCCGATGCCGCGCTCCGCCATCTTCTCCGCGAAACGCTCGGCCGAGGGGATCATGTGCGGAAGGCTGGTCCCGGGCGTCGCAACGTCGTCGATGTCGAAGAATACCGCCCCGGGGATGTGCCCGGCATCGTAATCGGCCCGCGCGGTCGGGGTGATCCCGGGCTGCTTGTACGAGCTGTCGAGCACCCGGACCTGGGGATCGGCCAGGTGTGCGGCGAGCCAGTAGGTGCTGACCAGCGCCTCGGGGTGGGCATAGGGCATCGGCTTTCCCCCTGATTTATTCGGCGAAGGCGATGTTGATCCGCCGGTTCTGGCGGCCCTTGTTCTCGATCTTGCCGATTGTCACCGGGCCGATCTCGGCGGTGTTCTTGATGTGGGTGCCGCCGCAGGGCTGCAGGTCGATTTGTCCATTTGGGCCGGCGATCTCGAGGAGCCGCACCCGACCGGCGCCCGAGGGCGGCTTCACCGACATCGTGCGCACCAGTTCGGGGCGGGCCGCCAATTCCTCATCCGAGATCCAGCGTGGCGTCACCTCATGGCCGGCGGCGATCAGCGCGTTGAGGCCGGCGGCGATCGCGTCCTTGTCGAGGCTCGATCCGGGGACGTCGAAATCGAGCCGGCCGCGCCCGTCCGATACCTGCCCGCCGGTGACCGCTCCGGGCACGACCGCGCATAAGAGGTGGAGGCAGGTGTGCATGCGCATCAGGCGATGGCGGCGCTCCCAGTCGAGTTCGGCGGTGACTTCGCTGCCCGGCTCGGGCAACGCGCTGCCCGGGGCCGCGACATGGATCACCTCATCGGCCCCCTCGCCTTTGACCGTGTCGACGATCGCAATCGCCGCGCCTGAGCCGAGGCGCAACGTGCCGGTATCGCCGGGCTGGCCGCCGCCCGCCGGATAGAACACGGTGCGGTCGAGCCGGATGCCGCGCTCGTCGGCGCTCGTCACCCGCGCCGCGCAGGAGCGGGCGTAGGGATCCTCGCGGAATACCAGTTCAGTCATACTTATTACCTTCCCAGCCCCAATAAGTCTGTCGTCCCGGCGAAAGCCGGGACCCATTCACGCCGCGAACTCGATTTTACGGAGATAGGCCCTGATACAAATCCAGCCAACGGGGATTGTCATTTTCGATCAGCTCGATTTTCCAATTGCGCTTCCATTCCTTGATCTGCTTCTCGCGGCGGATCGCCGATTCCCAGTCTTCGTGGGGTTCAAACCACATGAGATTATCCACCCCGTACTTCGCCGTAAAACCAGGAACCGCCTTGCTCTTATGTTCCCACACTCGGCACGCCAAGTCGGTGGTCGCGCCAGTATACAAGGTGCCGTAAGGTCTGCTGGCCAGGAGATAGACGAAAAACATCGCGCGGGCTTCGCAATGGGTCCCGGCTTTCGCCGGGATGACAGTATCATCTCATTTGTCGAGCCACCGCGGGGTCGGCAGGTTCTTCTCCTTGAGGAAGGCGGGGTTGAACAGCTTTGACAAATAGCGGGTCCCGGAATCGGCGAGGATCGTGACGACCGTGTGGCCGGGCCCCAATTCGCGCGCCAGGCGGATCGCGCCGCACACATTGATCCCGGTCGAGCCGCCGAGCACCAGCCCCTCTTCGGTGACCAGATCGAACAACACCGGCAGCATCTCTGCGTCGGTGATCTGAAATTGCCCGTCAGGCCTGAAGCCTTCGAGGTTTTTGGTTTCGCGGTTGTTGCCGATGCCTTCGGTAATCGAGTTGCCCTCGGGCTTGAACTCATGGCGCGCATACCAACCGTAGATCCCCGAGCCCATCGGGTCGGAGAGATAGATCTTCACGTTCGGGTTGCGCTCCTTCAAGGCGATGCCGACCCCCGACAAGGTCCCGCCGGTGCCGACCGAGCAGGCGAAGCCGTCGACCTTGCCTTCTGTCTGGGCCCAGATCTCGGGGCCGGTCGTCTCCACATGGGCGCGCCGATTGGCGAGGTTGTCGAACTGGTTGGCCCAGATCGCGCCGTTCGGCTCCTTCTTCGCGATCTCCGCGGCGAGGGTCCCGGAATAGCGCACGTAGTTCATCGGGTTGGCGTAGGGCACTGCGGGGACAAGCCGCAGATCGACCCCGCACAACAAGAGCATGTCCTTTTTTTCCTGGCTCTGAGTCTCGGCCATGACGATGACCGTGCGATAGCCGCGCGCATTGCCGACCAGCGCCAGGCCGATCCCGGTATTGCCGGCGGTGCCCTCGACGATGACCCCGCCCGGCTTCAAGAGCCCGCGCTCCTCGGCGTCCTTGATGATGAAGAGAGCGGCGCGGTCCTTGACCGAGCCGCCGGGGTTCAGAAACTCGGCCTTGCCGAGGATCGTGCACCCGGTCTCTTCCGAGGCGCGGCGCAGCTTGATGAGGGGGGTGTTGCCGACCGAGCCGACAAAGCCGTCGCGGATATCCATGCCTCGCCTCCGAAAGGGCGCTCTTGTTGCCTCACATTGGGGCGCAACACTATCGGCCCACCACAACGGAGGGCAAGCCGCCGATTGGCTCGCCCGCTCTGCGATCCCCCCTGGAGCGCCTTGTGTCATCCGGCCGCGCGGGCCTACGATCGGGCCAGCAAACCGACGATCACCCAATAGGAGGAAACGATGGCCTCGATCCCGCGACGCAGGTTCTTGCAGCTTTCCGGCGCCGGCATGGCGGCGGCCGGTTCGGGCGGCCTCGCCGCGATCCTTGCCTCCGGCCGCGCGCCCGCCTATGCCCAGGGAATGACGGTGCATTGGCTGCGCTGGGCCGATTTCGTGCCGTCCTCCGATGTGCTCCTCAAGGGCAAGATGACCGCGGAGTGCCAGAAGGCGCTCGGCATCAAGCTGACCGTCGAAACCATTAACGCCAACGATCTGCAGGCGCGCATCACTTCGGCCATCCAGTCGGGCACCGGCGCCGACATCATCATGGGCTTCAACAATTGGCCGCAGCTTTACGCCGACAGCGTCGCCGACGCGGGCGACGTCGCCGAGGAGATCGGCAAGGCGCAGGGCGGCTATTACCAGGTATCCGAGGTCATCGCCAAGGTCGGCAAGAAGTGGATCGGCGTGCCCTGGGCGGTCGGCGGCGGGCTCATCGCCTATCGCAAATCCTGGCTCGAGGAGGTCGGCTACAAGAGCTTCCCGGAGGACTGGGACAAGTTCCGCGATGCCGGGAAGAAATTGAAGGCGAAGGGCCACCCGATCGGCCAGACCGCCGGTCATACCTTCGGCGATGCGCCGGGGTGGTGGTATCCGTATCTCTGGTCGTGGGGTGGCAAGGAGGTCGAGGCCGACGGCAAGACCGTCGCGCTCAACACCAAGGAGACCGTCGAAGCGGTCAAGCTGGCGGTGGCGATGTGGAAGGAGACGATGGACGAGGGCGGTCTGGCCTGGGACGATTCATCGAATAACCGCGCCTTCCTCTCCGGCAGCATCAGCGCCAGCAACAACGGCGCCTCGATCTATCTCGAAGCCAAGAAGAAGCCCGATTCCTACCAGACTGAAAAAGGCACGCCGATGTGGCAGGACATCCAGCACGCCAAGATCCCCAAGGGACCGGGCGGGCAGTACAACCTGCCGGGAATCTTCACCGACATGCTGATGGGCTATTCGAAAAACCAGAAGCCGGCCAAGGAATTCCTGCGCTGGATCCATTCCAAGCCGGTATTCGAGGAATGGTTCACCTCGCAGCAGGGCTATACCTGCGGCCCCACCCTGGCATGGGAGAAGGACCCGGTGTGGAACGCCGACCCGATCCTCCTGCCGTTCCGCGACCTGCCGCAGAGCGGCCGCCTGGTCGGCTACGCGGGCCCCCCCAACCGCAAGGCCGCCGAGGTCGTCACCAAATACATCATCGTCGACATGTATGCCAAAGCGATCCAGGGCATGTCGGCCGATGAGGCGGTCAAGGGCGCGCATGACGAACTGGTGAAGATCTACGCCTGAGGGCAACCAATTCAACGGAGACCTGCCATGACCCACATCGCTCGGCGTCGCGTATTGCAACTCTCGGGGGCCGGCCTGGCATCGGCGGCAACGGGCGGCCTCGCGGCGATCCTCGCCAGCGGCCGGGCGCCCGCCTTTGCCCAGGGCACGACGATCCATTGGGTCAGGGGCTCGGACTACGTGCCGGCTTCCGACCAGATGGTGCGGACCAAGCTCAACGAGCTCGCGCAGAAGGATCTCGGCATCAAGATCAATCTCGAAGGGGTCGACGGGCTGACGATCCAGGCGCGGGTCACCTCTTCGGTGCAATCCGGTTCCGGCCCCGACATCATCTGCGCGATCAACAATTGGGCGCAGCTCTACGCCGACAGCATCGCCGATGTCAGCGACGTCGCGGAAGAGATCGGCAAGGCGCAGGGCGGCTATTACGAGACCTCGAAGGCGATCGCCTTCGACGGCAAGAAGTGGCTCGCCGTGCCCAACACGATCGTCGGGTTGCAGATCGCCAATCGGACATCGTGGTGGAAGGAGATCGGCTACGACGCCGAGAAATACCCGCAGACCTGGGAGGAATGGCGCGCGGCCGGCAAGAAATTGAAGGCCAAGGGCCATCCGCTGGGCCAGACGTTGGCGCACGCCTTCGGCGACGCCAACGCCTTCTGGTATCCCTATCTCTGGTCATGGGGCGGCAAGGAAGTCGAGGCGGACGGGAAAACCGTCGTGCTCAACAGCAAGGAGACGATCGAATCGGTCAAGTTCGCGGTCGGCCTGTGGAAGGATTCCTGCGACGAGGGCGGCTTCGCCTGGGACGATTCAGGCAACAACCGCGCCTTCCTCGCCGGCACGATCAGCGCCACCAACAACGGCGCCTCGATCTATCTCGAAGCCAAGAAAAAGCCCGACACCTATCTGACCCAGGACGGTAAGCCCCTCAAGGACGACATCTTCCACACCGCGATGCCGAAGGGGCCGGGTGGCGCGTTCAGCTACCACGTCCCGTTCGCCGACATGGTGATGGGCTACGGCAAGCAACAGAAGGCGGCGAAGGATTTCCTGCGCTGGTTCCACTCCGAGAAGATCTACGAGCAATGGTGGATCACCCAGCAGGGGTTCTCGGTAGGTCCGACCAAGATGTGGGAGAACCACAATTTGTGGAAGGCAGACCCGATCATGCTGCCGTTCCGCACCGCGGCGGAAAGCGGGCGCTTCGCCGGCTATGCGGGGCCCGCCGGGCGCAAGGCGGCCGAGGTCATCTCGAAGTACCTCATATCAGACATGTATGCCAAGGCGGTGCAGGGGATGCCGGCGGAGGCGGCGGTCAAGGCAACCCACGACGAACTGGTGAAGATCTACGCCTGAGGCGGTCAGCGCGGCTCGGCCAAGCCCATCGCAGCGGCGGCGCGGCCGAGCGGCTGATCGAGCGTCACGAGCTCGGTGTTCAACCGCTGCGCCAGCCACAGGTAGCTCGCATCGTAACCGGTCAATCGGTATCGCTCTGCCAGGGCCAATACGCCGGCGTGATCAACCCCGGCAGTCTCGATCTCGAGATGGCCTCGGAGGGCGAACGCCTTCAGGATCTTGTCGCGCAGATCGGGGTGTCGGCGCAGCTTCGTCGCGCACGCATTGACGATCTCGAAACTGAGCAAGGCTGGTGCATAGAGGCTGTTGCCCTCGATTTGGAGCGCGACCCCTTCACCCGCCGGCTCGTCGAACATCAGGGCGATGACAGATGAAGCGTCGACCACCTTAGCCGCCACAGCGCTCATCACGCATTTTGCGAACGATTTCGGCGGCTTCGTCCGGCATGTTCATGTTGAGTCTTCTAACTTCCGCCAGCAGTTGCAGAGGTGTCAGCGGCCTGGGTTTCTGCACCGCCTCCTCCAGGATCGCCAGCGCCTCACGCTGCATCGAACGGTGGTTGCGCCGCGCCCGCTCTTTCAGCAGCCTGACGAGATCGTCGGGGGCTCGCTTGATCGAGATGTCGATTGGCACCGTAACTGCTCCGAAACACCTCCAATTTAGAGTAAAATAAGACCCACTTCGGAGCAAGGCAAGGCGCCATGGATCTCATGTTCAGAAACGCCCGGCTGGCCAACCGCCTCGCCGAGGGGCCGCTCGATATCGCCGTCGCGGACGGCAGGATCGCCGCGATTGGCAAGGAGCTGGGTGCGGCGGCCGAGAGCTACGACGCCGGCGGGCGGCTGGTCTGCGCCGGGCTCATCGAGACTCACATCCATCTCGACAAGTCGCGGATCATCGACCGCTGTGCACCCCCTGCGGGCCGCCGGGTCAACCCGGTGACAATGACGGCGCCCTTGAAGAAGGACTTCACGGTCGAGGATGTTCGCACTCGGGCCGAAGCGACATTGCGCGAGTGCCTCGTCAACGGCGCGACGCGGATGCGCACCCAGGTCGAGATCGATCCGGGGATTGGGCTCAGGGGCTTCGAGGCGGTCAATTCACTGATCGCCGACTATAAGTGGGCGATCGATCTGGAAATCTGCGTCTTCCCGCAGGACGGCCTGACCAACTATCCCGGGACCGAAGAGCTATTGGTCGCCGCGTTGAAGGAGGGCGCGCCGGTGCTCGGCGGGGCGCCGCGCTACGACAGCGATCCCGCAGCCCAGATCGAGCGCATCTTCGCCTTGGCCCGCGAATTCGATGTCGATCTCGATCTTCACCTCGATGTCGGCGACAGCCCCGAAGGGATGTTGATCCACCAGGTCCTCGAACTGACCGAGCGATACAAGCGCGGCGGGAGAGTCGTCGCCGGACACATGGCGAAATTATCGCTCCTGCCGCCGGCCGAGGTCGCCGCGCTCGCGCGCCGCCTCGCCGATGCCGGGATCGCGGTCACGGTCCTGCCGGCGACCGATCTCTACCTGATGGGGCGCGAGCGGGACCACGCCGTGGTGCGCGGCGTCGCCGATGCCAACCTCCTATCGGCCAACGGCGTCACCTGCTCCTTATCAAGCAACAACATCCTCAACCCCGCGACGCCCTATGGCGACTGCTCACTCATTCGCATGGCCAACCTCCACGCCAACGTGCTGCAGATCGCCGCGCCCCAGGCGCTCCGCCAATTGTTCGGAATGCTGACCGAGCACTCGGCGCGCCTCCTCAACCTCAAAGATTACGGCCTCATACCGGGCAACCCGGCCGATCTCGTAATCATCGACGCCACGACCCCGGAGCAGGCAATCGCCGAGATCCGCCCGCCGCTCGGCGTGTGGAAGCACGGCCGGCGCACGGTCATCCGCCACCCGCCCGAGCTATTGGCGCCGGGCTTAGCGTAACGGCTCGAAGGCGGTCTCGCGCGTCTTCAACAGAATCACGCCGGTCACCACCGCGGCGGCGATGACATAGGCCGCCGGGGCGTAGTTGCTGCCGGTCTCACGCACGAGGAAGGTGGCGATGAACGGCGCGAACCCGCCGAAGATCGCGACCGCGATGTTGTAGCCGATCGACAGCGCGGTATAGCGGATTCGGGTCGGGAAGATCTCGGCGTAAAACGCCGGGCAGGCGCCGGCATAGGGCACGTAGAAGAGGATCATCAGGAGTTGCGAGAGGATCGTCAGCCCGACATTGCCGGAAGACGACATCAGAAAGAATGGATAGCCGAGCACGATGTAGCCCGCGCACGAGGCCAGTAGCAGCGGCCGCCGCCCGACTCGGTCGGACAGCCAGCCCATCAACGGCAACAGCGCGACAAACACCGCCAGACAACCGGTGCCGATCCACAAGGCGGTATTCGCCGGCAGCTTGCCGGCCGTCACCATGAAGCTGTTCATGTAGACGAGCGCGATGTAGTAGGCGACCGTGTTGTGCAAGGTCACGCCGAAGCCGAGCAGCGTCTCACGCGGGTATTCCTTGAAGGCTTCGGTGAGGGGCGCCTGCGAGACCGCATGCTCCTCCTCGAGTTCGGTGAATTTCGGCGTATCGTCGAGCCGCCAGCGCAGATAGGTGCCGACAATACCGACCGCGATCCCCAAGAGGAACGGCAGCCGCCACCCCCAGGCGAGCCGGTCGGCCTGGCTCAGCGCGCCGTTGAGGAGCGCCGCGGTCAAGGACCCCAACAGAAACCCGCCGCCGACGCCTACGAGCTGCCAGGACCCGAAAAAGCCGCGGCGTCCGGTGGGGGCGAACTCGACGATGTAAGAGGTCGAGCCGCCCCATTCGCCGCCCGCCGACAGCCCTTGGAACAGGCGCACGACGACCAGCAGCACCGGACCGAGGACCCCGGCCTGCGCGTAGGTCGGCAATAAGCCCATCGCGAAGGTCGCCGCCGCCATCACGAAAATGACCGTGCTCAGCGCCTTGCGCCGGCCATGGCGGTCGCCATAGATGCCGAACACGATTGATCCCACCGGCCGCATCAGAAAGCCGACGCCGAACACCGCGAACGTCGACAGCAGCGACACCACCCGATCGGTGCCGGGAAAGAACAGCTGCGAGATCGTCGGGACGAGATACCCGTAAACGCCGAAATCGTACCATTCGAGCACATTGCCGATGACCCCGGCGGTGACCGCCCGGCGGTACTCCGACCTGACCATTTCGACGTGAGTTGATGCCGCCGTCATTGGCTTCTTCCCCCTCTCACCCCGGCCGAGGATACACGAAACCGGCGCGCGCGCCCCTACAGCATGCGCTCGTCGGGGCCGATCAGGTTGAGCGGGGTTTCGCCCTCGATCGCGCGGCGGCAATTGGCGACAGCGCGGCTCAGCGAGACGTCGCGCCATACCCCGCCGCCCGCCGAATTGTGCGGCGAGCCGATGACGTTGGGGAGATCGAGAAACGGGTATTGCATCGTGAAGCGGCCATGGCGCACCGGCTCGACCCACCAGGCGTCGATCCCGGCGGAAAACCGCGGGTGCGCGACGAGGTGCGCGTAGAGCGCCGCCTCGTCGACGATCTCGCCACGCGCGACATTGACGAGGATCGCATCCTCCTTCATCAGCGCCAGCTCGCGCGCCCCGATCAGCCCTTCTGTGGCCTGCGTCAACGCGGCGCTGATCACCAGCACGTCCGACGCGCGCAGCATCTCGTCGAGCCGATCGGTGGTGCCGATCCAATCGGTTGGTTCATCGCTCGCGCCGCGCCGGTTGATCGCGTGAATCTTCATGCCGAACGCGCGCATCAGCCGCGCCGTCGCCACCCCAACCGCGCCAAAGCCGAGGATCCCGCACACCCCGCCCTGGAGCATGCGGTTCGGGCTGCGCTGGTTGAAGGTGCCGCGTTTCAGTTCGGCGTGCTCGGCGAAGAGGCGCTTCGCCAGAGCAAGAGTTAGCGCCACGACATGCTCGGCCATCGGCTCGGCCGAGGCGCCCTTGTTGCCGGCCACCGGAAGGCTTGGCGGCAGATCGCGGGTCGGCACCCAATCGACCCCGGCGGCGCTGAACTGCAGGAGCCGTGCGTTGGCCAGCAGCGCGGATTCGCCGGGCAAGAGCTCCTTCGCCGTATCGTTGGCGAGGATCGCGCCAGCACGCCGCAGCGCCGCAGCGCGCTCGGCCGGCGCCAGTTCGGTGAGGTAGATCACCTCGGCCGCCTCGCCCAGCTCTTCCTTGACGATCGCCCGGCCGCGCTCGCTCAATTTATAGGTCACCACCAGCGACCCTGCGCTCATCGGTCAGCTCCAGGCGCCGGTAGGGAGGCTCAATCGGCGGCGGCGGGCTGGCCGACCGGGCGCCGCCGGTTCGCTTCCATGCGGCGGTCGCCAATGAGCGCCACCACGGCGACCGTGATCATCAGGATGACGCTGATCCCGAACACCCATTTCGGCGCGCCGTGGTCCATCGCAAAGCCGAACATCAGGGGGCCGACCATCCCGCCGATGCCGAAGCCCGAGGTGACGATGCCGAAGGTGCGGCCCATCGCGCCGGGCGGGGCGGCGGCGCGCACCAGCATGTCGCGCGACGGCATGATCATGCCGCTCAATAACCCCGCCGCGCTCATCGCCACCAGCAGCAGTACTGGCTGCAGCCCCATCGTCCCGATTACGAGGACGATGCAGGCGTTGATGGCGTAGCCGAGCGCCGCCACCTCCGCGTGGCGCCGCGTCAGATCGGCGATAAACCCGCCGAGCAGCACCCCCAGCGCCTGCGCGCTCAGATACGCGGTCAGCGCCAGATTGGCGACCGAGAGCGAAGTACCGAAGGCGCTGGTCAGCGCCACCACCGAAAAATTGCTTATGCCGCTGCCGGAGAGGCTCATCAGCGCGAAAAAACCGGTGAGGCCGATGATCGTCGGGGTCAGGATCGAGGTCATCCCGCTGCCGCGGCCTGCGACGCCCTCCGTCACGGGCGCCGAATGGGGCACGATCTCGTCGTCGATGCCGCGCGCCATCAAGAGCGGCACAGCCACGATGAGAGCGAGAACGCCGGCGGCCATCAGCGCGACATTCAACCCCATCGTGGCGGCCAGCGCGATCATCGTCACCGGCGCCAGTGCGTTACCGAGAAATCCGGAGAAGGTGTGGATCGAAAACGCCCTTCCGATCCGGCGCGGCGCGATCTTCCTCGAGAGCAGCGCGTAATCGGCCGGATGGAAGACGCTGTTCGCCAGCCCGATGAACGCCATCGCCACCAATAGCGTCGCATAGGACGGCGCCAGGCCGAAACCGAGATAGGCACATCCGGCAACGAGGAGGCCGAGCACCAGCATCCGGCGCGAGCCGAGCCGGTCAACCAGATAGCCGACCGGCAATTGCGATGCGACCGCGACGACGCTGGCGACGGTCAGCGCCAGGCCAAGCTCGATAAAGCCGATGCCGAGCGTCGCGGCCAGCAACGGAAACAAGGGCGGCAGAACCAGGCTTTGGAAGTGGTTGACGAAATGCGCCGACGACACCAGCGCGATCGCCTGGCGTTCCCCCGTCTTCCCGCGCTCGCCGCCGGATATCGCTAAAGCTTGCGTCGTCATTCCCGCGTATTGCCTCATTTCTCGCCAATTGTCCAAGATGGCGTGCCGCCCCCGCCCCGGCAAGCGCCCGATCGGCAGGGTAGTGTCTCAGTTAAACTGAGACACTACCATCGGCAGGGCTGATTTTTTCGGGAAGCAACCGAGCCGTGCTCCCGCTCCACCCTTGGGGATGACGCGGGAAAATAGGCGTGGCAATCGGCGACTTTGTTTAAGATCGGGCGAGCGGGATTGCGGCGAGGGTGAGCGGATGAGTGTGCAAAGGGTCGGGCAAAGGGTGCGGCGCGAGGAGGATCTGCGGCTCCTGAGTGGACGGGGTCGTTATGTCGACGACGTTGCCCCGCCGGGTGCGGCGCGCGGCTATGTCCTGCGCTCGCCCTACGCCCACGCGCGGATCCTCGCGATCGACGTCGCGCGCGCGGTGGCGGCCCCGGGCGTCCTCGCGGTCCTGACGGGTGAGGATTTGCGGCGCCGCGGCCTGGGCACGCTGCGCCCCGGAATCCCGCGCCGGCGTCAGGACGGGACTCCGGCTTTTGTCTGCCCACAGTCGCTCCTGGCGCAGGGTCGGGTGCGCTACGTCGGCGATCCGGTCGCATTCATCGTCGCGCACACCTTGGACCAGGCGAAGGACGCCGCCGAACTGATCGCGGCCGAGTATGAGCCGCTGCCCGCGGTCATCGCGGCCGAGGCGGCGCTCGCCCCCGGCGCACCCGCGGTGTGGGCCGACAACCCGGGCAACGAAGCCTTCAGCTATGCGGCCGGCAACAAGGCGGCAGTCGAGGCTGCCTTAGCCGGCGCGGCGCACATCGTCAGGGACACCGTCGTCGTCAACCGGGTCAGCGCCAACAGCATGGAGCCGCGCGGCTGCCTTGCCGAGTATGACGGGCGCGAGGAACGCTACACGATCCGCTGCACCGTGCAATCGGCGCACGGCACCAGAGCCGCGCTCGCCGGGCAGATTTTCCGGGTGCCGCATCACCAGATCCGCGTCCTCTGCGACACGATGGGCGGCGGCTTCGGCATGAAGGGCGGCTGCTACCCCGAATACGCGCTGGCCCTCTGGGCGTCGGAAGCTGTCGGGCGCCCGGTGCGCTGGACCTCCGAGCGCAGCGAGGGTCTCCTCTCCGACGAGCAGGCGCGCGGCAGCACGATCGAGGCCGAACTCGCCCTTGACCAAGACGGCAAGTTCCTCGCTCTGCGGACGCGCTGGGTATCCTCGATCGGCGCCTATTTCTCGACCGACCGGCCGACGATCCCGCTGACGATCGGGCTCGGCTGCCTGGTCAACACCTATACTTTCGCCGCCGTCCACGCCGAGGTGATCGCGGTTTTGACCAACACGATGACGACCGCGCCCTATCGCGGCGGCAGCCGCCCGGAGCCGATCTACGTCACCGAGACCTTGATCGACAAGGCGGCGCGCGAACTCGGGCTGGACCCGGCCGAATTGCGCCGCCGCAACACGATTCCCGCGAGCGCGATGCCCTATCCGACGCCGATGCAGCAAACCTACGACAGCGGCGATTTCACGAAAAACCTTGGCGACGCCCTGGCCCTCGCCTCCTATGACGGGGTCGCCGCCCGCCGCGCCGCAGCACGCACCCGCGGCAAATTGCTCGGCATCGGGGTCGCGACGACGGTCGCGGCGACCGGCGGGCGCGACTACGAGCATGCCGAGATCCGCTTCGATCCGTCCGGCGGCGTCGTTCTCCTGACCGGCAGCATGGACCACGGCCAGGGACACGCCACGACGTTCAAGCAGGTCCTGTCGGACAAGCTCGGGATCGACGCCGACACGATCCGCTATCGCCACGGCGACTCTGACCTCGTAACGATGGGCATCGGCACCTTCGGCTCGCGCTCGGCCCAGCTCGCCGGCTCGGCGATCGTCGGCGCCGCCGACCGGCTGATCGAGAAGGGCCGCCGCATCGCCGCGCACGCGATGGAGGCCGCCGCCGGCGACATCGTCTTCGAAGCTGGCCGCTTCACGATCGCCGGCACCGACCGCTCGCTCGGGATCGACGAGGTGGCGCGGCAATCCTTCCAGTCGGCGCAACTCCCCGATGATATCGAGACCGGGTTCACCGAGCGATCGAATTTCGGCCCGGCCGATGCCGCGACCTTCCCGTCGGGCGCGCATGTCTGCGAAGTCGAGATCGATTGCGAGACGGGCGAAGTTGCGCTCACCCGCTATTGCGCCGTCGACGACGTGGGCACGATGCTGAACCCCTTGTTGTGCGAGGGGCAGATCCATGGCGGCATCGTCCAGGGGCTCGGCCAGGCCTTGTTGGAAAACCTGGTCTATGACCCCGAAACGGGGCAGCTCGTGACCGGATCGTTCCAGGATTACTGCATGCCGCGCGCCGATAACTTTTGCGCCTTCGAGCTCGCCGAGAATTCGACGCCGACCGACCGGAACCCGCTGGGCGTCAAGGGCGTCGGCGAAGCCGGCACGATCGGCTCGATCCCGGCGGTGATGAACGCGGTCAACGACGCGCTCGCCGCGATCGGCGCCGCGCCGGTCGCGCTCCCGGCAACGCCGGAGAAACTGTGGCGCGCGATCTGCGCCGCGGGCACCTGACCATCACAACCCTGACGGCGGGGCGTGCTCCACAATTGACCTTGGTCAAAGGATCAGCCCCGGCGGTGGCTGGGGGGCTCGCGTTCTGCCACGGGCTGCCGCTCCGGATCCAGTTGTGTCCAGATCTCGGCGTCGCGTCGGTAGATGTCAGGGCGAAATTGTAATCTTCCGTCGGCATCCGCGAACGCGGTCTCGTAGATCACGAATACCGGCACGGCCTGCGGCAGATCGCTTCGGGTGGTGCTGCCCGTCGCGATCGCTTGATCGATCTCCTCGATCGATTGCTGCATCAGCAGCGCGGCCAATTTGCGTGGGTGCTCCACCCGGATGCATCCATGACTGATGCGCCGGTCCTCGCGGCTGAACAGATTTTTTGACGGGGTATCGTGCAGGTAGACGTCGAACCGGTTCGCCATCTCGAACATCATCCGGCCGAGCCCCGAGTTTGGTCCCGGCAGCTGCTGCAGACCGCCAGTCGGCAGCACGACCATGTTATGCCGCGCCAAATAATCTGGGTCGTGAAGGGTCTTCGGCATGATCTCGTCGGTGCCGATGTCCTGCGGGATGTTCCATGGCGGGTTGAGCAAAACGCCATTGATTTTGGCCTGGAATTCCGGGCTCTGATTTCGTAGCTCATCTTGGCCGACAATGACGCGCGTCGAGAAAACCGGCCGATCGTCGCGGTACAGAACCAGTCGCTCGTCGGCAACGTTGACGAATACGCGGTCGCGCGGCTGCCACCGCGGCAGCCAGCGTTCGCGTTCGAGGTTTACCTCGATCTCGCGCAAACGGGTCGTCGAGGTCTTGCCGACCGCTATGCCCGTGCGAAAATTCCGCAAAGCCTGCCGCAGCAACCGGTAGGTCGACGTCGTCGGCGCCAGCGCTTCGATCGCCGCCGCAGGGTCGGGGCTGGCGACAGCGGCGTCGAGCGCGGCGGCGACATCGATCGGCTCAGGCGTCAAAGCCTCGTCGTCTCGGCGGCGCTCGACCGGCATGACCCCGCGGGCCAGCGCGTCGGCATAGGACAGGAAGGCATCCGACAGCAACAGTTCCCGGTGAAGCGGCGGCAATCCTGGCGACAGCAGCAGATTGGCGTGAAACAGTTGAGGGGCGAGACCATGCTCGCCGGCGCGCAGCACGGCATTCCTCAGCGAGTCTGCTTGCGCCGGCCGGGTGGTCCATACCGGCTCGAAGCCATGGCGCGCGTAGAAGCGTCGTAGTAATCCGACGTTCAGCCGCTTACCGGCGACGACTAACTCGGACCCGCTTTCGAGCAGCTTGCCGAGTTTGGTGTTGGCATATGCAGCCATGGGGGCGGGTGGCGCCGGGGTGAAGGCTGGCCCGGGCTCCTGGTCCGCTGCCAGAACTGGCGCGTTGGCAAGCGCACATACCGCGGCGAGCGCAATCGCGCCGCCTGCAATCGGTCCAACGAGTGCCAAAAAGCCTCTCGTCGAGAAGCCGCATGATGGGAACAAGATAGCCTCACCGAAAGCGTGATCCCGCTGCAACTTGCGCTGCCGGTGGTGGAAAACGGCGGCGCGCGTTCGCTGGGCGAAACTTCCACACGATAGTCTCTCCAGAGCGATTGTGCCCACTAGAACGAAGTTTCTTCAAGCAGCAGTAAAAGGAAAATCTTGATTTATCGATCGTTCGGTATGGCCCCCCGTGGGATCCGAGCGGTGGAGGGCAGTGGCGACCAAGGCTGATTTTGGGCCACCGTGCGGGAACTCGTGACACCTTCCGACGTTGCTGCTCTTGGCAATCGCCTTGCGATTGTCCTATTGTTCGAGTCTCTCAACTATGGAGGAAGCGGATGTCCGACGTTGCCGAAAAATTGGTCCGCCGCAGGCAGTTGCATACTGCAGCGATGGTTACCCTTCTGGTTTCCGCGGCGCTCCTCGCGGGATGTGCCCCGGAACCGCCTCCCCCGCCGCCGCCGCAACCGGTCGCCTATCCGGCCCCGCCACCGCCGGCTCCGGTTCCGGTTCCGGTCGTCCGCGGTTAACCGGCGGCGCGGTAAGGCGCAGGGATCCGATCGTCGAATTATCGATCAGTGACCTGACCGCCTGCATCGAGAGAGGCACAGGCGACGCCAGAGAGCGCGGAAGACGAGAACGCCCGCGCTATCTCCATCGAATGTGCCTCACCGGCGGCAACTTTGGTCGTTATTACGCGCCCCGAATGCACTTTGCCGTTGCAAACCGCTCCGGGAGCGGCCGAGGGCAAACACGGGCCAGTGACCTTCAGAATCGCTCTAGGACCTCGCGGCGCGCGCCGGCTGGGGCAGGGCTTGCTTGCGCCTCTAGAAAGTGAGGCGAGCAGGACCGGCCCTTATAGCCACGGGCGTGACGCAGGTTTCTTACCTTGCTGTTGCCGGATCGAGTCGGCAACGGCCGGAATCGGCGCGAAGGCGTCGTCGGAGAGATACCGGCGGCCGCTTGACATCGGTTTGCCGGATAATCATATCGTTCTCGTTACAGCAATTTCGTGTTTAAGAGAAGATGCTAATACGATATCCCTTGCAAATTCCCTGCTCGCTGTAAAAAATTCCCTGCGAAGCCGAAGAAAATTCCCTCCTCCGGCACCACCGTCCCCGGGCAGACTCGAACTAAGCCAATGGGTTATCGGCAATTTCGCGGCGCCGCCGAAAAAAATTCCCTGCTCGCAGGGAATTTCGCCCGCGCTAGGATGGCTCGGGCAACGCCAAACGCCTGATCGGGAGGATAGTCATGGCATTCGAAGTACGGCGCATCGTCACCGGGCACGACCGGAACGGCAAGGCCATCGTCGCCAGCGACGAGCGGCTGAATGGCGAAGTAACCTCGCGCCCTGGGATTTCCGGGCGGGTCGAGATCTGGTCGGCCGACAAGATGCCGGTCGATAATTCGGAGGGTGCGGCGGCCGAGGCGCAGAAGAAGGGCTTTGTCGTCCGCCACAATTATGTCGGCACGGGCGGCGGCAATGTCTGCCGGGTCGTCGAGTTTCCCCCGGGCGGCCCCAAATTCATGCACCGCACCGAGACGCTCGATTACGCGATCCTCCTCTCGGGCGAATGCGATCTCGAACTCGATGACGGCAAGACCGTGCACATGAAGGCGGGCGACATTTGCGTCCAGCGCGGCACGATGCACGCCTGGGTCCCGACGGGGCCCGGCCCCGCCGTCTTCGCCTTCATCCTCATAGACGCCGATCCGGTCGAGATGGGCGGCCAGAAGCTGACGACGCATTACCCCGTTCGGTGAGGGCGGCCGGCGGCGGGCCCCTTTCTTGAATCCGCTGCCGCGCAAGGGTAAGGATGCCGGTTCTCGCGCGACCCTCACGATCGCTGCGGCGGCTCGTGTAATGCGGTCGGCCGCCCGGGACACCTGATGGAAGAACTGTTCAGCGCCTACGAGGAGGTCAGGAAATCCGGGCTCTTTGACGCCCAGTACTATCTGGCGACCTACGAGGATGTCGCGGACCGCAATATCGATCCGCTGGTCCATTATCTGGAAGAGGGCGCGCGCGAGGGCCGCAATCCGAGTGCCGATTTCGACAGCCGGTTTTACCTCGAACAATGCAACCTCCGGGGCGAAGAGCCGGACAACCCGCTGCTGCATTACCTCCGGATCGGCGCTGCGCGCGGTTTCAAGACGCGGCCCGACCACGCGGTCCGCGAGGTCGCCGCCGACCGGCGCGCCCCCACGGGTGATCGCTCGGGCAGGCCGCCGATCCTGGTCGCGATCGACTCGCTCGGGGTCATTGGCCTCCCCGATGGAAACTCGCGGCTCTCGGTCAGCGGCTGGGCGCTGGCGGCCGCCCCGATCGATGAGATCATCGCATCGCTCGACGGCACTGTCGCCGGCACCGCCACTTACGGCCTGGCGCGACCGGAGGTCGCCCGGCTCTATCCGGACCGCGCCGCCGCCGCGCAGTGCGGCTTTATTCTGGCATGCGACTTGCCGAGCTCGACGAGCGGCGTGATCGAGCCGCTCTTGACCGTACGCACGCAAGACGGGGAGCTCGGCCACCATCCGCTGCGCGTCGAGATCCCGCCGCAAGGGGTGACGGCGGGCATGGTGGCCCCGGCGCACGAGGCTCGTGCCGGCATGCCAGATCCCGATGCGGCGCTGATGCGCCTCCACATCGACGAGGCGGCCGTCGACCCCGCCGGGATCCTGCGCATCCGAGGCTGGGTTGTCTGCCGCGTCCAGATCGAGGCGGTGGACGCCTTCATCGACGGCGCGCGCATCGGCGTAGCGGAATTCGGCCACACACGCGCCGATATCGAGAAGCTGCATCCTGATTACCCGAATTCAAGGTTTGCCGGCTTTGCGCTCGTCGCCGCTGTCGGCCGGCACGGTTCCGGCCGCAAGACGATCGCGATCAGGGCAACCGCGCGCACCGGGATCTCGCGCGAAGCGGTGGCCGAGGTGGCAATACCGCGAGTGAGCGCCAAGGCGACGGTGCCCGATCCGGGCCTCCAGTATCATTGCGACCAGATCAATTTGACGACCGCCGGGCAGCTTGTGGTCAAGGGGTGGGCCGTCTGCGGATCTTCGGCCCAGAGCATTGCCGTGTTGCTCGACGGCAAGGCGGTAGGGCACGCCGATCTAGGCCTGGAACGTCCCGATGTGGGCAACCTGTTCCCCGCTCTCGCCCATGCCCGGCAGGCGGGCTTCGCGTTTGCGGCACAGGCGCGGAAAGCGGTCGCGGGAGAGCACCTGATCACCGTTCGGATACGCCGGGACGATCGAATAATCGAGGAAGCTCGCGTTCCCGTCGTCGCGCGCGCGGAGCGGCGGTCCGGCGTCGCGCAGACGGTCGGAGATCCCGATCTTCTGCTGCACATCGACAGCCCCTATGTGATCGACGGTGCGGCCGAGGCGCCGGTTCGCGGCAATCTGGAAATCGGCGGTTGGGCCCTGGCGAAAGCCGGTATCGCGGCGATCGAAATCACCCTCGATGGCACGCAAACGGCGCTCGCGGAATGCGGCTTGCGGCGGCTGGACGTCCAGGCCGAATTCTCCGACCGGGCCGACGCGCTCACGAGCGGTTTCCAGGCATTGCTGCCGCATCGCATCCTCCCCAAAGGCAATCACAAGGTCGGCGTCACCCTGCGCGACCAGGCCGGCGTTACGACGAACACCGAGTTCGCGATCGCCGTCGAAGACCTCTCCGCCACATCCGGGCCGTGGACGCTGCGGCGCAAGATGGGGGAGGCCGAAATCGACCTCAATCGGCGCCTTCTCGAGCGCTGCGGCCGGCATCCGCTGTTCGTCGTCATGCTCAGGGTCAAAGAGGATGAGGCGTCGCTGCACAGCGCCGGCGCGACGATCGACTCGCTCGCGGCTCAGGCCTATCCGAACTGGCGGCTTGTGATCGTGCCGCAGCGGGCGGGGAGCAAGTTGGGCGCGATCCACGATCGGCTGCTCGCCGGCCGGCCGGCATTGGACGACCGGGCCGAAATTTGTCGCAATCTCGCCCCCCGCGCCCTCGCCGATATCGCTTCGAGTGCCGGCGCCTCGGACGCCGAGGTGTTTTTCACCGTGCTGTCGGCGGGCGATGAACTCGGTGTCGACGCTTTTTTCGAAATGGCGATTGCCGCCGCGGTCCATGCCGACGCGGATTTTCTCTACAGCGACGAGCGATCCCGCAATCCAGCCTCCGGCGCGGTCGAAGCCTTTTTCAAACCGCAATGGTCGCCCGACCTGATGCTGTCCGCCAATTACGTCGGGCGGCTATGGTGTGCGCCCGCCGCTCTGCTGCAATCCGTCACCGGCCCGACCGAGTTGTTGCTGGCACACGGCGAATACGATCTGGCGCTGCGTTGCACCGAGGCGGCGAAGAAGGTCCAGCACATCCCCGCGGTGCTGTGCGAGCGCGCGGCAGATGACGGCGAGGACCCTGCACAAGGAAAACAGGCGCTGGAGCGGATGCTCGCGCGGCGCGGCATCTCCGGCGAAATCCGCAACGGATTGGTTCCCGGGACCTACCGGGTGAAACGCGCGCTCACAAAACCGGGGCTGGTCTCGGTCATCATGCCGACGGGTGGCAATGTCGGGATCTTGAGCACCTGCATCGCTGGCCTTTTCGAAGGCACCGCCTACCAGAATTTCGAGCTGATCATCCTCTACAATACGATGACGCGGCCCGAAGTGTTTCCCTATCTAGAGACGCTCTCGCGCGAACCGCGCATCAGGGTCATCGACTCTGCGGGGCCCTTCAACTTCTCGCGAATTTGCAATCTCGGGGCGGCAGCCGCGCGCGGCGAGTTTCTGCTGTTTCTCAATGACGATATTGAGATGATCGACCCCGACTGGCTCGACACGCTGCTCGAAGACGCGCAGCGGCCGGAGGTCGGGGTCGTCGGACCGCGCCTCTTATATCCCGACGGGCGGGTCCAGCATGCCGGCATCTTTCTCGTCGCCGCGATCGGCTATGCCCGCCATGCCTTCCGCTACGCGGCGGCAGAAGATCCCGGATATTTCGGCCTGTCTTTGACCCAGCGCAACGTCATCGCGGTCACCGGCGCCTGTCTGGTGACCCGGCGCGAGACCTTCGACGCGCTTGGCGGTTTCGACGAGACGCAGTCGATCGTCAACAACGACCTCGATTACTGCCTGCGGGCCCGCGACAAGGGCTGGCTCACCGTCTACACCCCGCATGCCACCCTCATTCACCACGAGGCGATCAGCCGGGCCGCGCTCGAAGACGATTACGACGCCGCCGTATTCGACGCACGGTGGCGGAACCTCTTCCTCGCCGGCGATCCTTATTTCAATCCGCACCTTTCGAAAGACCACGACGACTTTGCCATCGATGCGGAGCCGACCCAGCTGGTGGTCAGCGGCCGGCCGACGCTCCGGCGCGACGAAATCCGGCGGATCCTTGTCGTCAAGCTCGATCACATCGGTGATTGCATCCTCGCGTTTCCTGCGGTGCGGCGTCTCAAGCAGTCTTTTCCCGAGGCCCGCATCTCGGTCCTGACCTCGCGAGCATCGCAGCCGGTCTGGGCGTTGGAGCCGGGCGTCGACGCGAGTATCGAGTTCGATTTCTTTCACCCGTGCTCGGCAGACGGGGAAATCGCGCATCCCGCCGAAGATTGGCGGGAATTGGGCCGGCGCCTCTCGGTGGAGCGGTTCGATCTCGCGGTCGACCTGCGCAAGCACCCGGAGACCCGGCCCGTATTGCAGCACAGCGGCGCACGCTGGCTGGCGGGATTTGATTTTTACAATCATTTCGGCTGGCTCGACGTCGCGCTCGAATGGACCGGCGACCCGATCAAGGTGCGTAAGCGCCAGCATGTTGCTGACGACCTCGTCGATCTGGTCGATGCGATTGCCGCGGCCTGTGACGCCGACCACGCTCTGATCTCCGGACGCCCGTCGACTGTGTCGCTGGCTGCCGCGCCGACGCAAAACGCCGCCGCATCGGGGCCGCTGGTCTGCGTCCATCCGGCCGCCGGGGAAGACATCAAGCAATGGCCGATCGAGTATTTCGCCGCGGTCATCGACCGGCTCGCCGAGACAGATGGCGCACGCGCGGTTCTGATCGGCGTCGAGGGCGAGGAAGCGGTCGCCGCGGCCATCCTTGGCCGTCTGCGGCATCCGGCGGCCGCCACTTCGCTGGTGGGCAAGGTCCCCCTCGCCGAACTACCTGGGCTCCTTGCCGGGGCGTCGCTGTTCCTCGGCAACGATAGCGGACCCAAGCATCTGGCCGCGGCTCTCGGGGTGCCGACGGTTGGCATCCATGGCGGCACGGTGGACGTACTGGAATGGGGCCCGGTGGGTCGAGCGGCGATTGCCGTCGTCCGCGCGGTCGCCTGCTCGCCCTGCTACCTGTCGAAGACCGAGGATTGCCCCCGCAGTCTGGCTTGTTTGCGGCAGCTCGAGCCGGCCCAGGTCTACGATGCCTGCAAGCGCCTGTTGCTGGCCAGCCCGCCGGCGCAACCCGCGCGTCGTCCTGCCGGCAGGGAGGCGCATCGGGATGGGTCTCCGGCGCGCGGCGGCCGTCGCGCCCCAAAGCAGCCGGCAAAGAAG
>JBARKH010000355.1:0-25177 GCA_049801295.1 Allostellaceae bacterium | reverse complement strand
GCGCTGCACCGCCGCGTAGAGCCGGTCGTTGACGCGGCGCGCCAGCGGCACGCCGGTCGCGGCGTCGACCCCCTGGAGGCCGGGGATCGAATGCGACAGCACCTGGAAGTCGATGCCGGCTTCGTCCATCTCCCTGAGGCGCAGGGCGCCGAGATCGTCGAGCCGCTCCTCGAGGCCACCCGCCGCGCCGCCGGTCCCCGGTCCGCCGGTGTGCCCCTTCACCTCGGCGTCCTGATAATGCTCTTCGAGCGCAATAACGTAGGACTTTGCCGCCATGATCGTCCTCCCCCTCAAATCAGAATTCGTTCGTGTCCAAGCGCCCCCATCATCCGTCATGGCCGGGCTTGACCCGGCCATCCACGTGGATCCCCGGGACAAGCCCGGGGATGACGATAGCGGGGGTTGAAGCTGATCGGATGCGCCCCTCAGGTGGTGGCGCCGGCATAGCTGGTCAGGTCGATGAATTCCAGCACCGTGCCGTCGGGGTCATGGAAATAGGCGCGCGGACCGTTGATGACGCCACCCTGGCGGTCTTCCTCGAAGGTGATCTCGACCCCCTTGGCGCGCAAATGGTCGAGCGCGGCCGCGTATTCCTCGTGCGCGACGGCGAAGGCGTGATGCACCCCGCCGTGGTTCTCCGCCATCGCGTTGATCGGCGGATCGCGCTTGACGAGGATGAGGCAGGTCCCGGCCGCGTCCAAGAAGGCCATCGTCCCCTGCTCCACCGTGTCGAGATGCCGGCAACCGACGATCTCGGTATAAAACCCGGTGCTTTTCTCGACATCGCTGACCGGAATGCTGAAATGGGCGACCGATTTGATGGCGACCATAGGGCCCTCCGCGGATGATGATGGACCGCAGCCTATCCGATCGGCGCTCCAATTGTCCCAGGCGCCGTTTGACCTGGCGGGCGAGCTATCGTGTAAGATGAACCGATCGCGCGCAGCATCCGCGTGCGCCCGTAACGCCCAGGAGTTCGAGGATGACCGACACGCCCGAATACACGCCGCCCAAGGTCTGGACGAACAAGCCGGCCCTCGGCCGGTTCGCCAACATCAACCGGCCGACCGCCGGTGCGCAGTTCGAGAGGGAGCTGCCGGTCGGCAAACACCCGTTGCAGCTCTATTCGCTCGGCACGCCCAACGGCGTCAAGGTCACGATCATGCTCGAAGAGCTGCTCGCGCTCGGGCATAAGGGCGCCGAGTACGACGCCTGGCTGATCAAGATCGGCGACGGCGACCAGTTCGGCAGCGGCTTTGTCGCGATCAATCCGAATTCCAAGATCCCGGCGCTCTTGGACCGCAGCGGCCCGAAGCCGATCCGCGTTTTCGAAACGGGCGCGATCCTCGTGTATCTGGCCGAGAAGTTCGGGGAGTTCCTGCCGACCGAAACTGCGGCGCGCGCGGAATGCCTGTCGTGGCTGTTCTGGCAGATGGGTAGCACGCCTTACGTCGGCGGGGGCTTTGGCCATTTCTACGCCTACGCGCCGGTGAAGATCGAATACGCGATCGACCGGTTCACGATGGAGACGAAGCGCCTGCTCGACGTCCTCGATCGCCGCCTGGCGGAGAGCGAATACGTCGCCGGCCCCGCCTACACGATCGCCGACATGGCGATCTGGCCGTGGTATGGCGGGCTGGTGAAGTTCAACTCGTATGGCGGCGGCGAATTCATCAGCGCGCAGGATTACAAGAACGTGATCCGCTGGACCGAGCAGATCTGGGCGCGACCGGCGGTGAAACGCGGGCGCATGGTCAACCGCACCGCCGGCGAGCCGTCGGAGCAGCTGCTCGAGCGCCACGACTTCAGCGACTTCGAGACAAAGACCCAGGACAAGCTCGCCGCCGCGGCGAAGTGAGTAAGGGTCCCCTGCGCTAGTCCCGACCCGCGGTGGCGAAATAGAGCCGCGGGTCGGCGGCGCGGATGTGGGCTTCGGGGAGGCCCAGTTCGCGGCGCACGATGTTGGTGCCTTCGACCAGCGCCACGCATTTATAGTAGGCGATGCGGCGCGACAGGCCCTCGCGCCCGAAGCCGCAATCGGTGGTGATGACCAGCTGCTCCTTGGGGATGTATTCGAGCGCCTTCCGGATGAGGCCGGCGACATGCTCGGCCGGCTCGACGATCGTGTTGCAGTGGCTGACGACGCCGATGCCGATCTTCTTGTCGGTCTTGTATTTGCCGAAGAGCGCGAGGTCACGGCCGTCCGATGAGGCGCATTCGAAGGTGATGACGTCGCAGTTCAGTTGGAGGAGATGCGGCAGCGCGCGCTCGTAGCTCGGCACCTCCCAGTAGACGCGCTGCTGGTTGGGATTGCCCCAGCAGGTGTGAACCCAGACTTCCGCCTCGACCCCGGCGAGCTGGCGGTTGAAGGCCGCTGTCTGGAATTCGAGGTCCTGGTCGGTGCAGGTGGGGAGGGTCGAGAGGCCATGATGGCGCGGCTCTTCGACCTGGATGACCGGGCAGCCGGCGGCGGCCAGTTCCCTGAACTCGGCGTTCATGATGTCGCAGAGATCGAGCACCATCGCCTTGTCGTCGTGGTAGTGCTCGTCCCACAGCATGCTGGCCAGCGCCGGGGCGCAGATCGCGCCGAACTTGACCGGCTTGTCGGAAAGCCGCGCGACCTCCCAGATCGCGGCGTATTCGAGGGGGCCGCGGCCGAGTTTCTCGGTGACGATGCCGGGCTGATAGGCCTCCTGCACCTCCCAGAGGATCTTGCCGGGCTTCAGCCCGTGGCGCTGCATCCAGCCGCGCGAGGTGTCGCGGTGGCCGTTGACGCCGGTCAGGCGCTCGATCGGATAGAAGAACCACGACTTGCCGCCGACCGCGAGGTCGAAACGGCTGTCGCCGTCGGTGACGATGTCGAGCCCGGCCGCCTCCTGGGCGTTGATGATGGCCGCGACGGCGTCGAGATACTGCTCGCGGAAGAGGGAGTCGCCCATCATCGTCTTGAATGAGCGGCCCTCGAGGTTGGCGTCGTACCATAACGGGCGCGGATAGGAGCCGGTGATCGCGGTCGGCAGGATCAGGTCTTTGGTGGTGGTCAGCATCTGTCCTCGGCCTCAGCAATGGTGCGCGCGGACGTCGATGTTCCGCCCGGCGTGATGGGTTTATACCATGGCGCAGCAGCGTCGCGGCGGCGATCGCGAAAAACGGGGAGGGCGGCAAATGAAGATCTTGGCCGGAAGAACCGCGGTGGTGACGGGCGGCGGCTCGGGGATGGGGCGCGAGCTCGTCCGCCAGCTGGTCGCGGAGGCCTGCAATGTCGCGATGTGCGACGTCTCCGAAGCCGGGATGGCGGAGACCCGGGGGCTGTGCGAAGCGGCGGGCGTGCCGCAGGGCCTCCGCATCACGACGCATGTCGCCGACGTCGCCGACGAGGCGCAGGTCACGCGGTTTCAGGGCGAGGTCGGGGAGCAGCACCAGACCGACCGGATCCACCTCCTCTTCAACAATGCCGGGATCGGCGGCGGCGGCAGCATGATCGCCAATACCCGCGAGGCGTGGGAGCGCACCTTCAACATCTGCTGGGGCGGGGTTTATCACTGCACCCGCGCCTTTCTGCCGATGCTGCAGAAGGCCGAGGAAGGCCACATCGTCAACACCAGCAGCATCAACGGCTTCTGGGCATCGGTCGGGCCGGGCGTACCGCACACCGCCTACAGCGCCGCGAAATTCGCGGTCAAAGGCTTCACCGAGGCGCTGATCACCGATCTGCGGCTGAACGCGCCGCACATCAAATGCTCAGTGGTGATGCCCGGCCACATCGGAACTTCGATCCCGATCAATTCGCGCAAGATCCAGAGCGGCAACCAGGACGATGCGATCGATGCGCGCCAGATCGCTCAGGCGCGCGAGCGCTTCGCGTCGATGGGCCGTGATGCCGCAGGGCTTTCGGATGACGACATCCGCAGCCGGGTGGCCGAGCGCGAGCGGCGCTTTCTCGAGGAGGCGCCGACCAGCGCGGCCGAAGCGGCTCGAATCATCCTCGACGGCGTCAAGGCGGATCGCTGGCGTATCCTGGTCGGAAGGGACGCCCAGGAGATCGACGAGCGGGTTCGCGCGGCGCCGGAGCGCGCCTACGATGTCGACTTCTTCGAGGACTTCGCCAAGGAGGTCGGCTGGCGCCTGACGCGCTGACGGGTCAAGCGCCGTCAGCGATCCCAACCGGAAGGGTCTCGCCGGGCGCCGAGTCCTGCGCCTGTTGGTTGATCGCGTCGCGCACCAGAGCGTATCTGACCTGGGCAATGTTGACGTCGCGAAAGTAGTTGACCAGATCGCCCCACGGGTCGGTGATCCGGCCGATCCCCGAGATGAACGCGACGACACCGCCGACTTCCAGCCGATCGGTAAAGACCGCCCATCCGCCGACAAGGAGCGCGCCAATGATCTGAAGCTGAGTGCTCAGGTTCATCAGGAAGTTCATCGAGAACTTCAATCGGAAGATCCCCATGTTGAGTTCGAATACGTGCTGGATGCGCTCGTCGTCGCTGCGGTCGCGCGCAGCGTCGCCTCTGACCCCCTCTACGATGCTGACGCTGAGCCGCCGAATGATCTGGACCCGCGCGCGGGTGCGCCGGTTCATCGCGCCCTGCATCAAGGGAACAAACACCAGCTGGGGGACGAAGAGCAGGAACGCCGTCACCGCCATCCAGAAATCGACATGGATCATATAGGCCAAGACGGACAACAGGATGCCGCCCTGGAGCAGGGGCTCGGACGCGCTCTCGCCGACAAACCCGCCGATCGATTCGACTTCCGCGACGATCATCGAGGCCTGCACCCCCTCCGCCTCCAGCGTCGAAGAGGCGGCGGAGGATGAGCTGACCAGGACATGCACCCGGCGGCGCAGATCGCGGGTCGCCCGCTCGCTGACCCAGCTGCGATAGATGTTGAGGACGAGCTTGGTCCCCCCCTGGACCAGAACGGTGCCGGCGTAGACGCCGCAGAGCTCGATGATCCACCAAAAATCCCGGTCCTTGACGAGGTCGTTGACGACCCGGCGCTGCAATTCGAGCGGGACGATTTCGAGGAGGAATACCGCGATGGTCAGCCCCACCAGGCCGAGCTGGTGCCAACCGCTCGTCGTCAGAACGTAGCGATAGATGCTGCCCGGCATCTCGGCCGCAACGCCCGCGTCCGCCCGCCTGCGCGGCCGTTGGTTCCGAGTTTCGATAATTTGGGCCACGTCTCGACGGAAATCAGTGCCCGCTTCAATCGAATGTCAGCACCGTCCTTGCGACCTCGCCGGCCTTCATCGCGCGGAAGGCTTCGTTGATGTCGCCGAGGTGGCCGCGCTTGGTCACCATGCTGTCGAGGTCGAGGCGGCCCTGGCGGTAGAAATCGAGGTAGAGCGGGATATCCATGCGGAAGCGGTTGGAGCCCATGCGCGAGGTTTGCACCTTGCATTCCGGGCGGATCGCCATCCACGGGAATTCGATCGTCGCGTCGGGCGGCAACACGCCGACGATCGTCGCGGTGCCGCGGATCGCGAGGGATTCGATCGCCTGGCGGCAGAGTTTGGCATTGCCGACCGCCTCGAAGGCGTGATCGACGCCGAGGCCGCCGGTCAACGCACGCACCGCCTTCACCGGGTCGTCTTCGCTCGAATTGACGAAATCGGTCGCACCGGCCCGCTTTGCCATCTCCGCCTTCGACGCGAACATGTCGACGGCGATGATCCGGCGCGCCGCGCCGATCCGCGCGCCCTGGATGATCGAGAGACCAACCCCGCCGCAGCCATAGACGGCGACGGTCTGCCCGGCTTGCAGCCCCGAGCTGCGCAACGCTGCGCCGACCCCGGTCAGGACGCCGCAGCCGACGAGGGCGGCGCGGTCGAGCGGGATGGCGGGATCGATCTTCACCAGCGAATTCTCATGCAGCAGCATCTTCTCGGCGTAGCTCGAAATGGCGATGAACTGGCGCACCGGCTGGCCTTTTTGCGACAGGCGAGGCGCGGCGGTGTCGGGCCGCGCGACGATGCCGCCGGTGCATAAATTCGGATGACCGCTGAGGCATTGCGGGCAACTGCCGCAGAAGCCCGAGAGGCAGGCCACCACATGGTCGCCCACCCGCACACTCGTCACCTCGGCGCCGACCGCCTCGACGATGCCGGCGCCCTCGTGGCCCAAAACGATCGGCCGGTCGAGCGGGAAGCGGCCCTGCCCGTCGACGACGTGGAGGTCGCTGTGGCAGACCCCGGTCGCGACGGTGCGCACCAGGACTTCGCGGCCCCAGGGTTTGTCGATATCGACCGCCTCGATCGTCAGCGGCTCCAGCACCTTGCGAAAAACGGCGGCCTCTATTTCCATCGGATGATCCTCCCTCGGCGGACCTAAGGCGTTTGCGCGGTTACGGCCAGCAGCGCCTCGGCGAAATCGTGATGGATCGGGATCAGCGTGTCGATCCCGGAAGCTGTCAAGACCGCTTCGACATTTGGGGCCGGTGACAGCAACACCAGCGCGGCCCCCTTGAGGCGGGTCGCCTTGGCGCTCATCACGATCGAGCGGATGCCCATCGACGATAAATAGCTGACCTCGGCGCAATCGATGATGAGCGGCCGGCCGGACCCGGAAACCGCGCTCAAGCGTAGGTCGATCTGCGCCGCCCCGCTGACGTCCCAGCGCCTGACCGGGATGGCCCGCGTCACATTCCCGGCGAGTTGCTCGACGCGCAGTTCCATTGTGGTCTCTCCGGCTGCCTTTTCAGCACTGACAGAGCAAAGGCTGGCACCCTGTCGGCGTCGCGGCAAGTGGGATCGCGCAGCGCCGATAGCGGCTTCCGAGACATGGCAAGTTCCTGTATCCCTCAGCTCGTTCCGGATCGAAGGATTTGTCCCCAATGAGCCGCACCGTCGCCCGCCTGCTGGCGGAGAGCCTCGAAGCGCATGATGTCGACCAGATCTTCTGCGTCCCCGGCGAGAGCTATATCGGGCTGACGAGCGCGCTCATCGAGCGCAACTCGATCCGCGTCGTCGTCTGCCGGCACGAGGGCGGCGCCGGCTATATGGCGGTCGCGGACGGCAGGTTGCGCGACCGCGCCGGGGTTGCGGTGGTGTCGCGCGGGCCCGGCCTCTCGAACGCGATGGTGGCGCTCCACTCGGCCTATCACGACGCAACCCCGGTCGTCATGCTGGTCGGCCAGGTCGAGCGCCAGGATGTCGGGCGCGGCGCGTTGCAGGAACAGAACTATTCGCGCCTCCTCTCCGATGTGACCAAAGAAGTGATCGAGGTGGGGACGCCCGAACAGGCCTCGGAAGCCATCGCCCGCGCCTTTCACCTAGCCGAAAGCGGGACGCCGGGGCCGGTCGCGGTGATCCTCCCCGAGGACATCTTCGACGAGGAGACCGAGGCCGAGCTCGATGGCCCGCGGCCGCGCGTTGTCGCTGGGCCGCGCGCCGCCGATCTCGACCGCCTCGCCGAGATGCTGAGGATCGCGGAGCGCCCGCTGGTGCTGGTCGGCGGCGCGATGCTGGCCGATGCGGTGCACGACAAGGCGGCACTCTCAGACCTCAACCGCCTCGCCGAAGAATGGGTGCTGCCGATCAGCCCGACCCACCGCCGGCCGCAACTCTTCGATGCGAAGCACCCCAATTTCGGCGGGTACATGGGGATCCGGGTGCCGCCGGCGCTGATCGGCGAGATGAAGAAGACCGACCTCATGGTCGCGCTCGGCGAGCGGATGACCGATACGGTCAGCCAGTCCTACAGCTTCCCGAAGGCGCCGACGCCGCAACTGCCGTTTGTCCATGTCTGGCCCGACCCCAACGAGGTCGGCCGGGTGTGGCGCCCCGAGCTCGGCATGCCGTGCGACCCGCACGAGGTCGTAAAGGCGCTATTGCTGCGCGGCGCGCCGGCGGACGCGCAGAAGCGCCGGGGTTGGGTTGCTGGGCTCAACGCGATCCACAACAACCTCCTTGCCAAGGAATGGGAACCGACCAGTGACGGGATCAATTTCGCGGCGATCGTTTGCGAGGTCGACAAACACTTGGCGCCCGACGCGACAGTGACGACCGACGCCGGCAATTTCGGCAGCTTTGTCCACCGCTATATCGGGTTCCGCCAGAGCCAGGTGTTTTTGTCCTCGGTCGTTGGCGCGATGGGGTCGGGCGTGCCGATGGCGGTCGCGGCGGCATTGCGCCGGCCGGGGACGCAGGTGGTCGCCTTTGTCGGCGACGGCGGGGCGCTAATGACCGGCAACGAGATCGCCACCGCGTTTCAGTACGGCGCCAATCCGATCATGATCATCTCGGATAATGGGATGTACGGCACGATCGGCATGCATTCCTATGTGCGCTATCCCGAGCGGCCGTTCATGGCGGGCACCCGCCTCACCAACCCCGATTTCGCGACCTGGGCCCGCTCCTTCGGCGCCGAGGGGATCACGATCAAGAACGAATCTGAGATCGAGGGCGGCATCGCCCGCGCCTTCGCGGTCAAGACCCGGCCGGTCGTCGTGCACTGCCTCACTTCGGCCGTGCAGATGAGCGCCTGGCGCCGCTACACGCGGTCGGAGACGCTTCCTTAGGCGACTACTCCGCGGCGGCGCGGGCCGGTTCGGCGGTCGCGAAATAGCGGTGGTCGCTGGCGCGCTGGTTCTCGTAGATCGAGCCCTGGTATTCGGCCGGGGGTAGCGGCAGGCGCACCGGGACCGGCGCGAGGCGCGGTTCGATGGTTGGGGCACCGGCGAGCAGCAGCTCGTTGAACTTGTCGATCCCGTCCTTGAAGCCGAGGAGCGGCCAGGCGTCGGCGGCACGGTATTGGTAGAGAAGGAAGCGGCGCTCGCGTCCCGAGAAATTGGTCGCCGAGCCGTGTACCGCGCGGACATGGTGGACCGTCACCGACCCCGCTTTGCCGAGGCACGGCAGCGCGCGCGACAGGTCGAGATCGCAACGGGTCGGGGCAATCGCGCCGCAAAACCGGCCGTCCGGGCCGTGATGGTCGTATATCGGGCCCCGGTGGCTGCCCGGCACGACGAGCATCGGGCCGTTCTCCATATCGACATCGTCGAGCATGATGCCGACCGCGGCGAGATCGTCGTTGGTGTGCGGATAGAACGCCCAATCCTGGTGCCATTCGACGGGCGCCCCAAACCCCGCCGACTTCATGTTGAGCTTGCCGGTGTCAAATCGCACGCTGCCCCAGAGGTCCCTGAGGATCGCGACGATCTTGGCGTTGCGGCTGGCGCGGAAATAGGCCGGGTCATGGAGGTGCGGCGTCTTCAGCCGGCGCACCCGCGGCTCGGCGGCGGAATGCGAGTCTTCGAGGTCGTAAATCTCGTCATTGGCGTCGACCCGCGCCGCGCGCTCGACGAACCCGTCGGTAACGCGGCGCAATTCCTCTATCTCGGCCGGCGAAAACACGTCCGGGACGACGATGACGCCGTCGCGGTCATAGGCGGCGCGTTGTGCGTTGGTGAGCATGGTGGTCAGCCTCTCAGGCTTGCTGGATCGGTTCGCCGCGCATGTATTTGCCGCGGCAGAAGAGGAGCGTCGGCTTGTCGGTATAGGCGAAGCGCTCGACATGGCCGATGAAGATGATGTGGTCCCCACCGTAATGGCGGAACTCGTTGCGGCACTCGAAATGCGCCGCCGATCCGATGATGATCGGGGCGCCACTGTCAGGGATGATGTGGTCGACATTGACGAACTTGTCATCGCTCTGCTTGGCGAACTTGTTGGACAATTCGATCTGGTCGTAGGCGAGGATGTTGACGACGAAATGCCCGCCTTCCTGAAAGGCCGGCAGGCTCTGCGCGTAAAGCGAACTCGACCACAGCACCAAGGGCGGGTTCAAGGACACCGAGGTGAAGGAATTCGCGGTCATCCCGTGCAGCTTGCCGTCGCGGCTGCGCGTCGTGACGATGGTGACCCCGGTGCCGAACGAGCCGAGCGCGTTGCGCAATTCGCGGGCGTTGAAGCCCTCGGCCGAGGTGCTGTGCACATCAGCCTGATGGCTGCCCGGGATATCCTTTGACACGGTTCTGCCTCGACTTTGCGTTCGACTTGGCGTTTTAGAGTGTCGCATCCGGCGACAGGCCGAGCGCGACGCGCCCGTACGTCGCGCCGTTGATGTCCCAGTTGAGCGTGTAATGCGCGTTGGCGGCATGGACATCGCGGAAGGCGCGTTGCAGCGGGTTGCGCGCGTAGATCGCGCCGCCGCCGGATGCGGTGAAGAGGACATCGACCGCCTTGGTACAAAGGGTCGCCGCATAGGCGCCGTCGCGGCGGTAGCGGGCACGCTGCTCGAGGCTGGGGACGCCGCCGTCGGCGACGATCCGCTCGGCTTCGTCGCAATCGCTGAGCATGACCGCCTGCGCCGCGTCGGCGATCGCCGCTGCCTCGGCGAGATGGACCTGGAGCGTGTTGAAATCGGCGAGGTTGCGCCCGGTATAGTTGCTGATCCGGGTGCGGGTCGTCTCGGCGAAATATTCGATCGCACCCTGTGCGATGCCGAGCGAAACGCCGGCGATGCAGAAGGCGAAAAGGCTGACGGCTGGGAGCTGGTAGAGGATCGATTGATTGACCCCGCTCCCCGGGTTGGGGCCGCCGGTGATCTGGCCGACCGCGAGGCTCCGATAATCGGGGACGAACACGTCCTCGACCGCGACGTCCTTGCTGCCCGTGCCCGAGAGGCCGATGACGTGCCAGGTGTCGATGATCGTGTAGTCGCTCGCCGGCACGAGGAAAATGCGCGGCTCGGTGACCCCGGCTTCCTCGTCATTGACGATCGCGCCGAACATGTTCCACGCCGTGGCGTCGATCCCGCTCGAATAGGGCCAGCGCCCGGTGACGCGGTAGCCGCCATCGACCCGCCGGGCGCGCCCGCGTGGGAAGATCAGCGCCGAGCCAATCAGATTGTCGGGCGACTGGCCCCAGATCTCGTCCTGCGCTTGCGGCGCCCACATGCCGAGGAGCCAATGGTGCGCGGCGAGGTTGGCCAGGACCCAGGCGGTCGAGCCGCAACCTCGGCCAATGACCGCGACCAGTTCGACGATCGAGCGGAACGGCAGTTCGCTCCCCCCGACGCGGCCCGGCTGCAATATGCGGAAGAGACCTGTGCGATGCAGATCGGCGATCGTCTCGTCGGGCAGGCGGCGCAGTTCCTCGGCGCGGGGCGCGCGCTCGCGCAGCACCGGCACCAGCGCTTCGGCAGCGGCCCGCAACTCATCGAAATCCGGCGCTGCGCCGCGGCGTCCCATCTTCACGTCGGGCATCACGACACCCCTTTCCTTCCCGGCTGCGGCGTCGCGCCGTGGCCGCAGCACAGTTTACTCGCCGCGCCGGCATTTGTCTGCGCCGCGCCGCGCATCGTAGAGTTGCCCACAGTTGCCGATCAACGACGCGTCGGAGAGCAGACAGTGATCTACATGGTCGAAATGGGTTTCCCGCATCCCGAGCGCGAGGCGGAATGGCACGAATGGTACCTCGCCCATATCCGGGTGTTGCTCAGCGTACCGGGGTTCCGCGCCTCGCAGCGCTTCAAGGCGACCCTGGCGACGCCCGCGCCCTATCTGGCGCTGCACGAGGTCGCCTCCGCGGCGCTCTTCGACAGCCCGGCCTACCGCAGCCGCGGCGGCCCGGCCTCGGTCGGCGAGTGGCGCAGTTTGCAGACCAACTGGCACCGCAATTTATTGGAGGGGCTCGACGAGACGCCGGAGGTGCCGCAAGACGCACATCTCCTGGTGCTGCACGACGCGCGCGATGCCGCATTGCCGGCGGGGATCACGGTCAGCTGGCTGCGCGGGGTCGGGCTCGACCGCACGATCGATGAGTGCGGGCTCGCGGTGGTCAAGGACCCGGCGCAGCTGTTGCCGCTTGCCGGAAAGGACGAGCACATCCAGCTCTACCGCCCGATCAGTGAGAAAATCCGTGCCCCGGGACACCTCCGATGACCGATCGCACCGGGAATGGCACTGTGTTATTTCGAGCCTGCCAAATAATACTCCAAATATTCAAGATGTATTATGTCCTCGCGATCGCGGCGTTCCTCTTGATCCCGGCGGTCACCACATTGGGAGGGATATTGTTCGCATTTATCGACCCAGATATTGCTTTAAGACATCCCAACTACGTGAGAAATTCCAGAATACTTACTGTAATGCGGCACATTGTTATGTTTTCGTCTTTCGGAACCATCGTGGCCCTGTGGTTTCTGACCTGTTTCTTCTTGGTGAAATCTAAACTCCAATCGTATGTATGGGTGGCCTTGGGTGTCCTCGGCCCGATCGGGTTTATCATCTTGACCACGCTGAGAGACCGGGCACCGGCGCTTGGTGATTTTTATCAACGTTTTGTCGGCGGACTGAAACTCTATCTGCGCATTCCCTATGAATTATTCCTCTTTTACGCCGTGTGGGAAGTTTCTTACGATGTGATTGTGTTCAAGCGTAACCTCATGATTATTCACCAATCGATCGTCACCGGGGTTCCGATCGACAAAATCATCGAAGAACAATCGGCCTCCAGCGGCATGTGGGCGTTCGGAGAGGGCTTGGAAGAGATGTTTCTGGCGGTTCTCATCTACCTATTGTGGCCCATTTTATTCAACGCGGTCGGTCACCTGCCCAAATTATGGAGCTCCGCCAAACCGGCGTAACACGCTCGCCGATCCGGCGCCACCCACGTCTGCTGCAAAGCGGTGGCGCTTCGCGGCGCGAAGCGCCAACAAGGGGGTGCGGTGGCGCCGGTCGCCCGCGCGCCAAGCCCTGCGCTGTTGTGGGAGGTCGCCAGATGACGCAGTTTCGCCTGATTTCCGCCGATTCGCATGTCAACGAGCCGCCCGATCTGTGGGTGAGCCGGGTCGACAAGAAATACCGCGAGCGGGCGCCGCAGCTGATGGTCAACCCGCCGGGCAAGGAGGGCGCTTATTTTCACTACGAGGGATATGCGCCGCACCCGATCGGCATCGGTTTCGGCGCCGGCAAGAGCCCGGAGGAACTGAAAACCTTCCTCACTCAGGCGACCTATGCCGACGCCCGCCCAGGCGGCTGGGATCCGGCGGAGCGCAAGAAGGACAACGCGGCCGACGGGGTCGAGGCCGACGTCCTCTATACGACGCTCGGCTTCCGCATCTTCTGGCTGAAGGATTCCGGGCTCCAGGCCGATTGCTTCCGCGTCTACAACGATTGGCTGGCCGAGTTCGTCAGTTACGACCCCAAGCACATGGCCGGCCTCGCGATGATCTCGCTCTATGACCCGAAGGCCGGGGCGAGAGAGCTCGAACGTTGCGCCAAAATGGGGCTCAAGGGCGCGATGATCTGGTGCTCGCCGCCGCAGGACCAGCCCTATAGCTCGGACATCTATGACCCGTTCTGGGCTGCGGCGCAGGAATTGAAGATGCCGATCTCGCTCCACGCCATCACCGGCATGGGGGTCGAGAGCCAGTGGAACTGGGGCGAGCGCTATATGCGCACCACGGTCCTCGGCTACGAGGTTGAGAAGTCGTTCAGCGTCCTCATCTTCTCCGGCGTCCTCGACCGCTTTCCGCAATTGCAGATCGTCTCGGCCGAAAACAACGTCGGCTGGATCCCCTATTACCTGCAGCGCATGGACCGGGTCGCCGAGCGTTCGCGCGCCGCTGCGGGCTTCACGATCAAACTGAGGCCGAGCGAGTATTTCGCGCGACAGATGTGGGCGACCTACATCTTCGATTATGTCGGCGTGCAGAGCCGTCAGTTCATCGGCGTTGACCGCATGATGTGGTCTAGCGATTACCCGCACCAGGCCTCGTCCTGGCCCAATTCGCAGGAGGTCGTCGCCCGCGACTTCGCCGACGCCTCGCCCGAGGACATCTTCAAGATCACCCGCGGCAACGTCGCCCGGCTCTACGGGTTCGAGGCCTAGCCCTCCGCGACCAGCCCCTCACGCTGACCCGCTCCCGGTCGTTTGGCCGAATTTGCGAGCGCCGGGTCGCCGGCGGCCGGCCGAAAATCGCGGCGCCGTGCCGCCTGGCTGACCATTGCGCTGTTTCTATGTTCGGCGTTGTTCCTCGTCGTCAGCATGCGGCGTTCCCTCAACGGCTACGACGAGGGGATCGTGCTGGTCGGCGCCATGCGCGTGCTCGCGGGCGACGTTATTCATCGCGACTTCTACGCGAATTATGGGCCCGCGCAGTTCTATGTCCTGTCGGCGCTGTTCTCGCTCTTTGGTCCGATGGTGCTGGTCGAGCGCGGCTGGGATCTCGCCATCCGGGCGGGGACGACAATCCTGTGCTATCTGCTCGCGGCGCGCCTAGCCAACCGGTCCCTCGCGGCGCGGGTCTATCTGGGGTCCTTGATCTGGCTCGCGGCTCTCGGGTTTTATGGATACACGGTTTTCCCGGCGCTGTTCTTTGCCCTCGTCAGTATCTATCTGTTGCTGCCGCTCTACGAGGGCCGGATTGCGGGACCCGGAATACTGTGGGCGGGGATCGCCGCCGGAGTGGTTGCGCTGTTTCGCTATGATGTTGGGGTCGCGGTCGCCGCGGCGGAAGCGCTTGTCGCCCTGGTCTTCCTGCTGCTGCAGCCTGCCCTGCCGCCCGGGACGCAGCGCCGGCGCGCGGCCAGGTTCATTCTCTTTTATGCCGCCGGTTGCGCGATCCCGACAATCCCGGTGGCGACTGCTTACGTTATGCTGGGCGTGACTGGCGATTTCTGGTTCGATATCGTCTATTTCCCGACCCGTTATTATGCGGCGATGCGGTCATTGCCGTTGCCGCCGATTCGGCTCGGCAGCATTTCCGGCATTTACGATGCGTCGGTATACCTTCCGGTGGTGATCTCGATCATGGCGGCATTCAGCCTCATCGGGCCGAACCGGCGCGTCGGCGGGGCCGAGGGCGCGGAGTTTGTCGGGTGGCGTCACGATCGCAGTTGGGCGGTGCTCCAATTGCTGGTGCTTACGATCATCTTTTTTCTCAAGGGCGTTGTTCGCGTGTCGCCCATACAAGCGGCGATGGCGATCGTCCTCTCGTTGGTCCTAGTGGCCGCGATTGCTGGTCCGCAGCTCGCCCGAAGGCAGAACGCGGGAGCGATTGCCGCCGCCTCCCTATTGGTCGTGGGATATATCACCGCCGCGCCGCTGGTGATGGCCCTTGCCCAAGCCTCGGCAAACCTGCGCTGGATGGCCGAGCAGACCGCTTCCGCCGGCCCGAACGGGTCAGGCTACGGCTCATGCCACCCGCCTCCCGGGCTGGAGCGCCTTGCCTGTCTCGAGGCGAGCACTGCCACGCTCGACGCCGTGCGCTACGTCGAGGCGATCACGCAACCCGGCGATTATCTATTCGTCGGCGCGGGCCGGCACGACAAGATATTTGCCAACGAGTTGAGCTTTTATTTTCTGGCACAGCGCCGCCCGGCCATGAAATGGCACCAATTCGATCCCGGCTTGCAGAATTCCGTCGCGGTCCAAACCGAGATGATCGCGGAACTCAAAGAAAGAAAGCCGCCAGTAATCGTCCTCGATGCGGAGTTCGACACGGTCATCGAACCGAACGCCAGTTCGCACAGCAGCCATGTCGTCGTGCTCGATCAGTTTATCGGCGCCAATTATCGGGTGATCAAAAGATTTGGCGATATATCCGTGTTGACCAGAGTTGCCGATTGAGGGGCCCGGCGCCGCATTGCCGGTTAAGATGAATTTAATATCGGCGTAATATCGTTTCGGCTGAACCCGGGTAAATGCGGGTAAACTGGGGCGCGGAGTCTCAAGCACACACGGCCGAATGCAGATGCGGATCTTGATCACGGGAGGGGCCGGCTTCGTCGGATCGAACCTGGCGGTGATGTTCGCCCAGAGGGAAGACGCATCGGTTGTCGCCTTCGACAATCTTCACCGCCGCGGCAGCGAACTGGCCCTGGCGCGGTTGCGTGACGCCGGAGTGACCTTCGTCCATGGCGATATCCGCAATCCCGAAGACTTCGAGAGCCTGCCCTGCAGCGACCTCTTGATCGAATGCTCGGCCGAGCCATCGGTGCATGCCGGCTATGACGGCGGCACCCGCTACCTGGTCAACACCAACCTCATCGGCACCGTCAATTGCCTCGACTATGCGCGGCGGCATAAAACGCCGGTGGTGTTCCTGTCGACGAGCCGGATCTATTCGATCCCAGCGTTGCGCGCCTTGCCGCTGCGGGTTGAGCGTAACCGCTTTGTGCTGCCTTCTGGAGAGGCCGGCCCGGGCTGGTCGGAGCGCGGCATCAGCGAGGCGTTCCCGACGACCGCGCCGCGCTCGCTCTACGGCACGACCAAGCTTGCCTCGGAATTGCTGATCGAGGAGTACAACGCCGCGTTCGGCCTGCGCACGATCGTCAACCGCTGCGGGGTCATCACCGGCCCGTGGCAGATGGGCAAGGTCGACCAGGGGTTCTTTGTGCTGTGGGCGGCGTGCCATCTCTATCGCCGGGCGCTTTCATACACGGGCTTCGGCGGCAAGGGCCATCAGGTGCGCGATGTCTTGCACATCGCCGATCTGTTCGAGCTTATTCAGTTGCAGATCGCCGCATTCGACCGCCATTCCGGGCACTGTTACAATGTCGGGGGCGGAAGCGGCCGCAGCGTCTCGCTCGCCGAGCTGACAGATTTTTGCCGCGCCCGCACCGGGGCGGCGCTGCGGCCGGCCGAGGATCCTGCGACACGGCCGACCGACTTGCCGTACTACGTCACCGATCATGACGCGGTCACCCAGGCGACCGGTTGGGCGCCGAAACGTTCGGTGGAAATGATTTTGGATGAAGTTGTGGAGTGGCTGACGGAGCACCGCGCCACAGTCGAGCCGGTGCTCGAATAGGCCGGCCTCGGGGAGATTGGGGCGATGAGCGTGGCTGTGGTGACGGGATCGGCGGGGTTGATCGGGGCGGAAGCGGTCCGCTTCCTGGCCGCGCAAGGTTTCGATGTCGTCGGTATCGACAACGACATGCGCCGCGTCTTCTTCGGTAACGACGCGAGCACGGCGTGGAGCCGGCAGCGCCTCGAAATCGAGGTGAAGCGGTACCGCCACATCGACGGCGACATCCGCGACATGGAACTGATGAACGCGACGTTTGCCCGCTATGGCCGCGCGATTTCCACGGTCATCCATACCGCCAGCCAGCCATCGCACGATTGGGCGGCGCGCAACCCGCAACTCGACTTCGCGGTCAACGCCACCGGCACGCTCAACCTCCTCGAGGCCACAAGGCTGCATTGCCCCGACGCGGTCTTCGTCTTCACCAGCACCAACAAGGTTTATGGCGACGCGCCCAACCGTCTGCCTCTGGTCGAAGGCGAGACGCGCTGGGAGCTCAGCCCCGAGCATCCCTTTGCCGCCCACGGCATCGACGAGTCGATGAGCCTCGACCAATCGCTGCACAGCCTTTTTGGCGCGTCAAAGCTGGCAGCCGACATCCTCGTTCAGGAGTACGGGCGCTATTTTGGGATGAAGACCGGAACTTTCCGCGGCGGCTGCCTGACCGGCCCCGGTCATTCCGGGACCATGCTGCACGGCTTTCTCGCCTATCTCGCCAAATGCGCGCTGAGCGGCGAGCGCTATACGGTGTTCGGCTACAAAGGCAAGCAGGTGCGCGACAACATCCACTCCTGGGACATGGTCAATGCCCTCTGGCATTTTATCCAAGAGCCGCGAGCGGGCGCGGTCTACAACATCGGCGGCAGCCGGCATTCGAACTGCTCGATGCTGGAGGCGATCGCCGCCTGCGAGCGCCTGACCGGGCGCGCGATGAACTGGCGCTATTCGGACGAGAGCCGGGCCGGCGACCACATCTGGTGGATTTCCGATGTCCGGCGCTTCCAAGGCGATTATCCGGGCTGGCATTATCGCTACGACAGCGATGCCATCCTCGGCGAAATGCTTGACGGGCTCCCGCGGAAACTGAGAGCGATCGGGGGATAGCGCGATGCCGATCGAAGTTCGCACGCTCGCGGAATGGGAAGCGGCCGGCATCCCAGGGATGCTTTCCGTAGTCATCCCGGCCAACAACGAGGAAGCCCACATCGCCGCGACCGTGCGGGGCCTCGCGGCAGCCTTGCAGGCAGCGGCGATCGACTACGAAATCCTGGTCGTCAACGACAACAGCACCGACGGCACCCAGCGTGCGCTTGCCTCGCTCAGCGCTGAGGATCCGCAGGTTCGCTATGTCGACAATCCGCCGCCGAACGGTTTCGGATTTGCGGTCCGTCGCGGTCTGACCGAATCGCTCGGCGAAGCTGTGGGAATCGTTATGGCGGACGGCTCGGACGACCCGGCCGATCTGGTCCGCTTCTACCGGAAGCTTATGGAGGGCTACGATTGCGTGTTCGGCTCGCGCTTCATGCGCGGCGCCCAAATCATCGACTATCCGCTCGCCAAGCTCGTTCTCAACCGGCTCGGCAATCTCTTGATCCGGTCATTGTTTCTGCTGCGCTACAACGACATCACCAACGCCTTCAAACTGTATCGGCGCAGCGTCATCGCCGGTCTCCAGCCGCTCTTGTCCAGACATTTCAATCTGACGGTCGAGCTGCCGCTGAAATGCGTCATCCGCGGCTATCGCTACGCGGTGCTGCCAAATTCCTGGCAAAACCGCAAGCATGGCGTCTCCAAGCTGCACATCAAGGAGATGGGCTCGCGCTATCTGTTCATTATCTTCTATTGCTGGCTCGAATGGATATTGTCGCACGGCGACTATCGCGACCAGAAGGCGTATCACTCCAGCCAGCTTCAGGTATGGCATCGCTAATGTAGCGACGGGGAGCGTTGGCGCGAAGGACCGCCGGCCACGCGTGACTTGGGTGGCGGTTGGCTGCTATCTCTTGTCAAATTGGGAAGAGAGGGGAGAGCGCCATGCAAATGAGCCGCGAGGAATTGCTCCGGGCGTATCGCAGCATGGTCACGATCCGCCGCTTCGAGGAACGCGTGCAGGAGGAGTTCTCGAAGGGCGGGATCCCCGGCTTTGTCCATCTTTATGCGGGCGAAGAAGCCTCGGCCGTCGGGATGTGCATGCATCTCGGGCCCAAGGACTACATCGCCTCGACCCATCGCGGCCACGGCCACTCGATCGCCAAGGGCTGCGATGTCGTCGGCATGATGCAGGAATTGTTCGGCAAGGCCGGGGGCCTGTGCGGCGGCAAAGGCGGCTCGATGCATATCGCCGATCTGAATGCGGGGATGCTCGGCGCCAACGGGATCGTCGGCGGCGGCCCGCCCTTGGTGGTCGGCGCCGCCCTGACCGCGAAGACGCTCGGCAACGGCAAGGTTGCGGTGTGCTTCTCAGGCGATGGCGCCTCCAACCAGGGCACCACCTTCGAGGCCTTGAACATGGCGGTGGTGCTCAAATTGCCGGCGGTCTTCGTGTTCGAGAACAACCAGTACGGTGAGGGCACCGGGGTCGGCTACGCGGTCGGCAGCCATGACATCGCCGGGAGGGCGCGCGGCTTTGGCCTGCCCGCGGTCAAGGTCGATGGCGACGATTTCTTCGCGGTGCACGAGGCCGCATGGGAGGCGGTCGAGCGCGCCCGCGCGGGCGGCGGCCCGTCGGCGATCGAGGTCGATACCTGCCGCTTCTACGGCCACCATTCGGGTGACGCACAACTTTACCGCGGCAAGGACGAGGTGAGGCTTCTGCGCGAAGAGCGCGATTGCCTGAAGCATTTCCGCGCCCGCGTCACCGAGGCGGCTCTCCTGGAAGCGGCCGAACTCGACGCCGTCGACAGCGAGGTCGCGGCGCTGATCGACCGCGCCGTCGCGATCGCCCAGGCGGCGCCATTGCCGCCCGAAAGCGCGCTCCTGACCGACGTCTACGCCTCGTATTGAGGGAGCCGCGCCATGTCGCAAAAATCGATCCGCCAGGCGCTGAACGAGGCGCTGCGGCAGGAAATGCGCCGCGACCCGAGGATCATCGTCATCGGCGAGGATGTCGCCGGCGGGGCCGGCAGCGAGGGCCAGCGCGACGCCTATGGCGGTGTGCTGGGGGTGACGAAGGGGCTCTTCGGTGAATTCGGCGAAGCGCGGGTCATCGACACGCCGATCACCGAAAGCGCGATCATGGGCGCCGCCGCTGGCGCCGCGGTCACTGGCCTCAGACCCGTCGCCGAATTGATGTTCAGCGATTTTTTCGGCGTCTGCTTCGACCAGATCTTCAATCAGGCGGCTAAATTCCGCTACATGTTCGGCGGCAAGGCGACGACGCCGCTCGTTATCCGCACGATGATCGGCGCGGGACGGAGCGCCGCGGCGCAGCACTCGCAGAGTCCCTACGGCATCTTCACTGCGGTGCCGGGTTTGAAATGCGTCGTGCCATCCAATGCTTATGACGCAAAGGGGCTCCTCATCCAGGCGATCCGCGACGACGACCCGGTCATCTTCTGCGAACACAAGCTGATGTACGATCTGCGCTGCGAGGTCCCGGACGAGGCCTATACGATCCCCTTTGGCGAAGCCAATATCGTGCGCGACGGCGAGGATGTGACCGTCGTCGCCCTCGCCCGCATGGTGCATTACTCGAATGAGGCGGCCGAAGCGCTGGCGAAAGAGGGGATCGAAGTCGAGCTGATCGACCCGCGCACGACGTCGCCCCTCGACGAAGACACCATATTGGAGAGCGTCGAGCGCACCGGCCGGCTCATCATCGTCGACGAGGCGACGCCGCGCTGCAGTATCGCCACTGACATCGCCGCCCTCGTCGCCGACCGCGCGTTTGGTGCGCTGAAGGCGCCGATCCGCCGGGTGACCGCGCCGCACACCCCGGTGCCGTTCACCCCCAGCCTCGAAAAGCTCTACATCCCGAGCCCGGAGAGGATCGCCGCCGCGGTGCGTGAGGTGCACGGCTACGGCCGGTAAATATTCGTCACCCCCGCGAAGGCAGGGGTCCAGGGCAGCCCGCGTCGCTCTCGCGGCCCCTGGATTCCCGCTTTCGCGGGAATGACGGGAGTATGTGAATGACCGAGATCACCGCGATCACGATGCCGAAATGGGGCCTGACCATGACCGAGGGGAAGGTCCTCGGCTGGCTTAAGGCGGAAGGCGACCTCTTCTGCGCCGGCGACGAGTTGATCGAAATCGAGACGACCAAGATCACCAATGTCATGGAGGCGGGCGAGCCCGGCACTTTGCGCCGCATCGTCGCCGCAGAAGGGGCGACATTGCCGATCGGGGCGCTGCTCGCGGTGGCGGCGCCGCAGAGCGTGCCCGATGCCGAGATCGATGCCTTTGTCGCCGGGTTCGTCGCGCCCGAAACGGCCGCGGAGGCGACGGCGGACGACAGCGCCCTCGTACCGCGCGAGATCGACGCCGGCGGCCAGCGGTTGCGGGTTCTCGACCTCGGCGGCGGGGAGGCGATCCCCATCCTGTTCATTCACGGCTTCGGCGCCGACCTCAACACCTGGATGTTCACCCAGCCGGCGCTCGCGGAAGGACGGCGCACGATCGCGCTCGACCTGCCGGGCCATGGCGGCTCGACCAAGGTGTTGGATGGCGCCGATGAATCGAGCTTCGCCGCGGTCATTGACCGGGCGCTGGCTGCCCTCGGCATCGAACGGTTTCACCTCGTCGGCCATTCGATGGGCGGCGGGATCGCCCTGACCTTCGCCAACTGGCAGCCCGAGCGAGTGGCGAGCCTCACTCTGATCGCGTCGGCGCAGCTCGGGCCCGAGATCAACGGCGGTTTCATCACCGGCTTCATGCGGGCGCAGCGTCGCCGCGAGGCCCAGGAGGTGCTCGCCCTCCTCGTCCACGATCCCTCGCTGGTCAGCCGGGCGATGGTCGAGGATGTGCTGCGTTATAAGCGGCTCGACGGGGTCGCCGCGGCGCTCGAGACGATTGCCGCGGAATGGTTTCCCGGCAGCATCCAGCGGGTCGATAACGCCGTCCTCGCGGCAAATCTGAAGATGCCGGCGCAGCTGATCTGGGGCAGCGACGACCGGATCATTCCGCGCGCCCACGCCGATGCCCTCGTGGGCAAGGTGCCGGTGCACATCATCGAGGAGGCCGGGCACCTGCCGCACATGGAAAAATCGGGCGAGGTCAACCGCCTGATCGCCGCCTTCATCTCGGACAAATGATTGGTCCCCGGCCCACGGGTCCGGCCCCCGGGCGGCCCGAGGATAAACTCCGGCCGGGGCCCATCGGTCAGCATCGCGGTGCCGAAGGATGGGTCCCTGCCTGCGCAGGGACCTACGGCGCCTCGGGCTTCTCAATGAGCGCGAGCATCTCCATGCCGAGGCCGTAGCCGAGAAGGTCGTGCATCTGGCGGCGCAAGTATTCGGTCAAGAGGAGGCGCGTGTAGCGCAGCACCAGGGTCGGCTTTTTGGTCAGGCCCTCCGCCAGTTCCCACGCGCGGGCCAGGAGCTTGTCGGGCGGCAATACCTCGGCGACGAGGCCGAACTCAAGGGCTTTCTTGGCGTCGAGGATCTGGCCGGTCAACAGGTAATAGCGGCCGCGATTGAGGCCCAACAAGAGCGGCATGACGATGTGCATGCCGTCGCCCGGCACGACGTCGGAGGCAAAATGCGCCGAATCCTGGAATTGCGCGGTGTCGGCGGCGAGCACGATGTCGCAGAGGAGCGGGATCTCGGAATGGCGCCAAGCCGGGCCGTTGATCGCGCTGATCACCGGCACCTCGATTTCGAGGAGCCGCATCAGGAGGTGGCGGCCCTCCCAGTGGATGCGGTCGATGCGCTCGGGTCCCGGCCGGGTCGGGAAGGACGAGGTGCCGGGCGTCGCGCGCGGGCCGGAAAACTCAGGTCCGGTGCCGGTCAGGATGACGACCCGGTTGTCTCGGTCGGCGCCGACATCGTGAAAGGCTTCGGGCAATTCGCCATGCGGCCCGAAGCCCCAGCGCAGCGACTGCCCATCGGTGTGCAGCGTCATCAAAAGGATGCCGTCTCGCCGCTCGAAGCGCGCGCATTGGTATTTGGTGGCGTAGTCCTCGAGCCTGCTCATGCTGTTCCTCCTAATCGCCCCTCGCCCGCATTGCGGGAGAGGGAGGGACCCGGCGCGAAGCGCTGGGAGGGTGAGGGGGTCCGATATAAACCTGCCCCTGCCCCTGCCCCTGCCCCTGCCCCTGCCCCTGCCCCTCCCCCTGCCCTCTCCCCCGGCGGGGGAGAGGGTTTTACCCTGGCGCACTCCAACCGAGGACCGCGGCGGCGACTTCGTCGGGCTTGTCGAGTTCGGCGAGATGTCCGGCGCCCGGGATGACCCGGACCTCGGTTTTGCCGCTGATGCCGCCGGCAAAACGGTCGGCGTAGCTGCGCGGCATGATGCGGTCCTCGCCGCCCCACAAAAGGAGCGTCGGAGCCTCTATGAGCGGCAGGCGCTTTTCGAGCTTGGTATTGCCGAGCGGCCAGAAGATGCGCGCCGCGGCCTCGCTGGCGCGGACCTGCTCGATCGGCCATTCGGGCGAATTCTGCCCCTCGGGCTCGGCCTTGAGCTGCTCCCAGATTGCCGGATCGGCGCACATCAGCCCGGCTACGTCGGGCGCGCGCTGGGCCCAGGGATCGGTTGCCGGGTCCTTGTCGTCGAAGAGGCCGAACGGCGCGATCAAAGAGAGGCGGCGCACCTGATGCGGCCAGATCGCGGCGATTTCGGCGGCGAGCGAGCCGCCAACCGAGCTGCCGACGAGATCGGCGCCATCGAGCCCGGCCTTGTGAACGAGGAGATGCGCGGCGAGCACCCAGTCGAGATGGCTGTCGAGCACGGTATGGCCGCGCTCGCCGCCGGGGAAGCCCGGGAGCGACGGGACGATGACGGTGCGCGCGCGCGACAGCACATCGAGAAACGGGATCCAGCGCGGCAGGCCGCCGAGGCCGGCGATAAAACCGAGCTTGGGGCCGCTGCCCTTCGTCCACACCCGGCAGGAAAAGCCGTTCAACTCGACGGAAGAGGTTTCAGGTTCGGTCACAAAAGCCTCGCTCTGCAAAGCCCCCTCCCGCATTGTGGGAGAGGGAGGGACCCGGCGCAAAGCGCTGGGAGGGTGGGGGTGTTCGACATAACCCTGCTTCCGCCCCCTCACCCTACCCTCTGCCCCAGCGGGGGAGAGGGGGTATTTTTGGGTTACTCCGCCGCGATCGCGGCCGGCCGGAACGAGGGGAGCGTCGCGCGCTCGGCGCTCGCCATCGGCTGCGGCCACCAGCGATCTTCCCATTCGGCGAACAGATCATGCAGCTGCGGCATGACCTTCTGCGCGAAGAGCCCCGTGTTATACTGGACGAGGTCTTTCTTCATGTTGCCGAACTGCAAGAGCAGCATGAGGTGGCCGACATTGAGGTTGGTCGCCACTTCGCGCAGTTGCGCGGCGACTTCATCGGGCGAGCCGATGATGACGTAGCCCTTATCGACGATCGCGTCCATCTCGCGCGCCAGGGTCTGGAATTTCGACTCGTAGCGCTGGCTCTGCGCGGCGGCCTGCTGGACCTGGCTCTGGATGCCGCGGCGCTGGGTCTCTTCGGTGGTGTAGCCGGGGGGGCCCGCGAACCGCGCGTCGACATGCAGGCACCGGCCATAGAAATACTCGGCCGGCTCGCGATAGAGTTCCATCGCCTGCTCACGCGTCTCGGCGACCCCGACGAATTGCAGGAACCCGGCGTGATAGGGGTTGCGGTCCTTGCCGAGCCGGGCCATCTCGGCCCAAAACCCGTCCATCGTCGCCTGCCCGGCCTTGTAGCCGTAATAGGACAGGTAGCAGTAGACGTGATCCATCTGCGCGCACCACCGCCAGGTCTCGACCGAGCCGCCGCCCGGGACCCAGATCGGCGGGCGCGGCTTCTGTATGGGGCGCGGCCAGATATTGACGTAGCGCTGCTGGTTGAAGCGGCCGTTGAACGCGAAGGTTTCGGGCTCGGTCCATGCCTTCACGACGAGGTCGTGGGCTTCCAGATAACGCTCGCGCAGCATCGAGGGGTTCTGACCATAGGCGTAGCAGGTGTCCATCGGCGACCCGACCGGGAAGCCGGCAATGAGGCGCCCGCCCGAAATGACGTCGATCATCGCGAATTCTTCGGCCACCCGGGTCGGCGGGTTATAGAGCGCCAAGGAATTGCCGAGGACGCAGAGCGCGGTGTCGGTGGTTCGCCGCGCCAGCGAAGAGGCGATCAGATTGGGCGACGGCATCAGGCCATAGCCGTTCGAATGGTGCTCGTTGACGCAGACCGCGTCGAACCCGCACTCGGCGGCAAATTCGAGCTCATCCATGAAGTCGTTGTACATGTGATGGGCGCGGCGCGGATCGAACA
>JBARKH010000354.1:0-32024 GCA_049801295.1 Allostellaceae bacterium | reverse complement strand
CAGACCGTATTCTCCGGCGGGGTGACGCGCGGCACCGTGTTGAGCGGCGGGGCCGAAATCGTCTCCGCGGGGGGCGCGGCGAGCGGCACGGTCGTCGACAGTGGCGGCACCGAGCGCGTCTACGGGCGGGCATATGAGGGCACGGTCGTCAGCGGCGGGCGGGAGATCGTCGAGTCGGGCGGGGTGGCGAGCGGCATCACAGTCAAGCACGGCGGCATCCAGACCGTATACTCGGGCGGCACCACGCGCGGGATCGTGCTGAGCGGCGGGGTCGAAACCGTCCATGGGACGGCAAGCGGCGGTAGGGTCAACAGCGGCGGGACCGAGACGGTCTACGGCAAGGCGAGCGGCGGCACGATCAACGGCGGGCTGATCGAGGTGAGGAGTGGCGGCAGCGCCAGCGGCACAGTCAGCTTCGTCAGCGGCGGCACGCTACAGCTCGATGCCGAAGCTACCTTCACCGGCGTCATCGCGGGGTTTACCGGGCCCAGTCCGCTCGATCAACTCGATCTAAGGGGCATCGCCTTCGGGTCAGGGACGACGCGAAGTTTCACCGAGGCGGCCAGCAACACCAGCGGCACGCTCACCGTTACCGACGGAACGCATAGCGTCCACCTGACGCTGCTCGGAAACTATATAACGAACAACTTCGCTCTGTTCACCGACAGTCACGGGGGAACCCGGGTCAACAACCCACCTGTCTCCGGCGGCGGGGCTTCACAGACCACGTTCGCCGATATCGCTCCGGCCCAGTTGTTTTTCGGTGCGACAGCCTCGGGGAATCCGTCCAATTATTTACCGGCTACCATCGTTACCAACGAGCAAACCTGGGCTGGCCAGACGCTGTTCGCGACCGGCCCTCCCGGCGGGCCGGGCGGCGGCGACCACAATCCCCTGCTGCCGGCATCGAGCTGACGGCAGTTGGCCGACCGGCCGCTCTCGGCGCCTCTCGCGCGGTGCCGCGCGACCTGGCGAGGGTCCACTTACTGAACCGATAACCGCCGCTTAGCCTTGGCTGCGGGTACCGCTTAAGTTGCCGCTTACCGGCAATTGGCATGGGCAACCAGATCAATATACCTAATAGATTTTAACGACGAATGGTTATCAATTTGAAAGAGATATCGATTACGATCGGCGTATGTTAGCCTTTAAGGGAAAGGGAACAAGCAATGCAGGTATATGATCTAGCGCTCATTTTCGCCATAGCGGGGCGTGGTTTGTTGTGGCCACGATAGTAGGCGGGTCATGTTCCAGCCGTTCGTCACCACCAAGCCGACCGGCGAGGGCACCGGGCTCGGGTTGTCGATCAGCTACGACATCGTAACCCAGCAGCACGAGGGATCGCTACCTTGCCGCTGGCTCGGGCTTCGGCGAAGGATCGCTGACCACCCGAGTCGGGGCTCCGGCCCGGCCCGCCGAAGGTCCGGTTTGCGGTGCAATTCGGTCAGCGCGAGTACGGACTAAGGCGGTGTCCCTTCACCCAAATCCACAACTCAGTACAAAATACCACTTTCATACTGAGTCGCTGCAGGAGGCAGCTGATGCCCGAGCGGCCGCACGGCGGCATGATCATCGTTATGCAGCTAATTCGCGAAGCTCGACGTCCGCGCCGCCACTGCCCAGCATCCAATCCTCGGTGACGATCCGCAACGACTGGAACGACCTGATCACCGAATTGTCGACGCGATCTCGGGTGAATTGCAGGTCGACGTGCAAATGATGCCGCGCGGGCGGCAATCAAGCGATTGGAAGCGCTGCCGGATACGCGGGAACTGATGACGCCATTTGCCGGGTGATGGAGCGATAGCGCAGTGGACTGACAGCGGAGTTGCTGCCGCGGCGCAGCCGAGTTGAGGACGATCGGAAAACACTATCCTTGCCGGGCTGCCGCGCTCATGACTGCGCCTTATGTTCGGCAATCCAGGATGACACTTGGTCGTAGTAGTTTGCGAGGTAATACTCGGCTATGTCGTCGGCTGTGGTGTTCCATACGCCATCATGGCCGAGAATATAGCGCAGAGCCTCGTCGAGATGCTTTGCCGCATTCGGCCGCCCAATATTGTGGGGGTGCAGCGACAGGCACATCACCCGGCCGTTTTCCGCGCCTTCGCGATAAAGCGTGTCAAACTGGTCCTTGACCATCTGCAGGAAGTAATCGGCCTCCCGGTTCCACGCCAGCATGCCCGCATCATTCGTCTGCCCGGTATAGGGAACGTAGATGAATTTCTGGCCGCCGCGCACGTTGATCGGCCAGGGTTGGTCGTCGATGATCCATGAGGTGTGATAGAGGCAACCCGCCTCGGCCATCAGATCGTCGGTCCGCACCGTGTATCCGGCGCCGCCGCCGAGCCGTCCCTTCAGGCGTTTGCCGGTCATCTCCTTCAAGTGCGTGATGAAGTCCTGCCAGTACGCCCGCTCTTCTTCCTCGGTGTAGTCATAGATCGGCCGACTGTTGTAGAGACCGTGCGCCATGTAGTCCCAGTCGGCGGCGATCATGGCGTCTTTTATCTCCGGGAAGTGGTCGAGCAGCTCGAGGTTCAAGCAGCAGCAGGCGCGAACTTTGTGCTTGTTGAGCACATCAAGCATGCGCCAGAAGCCGACCCGATTGCCGTAATCCATTCGCGAGTAGAGCGGGATATCCGGCTGGGTCGGCCGACTTTTCGCCTCGCTCGCTGATCTCGGTCTTCGCCGAGCGGTGCAGACCGCCACCGCCGCAAAATCAGCTCGAACGTCCGCTTAGGTCGAACTCGCCGGTTCCCTCGCGGCTGGGGGAATGGCCGGAATCGGCGCATCTCGGACGACTCGCTCTGAGCGCCATATGTCCGCTTTTCGGGGCGGCAGCCGACCTATACCGCGTGTGCAATTGCGGGGTACCATTCACCTCAAGGCTCGACGCGGGGGCGGCAGATGCCAGAGGAACGCTGTTCGGGAAAGGTAGTTGCGGGACCTCGATTTGAACCTAAATCGCGACGGAAATCGTAAACCGTCGGTGGTCGCGGGTCCCCGCAACCATCTTGATTTGCTCAGCGAGCCCGGCAGCCGAAAGGTTGCCGGGCTTCTTGCTGCCCGCGGCAAGAGCAAGGATGCCGGCAAGCTCGCCCTTCAACTCGATCCGCAACTCGCCATCATCGGGCACGAGCCGGATCTCATCGATCAGCGAGCGGATGAGCTCGAAGGCTTCGGCCCGTGTCGCCGGATCTTGCAATGCCTCGTGCAGTCGGTCGACGCGCTGCCGATAAACCTCGGCGAGGTTGGGGCGGGTCAGCGGCGCTGGCGCATTGACTGCGGCAAGATCCTGCTGCAATGCCAGCTGGCGCGCCTCCAGCGTCACCAACTCCTGCTTCAGCGCGCGAACCGGAACGTCATCGTCGGTGATCAGCTCGACGATCCGTCGGATGCGGCGCTCGACACGATCAAGCTCATAGCGCTTTGCATCCGCTCCGGCGCCATGAGCCGGTCGCGCAGCCCGTCGAGGATCATGTCCTCGGCGGCCGTGCGGAACAGCAGGTCGTAGACGATCGCCTTGTTCTGGTAGGCGATCGGAGCGATCTCGGCCGGCAGCGTGAAGACGACGTGGAAATAGCCGACCGGCAGCAGATCGGCCTCGCGGGCCGCGAGCCAATCCGTCGCTGCCGCGCCCTGACACTTTGGGCAATGTCGGTTGCGACAGGTAATGGGCGACGCCCATTAGCTGCCTTATGGGCAAAGCCGGTAATGGGGAGCTGGCGATCGCGATGACCGCTATTTCTTGTGCATTGCCGCTCTCTCGCTCTCCATAACAAGTCGCCCGTATGGCCCCGTCGGTTCGGCCAATGATGGCCGGTCACATACGGGGACGATCATGTTGGAGACCTACTTCTCGGCAGCGAAGATGCTGGAACATCTGCGCAGCGGGCCGAGCGGGCCATACCTCGACGGGTTTGCTGAGGCGCTGGAACGGCAGGGCTATGGCCCCGAGACAGCAGTGCGCTACCTGCGGGCGGCAGCTCACATTGGCCACGTCATGACCGAGCAATGCGCGGGCCTGACGGACATTGACCTCGCGGCGTTCGATAAGCACCTGCGCACCTGCCGGTGTCCACGCGCCAAGGGCGGTCGGCGCAACCACCACACCATCTACGGTGCCAGGCTCTTTCGCCGGCACCTCGTCGAGCTCGGCGTCTGCCGGTCCGCGGCCGTGGTGGCAGCACCCGCCGAGCCGAAGTTGGCCGCCGACTTCAAGACGTGGCTGCGCAAGCATCGCGGCGCATCGGATGCTACCGTCAGGCTCTACGCCCGCGACGCCGCCGGCCTTATGACGGAGCTTGGATCGGACCCCGCCGGCTGGAGGCCGAACGACATCCGCGGCTACTTCCTGGCATGCGCGAGCAAGTCCGGGCGCGGCACGATCGAGAAGATGACGACGAGCCTGCGGGCCTTCCTGCGGTACCTCGCAGTCGCAGGCCGCTGCCAAGCAGGTCTCGACGGCGCCGTTCCGGCCTACGCCCATTGGCAGCTTGCCGACATGCCCCGGTATCTGTCGACCGAGCAGGTCGACCGGCTGATTGCTGCCTGTGACGGCGACGCCGGTGCGCGCCGACGTGACCGTGCGATCCTGCTCTTGTTGGCGCGCCTCGGGCTGCGGGCCGGCGACGTGGCGCAACTTCGCCTCACCGATATCGAGTGGCAAACGGGCTCGTTGCGGGTCTGCGGCAAGTCGCGCTACGAGGTCCGGTTGCCGCTGCCGCAAGAGGTTGGCGATGCGATCGCTGCCTACCTCGAAGGCCGACCGTCCGCCTGTCGAAGCGATCTCGTGTTCCTGCGCACGATCGCACCGTGCCGGCCATTCCGACGAGGCGACGGCATCTCGTCGGTGGTGAAGCGCCTCATGAAGCGGGCCGCCATCGTGACGCCCGCCAAGGGAGCACACGCTCTCGCTCGCCAGCGGGGCGCCAGCCGGCACACGAGCGACTCCTACGCCTCGAGCTTCCAGCTGTTGTTCGTGTTCGCCGCCGACCGTCTTAAGGTCAAGCCATCGGCGCTGACGCTGGAGCAAATTGATGCCGGACTCGTCAGCGCCTTCCTCGAGCATCTCGAGGACAAGCGCGAGAACGCGGCCGTGACGCGCAACGTCCGGCTGGCGGCTATCAAGTCGTTCTTCCGCTTCCTCGAATATTGGCAACCGGCCGGGCTCGAGCAGATCCGCCGCGTCCTGGCGATCCCGTTCAAGAAAACGGATACGCGCCTGGTGCCCTACCTTCTGCGCGATGAGTTGCAGGCCGTGCTCGATGCTCCCGATCCGGCGACACGCGATGGCATCCGCGATCGCGCCATGTTGCACGTGGCGGTCTGTGCAGGACTGCGCGTCTCCGAGCTGACGGGACTGAAGATCGACGATATCGACCTGCCGTCGATGAGTATCCGTGTGCTTGGCAAGGGGCGCCGGGAGCGGACGCTGCCGTTGTGGAAGCCGGCGGCCGCTGCACTGCGCGCCTGGCTCGCCATACGCGGGCAGGTCGCGATACCCGAGGTGTTCGTCAACGCTCGTGGTGAGCCGCTGAGCCGATGGGGCTTTGCCTACCTGCTCAAGCAGCACGTCGCGACCGCGGCTCGGAAGCAGCCTGGACTTGCCAAGAAACGCGTCTCGCCCCACGTGCTCAGGCACACGTGCGCGATGGTCGTCCTGCAGGCGACCGGGGATATCCGGAAGGTGTCGCTGTGGCTGGGCCACGCCACATTGACGACCACCGAGGTCTACACGCGTGGTGATCCGACCGAGAAGCTCGATGCAATGGAGGCGATCGTGCCGCCACACCTGCGTCGCGGCGTCTTCCAGCCCACTGACAAGTTGATCGCGCTGCTGAAGCGTGCCTCGTAATGGTGAGCCGAGCTGGCGGCGACTGCTGCTCGACCGCGGACAAGTTGTCGCCAGCTCCCCATTACCGGCTTTGCCCATAAGACAGGAGTTGTAAGCGATGCGGCTGTGACCGCAATCCGGGCAACGCTCGACATGCCCGCCGAGCGTGGCCGAGCGGCACTGCTCGATCGCCGACATGACCTGGAGTTGGCCGAGGCTCACATATCCGGCATTGGCCCGGCGCCAGTCGGCTCCATGGCGATGAAAGACGTGCGCGACCTCGATCCTTGGGCGGCCCACTGCCGCCGGGCTACGCCTCGGATCGCGGCCTCCCCTCGATCAATAGTGCCAGCCGGTCGAGTGGGCTGGTTACGGCCCGGATCGTCCTATTGGCGACGCGGGTGTAAACCGCGGTGGTGTCGAGCTTGGCGTGGCCAAGCAGCGTCTGGATCACGCGAATATCGACGCCTTGCTCGAGAAGGTGGGTGGCAAAGCTATGCCGCAGCGTGTGCGGTGACACGCGCTTCGTGATCCCCGCGGCCCGGGCGGCGGCGCGGACAACGCGGCAGAGCTGGCGGGCGGACAGCGGCTCGACCGGGTTGCGGCCGGGAAATAGCCAGCCTCCCGGCAGCAGCAGGCTGCGCCGCCGCCCCTCGCGCCACCAGGCGCGCAGCAGTTCGAGTAGCTGCGGCGACAGCATCGCGTGGCGGCCCTTGCCTCCCTTGCCGCGCTCGACGCGCAGCAGCATCCGGTCGGAATCGATATCGCCGACCTTGAGCGCGACAACTTCCGAGACGCGCAGCCCGGCGCCGTACGCGGTGGCGAACGCCGCCTTCTACTTCGGCGCCGATGCCGCCTGCGAACTCGATCATCGTAAGCCCTCCGTATGCTGATCGATAAGTCTCCGTGGCTGCCGGGGGGGTGCTCCGCTGCTTCGCGCGACTGAAGCGAAAGCCAGCCTCATGCACCGTGGCATTGTCACTCCGAGCGCTTGAGCCGCCCGGGGGAGAAGCTGAAGAGCTGCGGTCATAGCCGCCATATCCCGCTTACCCGACGCGAGGGACATCATGGGCGGGGGCTCCTTACAGAGCTTGGTAGCCCCATGGCCTGTGTGGACCGGGTAGCGCATGCAGGCCACACCACAAATACATCGACGGCAGGATGGGTCGTTGATTCACATCAAAGATGCCGGTACGTCGGCGTAGTATGCGTTTACGGTAATCGCAGAACCGACACTTGCAAAAATTTCAGGTGCCGATTGAGTAACGAAAAAAATGTACCTGTAGAAATAAGTCTCCTGGCAGGCAAGCTGGCCACGCCAGCAATGCTGGTGGACGTGCCCAGACTAGTTACAGCGTACTATACAGACGCGCCCGATCCGTCAGTGCCGGAGCAGCGGGTTGCGTTCGGCACCTCGGGGCATCGCGGCTCTGCCTTTGAAAGCACTTTCAACGAATGGCATGTTCTGGCCATCAGTCAGGCCATTTGCGATTACCGCAAGCGGCAGGGCATAGGCGGCCCGCTGTTCCTTGGCATCGACACGCACGCGCTGTCTGTCCCGGCTTGTGCCAGCGCGCTCGAAGTGCTGGCAGCCAACGGTGTGGAGGTCATGCTCGCGGATAAGGATGAATATACGCCCACTCCTGTCATTTCCCACGCGATACTCAGCTACAACCGCGGCCGTGGTACCGGGCTTGCCGACGGCATCGTCATCACCCCGTCGCATAATCCTCCCGATAATGGCGGCTTCAAATACAACCCGCCCAACGGCGGATCAGCTGAGACCGAAATCACCGGATGGATCGAAGCCAGGGCCAACGCGTTGCTGAAATGCGGCCTCGACGGTGTGACGAGAATTCCTTTTGAACAGGCCCGGCGCGCCGCTACCACTCACCGGCATGACTTTCTCAATGGTTATGTAAGCGATCTCGGAGGCGTGCTCGATATGGACGCTATCCGCGGCGCGAACATCGCCATGGGCGTCGATCCGCTTGGTGGCGCCGGCGTTCACTATTGGGGCCCGATTGCCGAGCGCTATGGTTTGAATCTCACGGTCGTGAACGAAATCGTCGATCCGACCTTCCGGTTCATGACGGTCGACTGGGACGGCCGGATCCGCATGGATCCGTCCTCGCCATACGCGATGCAGAGCTTGATCGGCCTCAAGGATCGCTTCGACGTCGCCTTCGCCTGCGATCCCGACCATGATCGGCATGGGATCGTCACCAGGAGCGCGGGGTTGCTGCCGCCCAACCATTACCTTTCGGTTGCCATTTTGTACCTGTTCCAGCGTCGAACGAAGTGGAGCACGGATGCCGCGGTCGGCAAGACGGTCGTAAGCAGCCAGATGATCGATCGCGTTACGGCGAAGCTCGGCCGCAAGCTCTACGAGGTGCCGGTCGGTTTCAAATGGTTTGTCGACGGCTTGCTCGAGGGCTCGCTCGGCTTTGGCGGCGAAGAAAGTGCCGGGGCGTCCTTTATCCGTCTGAATGGGAGCGTCTGGACGACCGATAAAGACGGCATCGTGCCCGCTTTGCTGTCGGCGGAGATTACTGCGCGGATGGGCCGCGATCCCGGTGAAATCTACCGTGAACTCGCCAGCGAGTTCGGCGACCCCGTCTACGACCGTGTCGAGGCGCCGGCGACCCCGGAGCAAAAACAGAAACTGGCGCAGCTCTCACCACGGCAGATACCGTCGGCGGAGCTCGCTGGCGAAAAAATCGAGAGCATTCTCACCCAGGCTGCCGGCAATGGCGCGCCGATCGGCGGTGTGAAGGTGACTGCCGCGAGCGGTTGGTTTGCCGCGCGTCCGTCCGGCACCGAGGACATCTACAAGATATACGCCGAGAGCTTTCGTGGAGCGGATCATCTGCACCGCATCCTCGCGGAGGCCCAGGCCATCGTCGACGCTGCGCTGGCGGCACCCATGCAGCAGCCGGAGAGCGCGTCCAAGGCAAATTTGCAGGACCGGCAATGAGCGAGCCAACGCGGGTCAGTCACCCGAAAGAAATTCTTTTATCCATGGACGTAGGGGGATTTGATTCGCTGGCCGAGCTTGCCCTCGATATGCGGTCGTCGTGGAACCACGCCACCGACCGGGTGTGGCGGCAATTGGATCCGGTGCTGTGGGAACTGACGCACAACCCTTGGGTCGTCCTACAGACGGCCTCGCGGGAAAAGCTTCAGCGTGATCTAGCCGATCCTGATTTCCGCAAAAGCGTAGACGACCTGGTGGAGGCCAGGCGCGATGCTGCGGAGGCGCCCGCGTGGTTTCAGCAAATCTATCCGCAATCTCCGCTGAGCGGCGTGGCGTATTTCAGCATGGAATTCATGTTGAGCGAAGCCTTGCCGATCTACTCGGGCGGGCTTGGCAACGTAGCCGGCGATCAACTCAAGGCGGCCGGCGATCTGGGCGTTCCCGTCATCGGCGTGGGATTGCTCTACCAGCAAGGCTATTTCCGCCAGGTGATCGATCAGGACGGAGCGCAACAGGCCCTCTTTCCCTACAACGATCCAGGACAGTTGCCGATCGCGCCATTGCGCCGCCCGGACGGGGAGTGGTTGCGGTTACAGCTCGACTTGCCGGGTTACCCGATCTGGCTGCGCGCCTGGCAGGTTCAGGTCGGCAGACTAAAGCTGTACCTGCTGGACAGCAACGATGCGGCGAACTTTCCACCGTACCGGGGGATTACCAGCGAGCTTTATGGCGGCGGGCCGTATCTGCGCCTGATGCAAGAGGTGGTACTTGGGATCGGCGGATGGCGGTTGCTCGCCGCGCTCGGCATCGAGCCGGAAGTCTGCCACCTCAATGAAGGGCATGCGGCTTTCGCCGTGCTGGAACGTGCGCGCAGTTTCATGCAGGCGACCGGGCAGTCCTTCGAAGTTGCATTGGCCGTAACGCGAGCGGGCAATCTGTTCACCACGCACACCGCGGTGTCCGCCGGCTTCGACCGTTTCACTCCGGCTCTCATCGAGCGATATCTCGGTGGTTACGCCGAGCAGAGGCTTGGCATAACGCTCGACGATTTGCTGGCGCTGGGCCGCGAGAATCCGGACGACCCGGCCGAAGATTTCAACATGGCCTGTCTGGCGATCCGCGGCAGCGGGGCGGTGAATGGCGTGAGCCGCCTGCATGGCGAAGTCAGCCGACGCCTCTTCGAGCCGCTCTTTCCGCGGTGGCCGGCGGACGAAGTGCCGGTCGGGTACGTTACCAACGGCGTCCATATGCCGACCTGGGACTCGCCGGCGGCCGACAAACTGTGGACGGAAGCCTGTGGCAAGGATCGTTGGCTGGGGACGACAGAAACCCTGGAAGCGGACATTCGCCGCATATCCGACGCCAGCCTCTGGCAATTCCGCACCACCGCCAGCATGGCGTTCGTCGGATACGCTCGCGAACAATTGTCCAAGCAACTGGCCGCGTCGGGCGCGTCGACCGCGGCGGTTGAGAGCGCGCAGCATCTGTTTGATCCCGACAGTTTGACGCTCGGTTTTGCCCGCCGCTTTGCAACCTACAAGAGACCGAACCTGCTGCTGCACGACCCGGACCGATTGCTGCGCCTGTTGACCAATCCTCAGCGCCCGATGCAGCTCATCATGGCCGGAAAGGCTCATCCGGCGGACCAGGCAGGCCAAGCCCTGATCCGGGAATGGACGCATTTCATCCGGCGGCCCGAGGCCCGCACCCATGTGATCTTCCTCGATGACTACGACATGCTTTTGACCGAGCAGTTGGTGCAGGGAGTGGATGTCTGGGTCAACACGCCGCGTCGACCCTGGGAAGCGTGTGGCACCAGCGGCATGAAGGCGCTGGTCAATGGCGGCATCAATCTGTCGGAATTGGACGGCTGGTGGGCCGAAGCCTATACGCCCGCAGTGGGGTGGGCGTTGGGGGATGGTCAGGAGCATGATGACGATCCCACCTGGGACGCCGCCGATGCCGCTGCGCTCTACGACCTACTCGAGCGCGAGGTGATCCCCGAGTTCTATACCCGCGACGAGCGCGGCATTCCCGGCGCCTGGGTGGCGCGGATGCGTGAAAGCATGGCGCGGTTGACACCGCGCTTTTCCAGCAACCGCGCGGTGCGCGAATATACTGAGCAACACTACCTCCCAGCTGCCTCGGCCTACTGTGAGCGGGCTGCCGATAAAGGCAAAATCGGCGTGCGGATCGTCAATGGGCGGCGCGCTCTTGACCAAAAATGGAGGACACTAAGCTTCGGCGAGGTGAAAGTTGAGACCGTTGGCGCGCAGTACGTCTTTGAAGTGCAAGTCCACCTCGATGACCTCGACCCCAAGGCGGTACGGGTAGAGCTTTACGCCGACGGCATCATGGGCGGTACTCCCGTGCGGCAGGAGATGAAGCGCGTTCGGCAACTGGCCGGTGCGTCGGGCGGCTATGTTTATACAGCTTCAGTATCTGCGGCCCGCCCATCAGCGGACTATACGGCGCGGATAATACCGCATTGCGAGAGTGTTGCGATCCCGCTCGAAGACGCACGGATCCTGTGGCAGCGGTGATCCGATCGATGGAAGAAAAGACGATACAGAATGCGGCGGCGGTCACCTGCCTGTTTCTGGATATCGGCGGCGTCCTGCTCACCAACGGATGGGATCATTCTGCCCGCTTGCGGGCGGCGACGAACTTCTCGCTGGACTCGACCGAGATGGAGGATCGGCATCACCTAACCTTCGACACCTACGAAGAGGGAAAGCTGACGCTAGAAGAATATTTGCGTCGGGTGGTCTTCTACCAAGAGCGACCGTTCACCAGCGCTGAGTTTCGGCGGTTCATGTTCGCACAATCGAAACCTTACCACGAGATGATCGAACTGGTCGTTCAGCTCAAGGTCCGGTACGGCCTGAAGATCGCCGTCGTCAGCAACGAGGGCCGCGAACTGAATGCGTATCGGATTCGAACGTTCAAGCTGGGCGGGGTGGTCGACTTTTTTATCTCCTCCTGCTTCGTCCATCTTCGTAAACCCGATGCGGACATCTTTCGATTGGCGCTGGATATCGCTCAGGTGCCAGCCCGACAGGTCGTCTATATCGAAAACACCGCGTTGTTCGTTCAGATAGCGGAAGGTTTGGGGATTCGCAGCATTCTTCACACGGATTACCGGTCTACGTGTGCGCAACTGGCCTCGCTCGGATTGCAGAATGAGGGAGTAGTCGGCCGTGAAATCGGCTGATCCGCGCATCCTGACGATCAATGGCGGCTCGTCGAGCATCAAGTTCGCACTGTTCGAGGTCGGCGACGCGCTCCGACGAATTTTGGAGGGCGAGATTGAGCGGATTGGACTGTCGGAAGCCACCTTGCGGGTCAAAGGCTTGAACCCGGCGGACAACTTTTTGCGGCCAGTGACGGCGCCGGATCACCCGGCGGCGGTCGGTGCTCTGATGGACTGGATCGAGGAGCACAGCGGGCCTGATGCATTAACCGCGGTCGGGCATCGCGTCGTGCATGGCGGGCCGAAGTACAGTCAGCCGGAGCGGATCACCGCGGAAATGGTTTCGGAGTTGCGCCGGTTCAGTCCCTTCGATCCGGAGCATCTGCCGCTCGAGATCGAGTTGATCGAGGCGTTTCGCCAACGCCGTCCCGCATTGCCTCAGGTGGCGTGCTTTGACACAGCGTTCCACCGCACCATGCCGCGGGTCGCCACTCTGCTGCCGCTTCCGCGGCGCTACGAGGCGGCGGGCGTTCGCCGTTATGGCTTCCACGGTTTGTCCTATGAATTCCTGATGGCGGAACTCGCGCGCCTCGGCGACCCGGCGGCGACGAAGGGTCGCGTGATCCTCGCCCATCTCGGCAACGGCGCGAGCCTCGCCGCCGTGCGCGATGGCAAGAGCATCGATACCAGCATGGGTTTCACGCCAACGGCGGGATTGGTGATGAGCAGCCGCACTGGGGATTTGGATCCTGGGCTGGTCTCCTACCTGGCGCGCACCGAGCAAATGGGCGCGGCACAGTTTCAGGAGATGGTGAACCACGAATCCGGGCTGCTCGGCGTGTCGGAGACCAGTTCCGACATGCGCGACTTGCTCGGCCGTGAGACGCGCGACGTGCGGGCAGCCGAGGCGGTCGCGCTGTTCTGCTACCAGGCCGGGAAATGGATCGGCGCCTTTGCGGCAGCGTTGGGCGGGCTGGACACGCTGGTGTTCGCCGGCGGCATCGGCGAAAACGCACCGCCCGTCCGCGAGCGCATTTGCGACGGGCTCGCTTTTCTCGGCGTCGAACTGGACCCGGTGCGCAATGCGAAGAATGCATCGCTGATTTCGCCGGACGCCGGGCGCGTCATGGTGCGGGTCATCCGCACCGACGAGGAGCTGATGATCGCGAGGTCCGCTGCCCGTGTCCTCGATCTCCGCTCAATTCGGGAACCCTAGGCCATGAAGACCGACACGCTGTCGCCGGAACTGCTCCACAAAATGGATGCCTACTGGCGGGCGGCCAACTATCTGTCGGTCGGGCAGATCTATCTTTACGACAACCCGCTGCTGAAGCGACCGCTGACGCTAGCGGATGTGAAGCACATGCTGCTGGGACACTGGGGCACGACGCCAGGGCAGAATTTCATCTATGTGCATTTGAATAGGGTCATAAAAAAATACGATCTCGACATGATCTACGTCTCCGGCCCCGGGCACGGTGGCCCGGCTTTCGTCGGAAACACTTATCTCGAGGGCACTTACAGCGAGATCTATCCAAATATCAGCCAGGATGAGGCCGGGCTGCGCAAGCTCTTTCTCCAGTTCTCGTTTCCGGGAGGTATTCCCAGCCACGCCTCGCCGGAATGCCCGGGATCGATCCACGAGGGCGGCGAGCTGGGCTATTCGCTCAGCCATTCGTTCGGCGCGGTGTTCGACAATCCCGATCTGATCGTCGCGTGCGTCGTCGGCGACGGCGAGGCGGAGACGGGGCCGCTTGCCACCGCATGGCATTCGAACAAGTTTCTCGATCCGGCTACCGACGGCGCGGTGCTGCCGATCCTGCATCTCAACGGCTACAAGATCTCCAACCCGACCGTTCTCGCCCGCATTACCCGCGATGAATTGGAACAATTGCTCCGCGGCTACGGCTGGACGCCCTATTTCGTCGAGGGTTATGAGCCCGGGCCGATGCATCAGGCGATGGCCGCGACGCTCGACACGGCGGTGGAGCAGATCAAGAAAATCCAGCAGAACGCCCGCGTCAATGGTGACCTGACGCGTCCGCGCTGGCCGATGATCGTGCTCAATTCCCCGAAGGGCTGGACCGGGCCAAAATGGGTGGATGGCCTGCAGGTTGAAGGCACCTTTCGCGCGCATCAGGTTCCAATCGCCGTATCACCCAGCACGCCTCCCGAACACCTCACGCTGTTGGAGGACTGGCTGCGCAGCTACCGGCCGGAAGAACTCTTCGACGAACGGGGCCGCTTGATGCCCGAACTGGCCGAACTAGCGCCCAAGGGTGAACGGCGCATGGGCGCCAATCCCCACGCCAACGGCGGCATCCTGCTGCGCGACCTGCGGATGCCGGATTTTCGCGACTACGCGGTCGACGTGCCCGCGCCCGGGGTGGGCGGCATCGGCGACACGCATGTGCTCGGGCGCTTCCTGCGCGATGTGGCGAAGCTAAATGGCGAGCAGCGGAATTTCCGGGTGTTTGGCCCGGACGAGACGCTCTCCAACGGCCTGGAAGCCCTGTTCGAGGCGACCACCCGCCAATGGGATGCCGCGACCGTGCCGAACGACGAATTTCTCGCGCCCACCGGACGCGTGATGGAAATGCTCAGTGAGCACCAATGCGAGGGTTGGCTGGAGGGCTATCTGCTCACCGGGCGGCACGGATTGTTCAACTGCTACGAGGCCTTCATCCACATCGTCGATTCGATGTTCAACCAGCACGCCAAGTGGCTGAAGGTCACCTCGCAGCTGCCGTGGCGGCGCAAGATCGCCTCGCTGAACTACCTGCTGGCCTCGCATGTCTGGCGCCAGGATCACAACGGCTTCACCCACCAGGATCCCGGTTTCATCGACCACGTCGTGAACAAGAAGGCCGAAATCGTGCGGGTTTACCTGCCGCCGGATGCGAACTGCCTCTTATCGGTGATGGACCACTGCCTGCGCAGCCGCCATTACGTCAACGTTGTGATCGCCGGCAAACACCCGGCGCCGCAGTGGCTGACGATGGACGCCGCCGTCAAGCACTGCACCGAGGGCATCGGCATCTGGCCGTGGGCCAGCAACGACCAGGACATTGCGCCCGACGTGGTCATGGCCTGCTGCGGCGACGTGCCGACGCTGGAGACGCTCGCCGCCGTCTCGATCATGGGCGAGCATCTGCCCGATCTGAAAATCCGGGTGGTCAATGTCGTCGACCTGATGCGGCTGCAGCCCAGCACCGAGCACCCGCATGGCTTGAGCGACACCGACTTCGACGAGCTCTTCACCAAGGACAAGCCGGTCATCTTCGCCTTCCACGCCTATCCGTGGCTGATCCACCGTCTGACCTACCGCCGCACCAACCACGACAACATCCACGTCCGCGGATACAAGGAAGAGGGCACCATCACCACACCTTTCGACATGACGGTGCTCAACGATCTGGACCGCTTCCATTTGGTGATGGACACCATCGACCGACTGCCGCAGACCGGCGAGAAGGGCGTCTACCTGAAGCAGCAACTCAAGGACAAGCTTGTCGAGCACAAACAGTACATCGACAAGAATGGTCAAGACATGCCGGAAATCCGCAATTGGCGATGGGAAAACCTCAAATGAGTGCGCAAGAAATTATTAACACGGCGAAAGCGGGATTGCAGCCTGATACGAAGATTTGAAATCGCTGTCCGCTGCGTTGGACGCCAATAGGGCGGCTCGTGCACGTATCTGAGTAGTTTCCGAGGCTGGCCGCGCCCGACCGCTGGTGGATATTGCCGCATTGGCCGGATAACCGCTCCGGTTCCGTGGCGCGGGTCTAGCCCGACGGCCGCGATGGAGAAGCACCATCGCCAGACGTCGCCTCGCTCTGCAGAGGGTCAAAATGGAAACAACTGACACCGTCATCGCCGTCTTCGTAGATCATCAAGCTGCAGAAAAAGCGGTGAAGGAGCTGAACGCGGCCGGCTTCGAGATGAAGCATCTCAGTGTTGTCGGCAAGGGATACCATACCGATGAAAAGGTCGTCGGCTTCTACAACGTCGGCGACCGGGTCAAGTTCTGGGGGACGCGGGGTGCGTTCTGGGGTGGTCTGTGGGGCTTGTTTTTTGGCGGGCTGTTCATGGCCGTTCCGGTCATCGGGCATGTCGTCGTGCTGGGCTATCTGGCCGCCATAGCGATCTCTGCCGTCGAAACCGCTGTCATGGTCGGCGGGTTGAGCGCGCTCGGTGCGGCGCTCTACAGCATCGGCATTCCAAAGGACAGCGTGATCCAATACGAGACTGCCCTGAAAGCCGACAGCTTTCTGGTGATGGCGCACGGCACGGGAGAGGAAATGGCTCGCGCCAAGGCGATCCTAGGTACCGTCAACCCCTCGCGCCTTGATGTGCATCCCGGCGTGAAAGCACCGGCGCCGGTGGGTGATCTCGTCCATGCGGATGGCTAAATCGTACAGCCTTGACGGCTGACATAAAGGTCACAGAACAAGGCCAGCGATGGTCGAATCAGCGCGGTCAACGACTTTCTGTTCGATGACGCCAACGTGGGGCCAACCCCACGTGATGGCGCGCGGCGCCGCCTTCCCTCTTCGCGGTTGTTTCATATCAAGACAGGAAGGGTACGGCCTGCTGATGCTTGCGCACAGAGGTGGCCAACCACCAAATGGCCAAGGCAGCGACGGTCGAACGCCCGCAACGCGTCCAAGGAGGATGTCATGAAGGCGCTTGTCTATCGTGGGCCTGGCCTGAAGGCGATCGAAGATTGTCCCAAGCCGGAAATCAAGGCGCCCGGCGACGCGATCGTTAGGATACTGAAAACGACCATCTGCGGGACCGACCTGCACATTCTGAAGGGCGATGTTGCGACCTGCGCACCGGGCCGCATCCTCGGCCACGAAGGCGTCGGAGTCGTCGATTGCGTGGGTGTCGGCGTTTCCGCTTTTCACCCCGGCGATCGGGTCCTGATCTCCTGCATTTCATCCTGCGGCAGGTGCGAGTACTGCCGACGCGGCATGTATTCGCATTGCACCACGGGCGGTTGGATTTTGGGTAACGAGATCGACGGAACCCAGGCGGAATACGTGCGCACGCCGCATGCCGACACCAGTCTCTATCCGATTCCCGAAGGGACTGATGAAGAGGCCCTGGTGATGCTGAGCGACATCCTCCCCACCGGCTTTGAATGCGGCGTGCTCAACGGCAAGGTGGCGCCAGGCTCGACGGTCGCCATCGTCGGGGCTGGACCGATCGGCCTCGCCACATTGCTAACCGCGCAGTTCTATTCGCCGGCCGAGATCATCATGATCGATCTGGACGACAACCGCCTGGGGCTCGCCCGGCAATTCGGCGCTACCCAGACGATCAATAGCGCGGACGGAACGGTCGCCAAGACGGTGAAGACCCTGACCGGCGGTCGCGGCGTCGATACCGCGATAGAGGCCGTCGGCGTGCCCGCTACCTTCCTGCTCTGCCAGGAGCTGGTGGGGCCGGGCGGCATCATCGCCAACATTGGCGTGCACGGCGTCAAGGTCGACTTGCACCTCGAGCTGCTCTGGTCGCAGAACATCGCGATCACGACCCGCCTGGTCGACACCGTCACGACACCCATGCTTCTGAAAACCGTGCAGTCGAAGAAAATCGACCCGGCCCGATTGATCACGCATCATTTCACCTTGGACCAGATCCTCGACGCGTACGAGACGTTCGAACACGCAGCACAGACGCATGCGCTGAAAGTCATCATATCCGCATAGGCGCTCCAAAGAATCTGCAAGCGAAAGCCACGCGCATCACCATCACATTACGGATGGCAGCAGTGGTCGGCCTGATTCGGCTTTTACGAAAAGGCTGAATATGCTCGGACAAGATCCTGTGAAGATCCCATTCCTCGGTGCGGTTGCCGCGGTGCGCGGCAGCGTCGTGGATATCCGGTTCGATCAGCATCTGCCGCCGATATATTCGATCCTGCGTACGGGAGCCAGAAAGGAAATCGTCATCGAAGTGCTAGCGCAATTGGATGCGCGTCACGTGCGCGGAATCGCGTTGACGCCCACGCAAGGTCTCGCTCGTGGAATGGCGGTCGAGGACACAGACGGACCGTTGAAAGCGCCGGTCGGCAAAGCGGTTCTCTCGCGGATGTTCGACGTATTTGGCAACACCATAGATCGCGAAGCGGCATTGTCCGATGTGGAGTGGCGTTCGGTGCATCGGGCACCGCCCTCGCTTGCGCGCCGTTCCACCAAGTCGGAAGTCTTTGAGACGGGGATCAAGGTCATAGATGTCCTGGTGCCGCTGGAGCGCGGCGGCAAGGCAGGCCTTTTCGGCGGGGCGGGCGTCGGCAAGACGGTGCTGCTGACCGAAATGATCCACAACATGATCGGTCATCACGAGGGCGTAAGCATTTTCTGTGGCATTGGCGAGCGCTGTCGCGAAGGCGAGGAGCTTTACGATGCGATGAAGGAAGCCGGAGTGTTGCCGAACATGGTGATGGTCTTCGGCCAGATGAACGAGCCGCCGGGCGCCCGCTTCCGCGTCGGCCATGCGGCGCTGACGATGGCTGAGTATTTCCGCGACGACGAGCACCGCGATGTGCTGTTGCTGATCGATAACATTTTTCGCTTCATCCAGGCCGGCATGGAGGTATCCGGCTTGATGGGCCAGATGCCGTCGCGGCTGGGCTATCAGCCTACCATGGGCACCGAGCTGTCGGGGTTGGAGGAGCGCATCGCCAATACGGATACGGGTGCCATCACCTCCATCCAGGCGGTGTATGTGCCGGCGGACGATTTCACCGATCCGGCGGCGGTGCATACGTTCTCGCATCTCTCCGCCTCGATAGTGCTCTCGCGCAAACGGGCAAGTGAAGGGCTTTTTCCGGCTATCGACCCGCTACAATCGAGCTCCAAGATGGCCACGCCGGGCATCGTCGGCGAGCGGCATTACGGCCTGGCCCAGGAAATCCGGCGAACGCTTGCGCAATATGCCGAACTCAAGGACATCATCGCGATGCTCGGCCTGGAGCAGCTCTCGCCGGAGGACCGCAGCGTGGTCGCCCGCGCTCGCCGCCTGGAGCGTTTTCTCACGCAGCCCTTCTTCACGACCGAGCAGTTTACCGGCCTCCAAGGCAAGCTCGTCAGCCTCAAGGACGCGCTGGACGGCTGCGAGCGCATTTTGCGCGATGAGTTCAAAGACTACCCGGAAAGCGCGCTATACATGATCGGGGCGATTGGCGAAACGAAGGAAACAGCGAAACCCGATCCGTCCGCAGCCCCAGCCAAACCGGAGTCACAGCTGGGTGCGAAGCCCGGATTGGAGGATGCCGCCGGGTTGCAGGCCAAAGCCCCGCCCGAGCCGCAGCCGAATACCGGTGCGAAACCTCAACTGCATATCGAACATGCCGGCGACACCCATGAATCTTAAAGTGCTCCTGCCATTTCAGATTTTCGCCGAAAAAACCGGCGTGTCGCGCATCGTCGCGGAGACGCGCGAGGGGTCGTTTGGAATCCTTCCACACCGACTCGATTGTGTGGCGGCGCTGGCACCCGGGGTTCTGACCTACGAGACGGCATCAGACGGCGAAGTTTTCGTGGCGGTGGATGAAGGGGTGCTCGTCAAGACCGGTGCGGACGTGCTCGTATCCGTGCGCCGGGCGTTGGGCGGAACGGACCTCGGCCAGTTGCGCGAGGCGGTGGAGCGGGAATTTCTGAGCCTGGATGAGCATGAGCAAAACGTGCGGTCGGTGTTGGCGAAAATGGAAGGCGATCTCATCCGGCGCATGGCGCGCCTTCATAATGACTGACGAACCGTAAAGGTCGTGAAGTCGAAGCCGTCGCTCAGCCAGGAGGTCGGCGCGAAGGCGGCGCGCAAGCTCAAGGCGCGGCGCAACTCCGGGCAGGGCGTCTGGTTCGGCCTGGGGATGATGGGGCTGATCGGCTGGTCGGTGGTGATTCCGACGTTGCTCGGGGCGGCGCTCGGTATCTGGCTGGACTCACATTACCCGGGCAAGCATCCCTGGACGCTGGCGCTGTTGGTGGCCGGACTCGCAATCGGCTGTTTGAATGCCTGGCATTGGGTGGCCAAGGAAGACAAGGAGATCCGGGACGAACAGGAGGATAACGATGGATGAATTTTTGCCTTTGGCGCCGGCATTGGCGGCGGGGCTATTGCTCGGCGCATTTTTTTTCGGCGGCCTCTGGTGGACGGTTATCAGGGGTGTTTCGTCCGAACGGCCGGCGCTTTGGTTCTTTGCCAGCGTACTGCTGCGGATGAGCCTTACCCTGGCGGGCTTCTATTTTGTCGGGCGCGATCATTGGGAGCGGTGGCTGCTGTGTCTACTTGGCTTTCTCCTGGCACGCTTCGCCGTGAAGTGGCTGACCCGTCCGCCGGTCGAACTCGGTAACTCCCTCGCCCCGGAGACCAGCCATGCGCCTTAGTCCCGATGAGATGATCTTCTGGCAGCACGGGTTTCTCAAACTCAACGGCACGATCGTGTTCACGTGGGCATTGATGCTCGTGCTGGCCGTCGGTTCAAAACTGATTACGCGCAAGCTCTCCATGGATTTGGAACGATCCCGTTGGCAGAACCTCTTGGAAATCCTCGTCACCGGTATCGAGAAGCAAATCGAAGACGTCGGCCTCCGCCACCCAAAGAAGTATATCGGCTTTCTGGGTACGCTCTTTCTGTTCGTCGCGTTGGCCAGCCTCTTTACCGTCATTCCCGGCTACGAGCCGCCGACGGGGTCGCTGTCGACCACCGCGGCACTCGCGCTGTGCGTGCTGGTAGCGGTACCGTTTTTCGGCGTCGAGGAGCAGGGGCTCGGCGGCTACCTCAAATCCTACGTGGAACCGACGGTCATCATGCTGCCGTTCAACATCATCAGTGAACTGTCGCGCACGCTGGCCCTGGCGGTCCGTCTGTTCGGCAACATGATGAGCGGGACGATGATTCTCGCCATTTTGCTGACCATTACGCCCTTCATCTTCCCGATTGCCATGAGCGCGCTCGGGCTGCTCACCGGCATGGTGCAGGCCTACATCTTCGCCATCCTGGCCGCGGTTTATATCGCAGCCGCCACGCGCGGCCGCAAGTCCAGGCCTGAACCGACGCAAAACACATGAACAACGACAATAAGAGGGAGACACCATGGATAACATGGCGCTAATTGGCATTGCTTCAATTGTCACCGCAGGCCTGACGATCGCCCTGGGGAGTATCGGACCTGCGCTTGGTGAAGGGCGCGCGGTCGCCACGGCCTTGAGTTCGTTGGCGCAGCAGCCCGATGCCGCGACGACGATCACACGCACCTTGTTTGTCGGCCTGGCTATGATCGAGTCCATTGCGATCTACTGCTTCGTCGTCTCGATGATTCTGATTTTCGCGAATCCGTTCTGGAACCATGTCATCGCGCAAACCGCAGGAAAGTAATTCATGCTCATCGATTGGTTCACTGTCGGTGCGCAAGCGCTTAACTTCATCATCCTTGTGTGGTTGATGAAGCGCTTTCTTTACAAGCCGATCCTCAACGCGGTTGATGCGCGGGAGAAGCGGATCGCCGCGGAACTCGCGGACGCTGACGCGAAAGAGGCCGAAGCGAAAAAGGAGCGCGATGAGTTCCAGCATAAGAACGAGGAGTTCGACCAGCAGCGCGCCTCTCTCCTGAGCAAGGCGACGGAGGAGGCAAGGGCCGAACGTCAGCGGCTTCTCGACGATGCGCGGAAGGCGGCAGATGCCCTGAGTGCTAAGCGACAGGAAACGCTGAGAAGCGACGCCGATAACCTCAATCAAGCCATCATGCGCCGGACGCAGCAGGAAGTGTTTGCCATCGCACGAAAGGCTCTGACGGATCTCGCCACGACAAGTCTGGAAGAACGCATGGGCGAGGTATTCACTCGCCGCTTGCGGATGATGGATGGAAAGGCAAAAGAGGGCCTCGCCGAGGACCTTAAGACAGCGTCTGAGCCTGCGCTCCTGCGCAGCGCGTTTGACCTTCCTGCGGAGCAACGTGCGACGATACAAAATGCGCTCAACGAGACCTTCTCGGCTGAAGTCCGCGTCCGGTTCGAAACGGCGCCGGACCTGGTCAGCGGGATCGAGCTCACCACGAATGGACAAAAAGTGGCCTGGAGCATCGCGGATTACCTCACCTCGCTGGAAAAGGGTGTCGGCGAACTTCTGAAAGAGAAGGACCGACCTGCACCCGAAGCGGCGCCGAAGACCGAGGCCAAAACCGCACCTAAAGCTGAAGAACCCGAGCCCGAAATGCAGCACCAATGATCACCGAGCCCGAAAGCCTGCAGAGTGTCTTTGACGCCGCGTTTGGCGATATCAGCGAGGTGCGGCAAGCGTTCACGCCGCAACTGACGCCGCGCGAAGTGGGCACGATCACCAGCATCGCCACCGGTATCGCTAAGGTGTCCGGGCTCCCCGCCGTAGGCTTTGAGGAGTTGGTTAAGTTTCCCGGCGATGTGCTCGGCATCGCGTTCAACGTGGACGAGGACGAAATCGGCGTCGTGCTGCTCGGCGAATACTGGCATCTGAACGCTGGCGATGAAGTCGAGCGCACAGGACGGGTAATGGATGTGGTCGTGGGCGATGGACTGCTCGGGCGCGTCATCGACCCGCTTGGGCGGCCACTCGACGGCAACGGGCCGATGGCCGCCAGCGAGCGCCTGCCCATCGAACGCACGGCGCCGCACATCATGGACCGGGCGCCCGTTACGGTGCCTCTCCAAACCGGGCTCAAAGTCATCGATGCGCTCATTCCAGTCGGGCGCGGCCAACGCGAGTTGATTCTCGGCGACCGCCAGACCGGCAAGACAGCCATTGCGATCGACACCATCCTCAACCAGCGCGACCAGAATGTCTTATGCGTCTATTGCGCCATCGGTCAGCGCGCGTCCGCCGTCGCAAAAGCGGTGGCAACCTTGCGGGAAAAGGGCGCGATGGATTACACCGTCCTCGTCGTCACCGAGGGTAACGACCCGGCGGGCCTCGCTTTCATCGCACCTTATGCCGCGACCAGTATCGCAGAGCATTTCATGGAGCAGGGCCGCGACGTGCTGGTCGTTTATGACGACCTGACGCATCATGCGCGCGCCTATCGCGAGCTGTCTCTGCTGCTGCGGCGCCCGCCCGGCCGCGAAGCTTTCCCCGGCGACATCTTTTACATTCACGCGCGGTTGCTCGAACGTGCGACGCACTTGCGCAAGGAACTCGGCGGCGGCTCCCTCACGGCCTTGCCCATCATCGAAACCGAAGCGCAGAACATTTCAGCCTACATTCCGACCAACCTGATTTCCATCACCGATGGCCAGATCTATCTCTCGCCGTCACTATTCGAATTGGGCGTGCTGCCGGCGGTTGATGTCGGAAAATCCGTTTCGCGCGTCGGCGGCAAAGCGCAGCGAGCCGCCTACCGTGCCGTCGCGGGCGACCTCAAGCTCGCCTTCGCGCAGTTCGAGGAACTTGAGACCTTTGCCCGGTTCGGCGCCCGGCTGGATGAGAACACTCGCGAGATCATCGAGCACGGACGGCGCATCCGCGCTTGCCTCAAACAGGCGGAATTCGCTCCGGTGTCCGTGCCCGCACAAATCACCGTCTTACTGGCGTTGACCGCGCAACTCTTTGACCGAGTGGCACTCGAACAGATGACGGACGCCGAGCACGCCGTCCAAAAGGCGGCGGCGAACATCCCGGCGGAGGTGTGTGCGCGGTTCGAGAGCGCCGACAAGTTGAGCGATGAGGATCGCAAAACGATTATCGAAATTGCCCGCCAAGCGCTCACCCCTTTCGGGCCCAAGCCGGACGCGCCAATGGAACCCGCGGCGGCGGCCACGGAGAAATCATGAGCGATACCACGGAGAGCCTGCGCCGCAAGATCAGCAGTGCCAGTGATCTCCAATCCGTCGTCCGCACCATGAAAGCCTTGGCCGCCTCAAGCATCGGACAATACGAGAAGGCGGTGGGCGCGTTGGCCGACTACTATCGGACCGTGGAGCTGGGATTGGGCGCGTGCTTTCGGGAAAGCGAGCCGGCGGCCACGATGGTGGAGCGGAAAGCGGCAACTGATGCGGGTGCGATCGGCGCGGTCGTTTTCGGATCCGACCAGGGGTTGGTCGGTCAATTCAACGACGTGGTGGCCGATTACGCGATCAAGACCCTCGCGTCTTTGCCGGGCAAAGCCCAGGTCTGGGCGATCGGTGAGCGTGTCCATGCACGTCTGGCGGACTCCGGGCTGCCGCTAGTCGGGCTCTTCACCGTGCCGAACTCCGTCCAGGCCATCACACCGCTCGTCGGGCAGATTCAAATTGAAAGCGAAGCGCATCGGGCCAAAGGCGACAATGCCAGCCTTTGGGTAGTCCATAACCGGCCGCTGTCTGGAGCGCTCTACGAACCGGTTAGCCAGCGGTTGTTGCCCCTCGACACGCAGTGGCAACAAGGTCTGGCCAAAGTCCGCTGGCCGACCGGAAACTTGCCCGAGGTCATGGGCGGGGGCATGAGGACGCTGCGCGCGCTTGTCCGCGAATATCTTTTCATCTCGCTATTCCGGGCTTGCGCCGAATCCCTGGCCAGCGAGAACGCGAGCCGCCTAGCGGCGATGGAACGCGCTGACAAAAACATCAGCGACCTGCTGGAGCAGCTTCACGGCAGTTTCCACCAGCTGCGCCAGAGTGGCATCGACGAGGAACTTTTCGACGTGATTTCTGGCTTCGAGGCGCTGGTTGGATCGCGATAGCAACCACAACATCCCGGCCAATGGTCCGGTTTGGTTCTTCATGGACCGCGTTGCAAAATCGCGACGGTGAACTACAACGAAATACGCCACCAATCGCATACAGGACGTTACGCTGCGCTAATCGATCCTGAGTGGAGGCGCCTTGAATGGGGTCGAGCCCGGCGCCCGGACCATTCGTTGGCGTTCGGCCAAATGGCCGAATCGGCGCATCTGCGTCGCTGCTGGACGTGCCGGCGAAGGTCGCCTTCTGTAATCGGATGATCGCCGTCAACGTAAGCATCCGCCGAAGACCGCGGTGGGCTGTTAATCGAGCGGCGGCGGCTTGATCCTGGGCTTCCTTCCTGTGCCACGGCAGAAGCTCATCGAGCCGGGAGGCGGGATGGTCGGCGATGCGGGCGATCACATCGGCGAGCCAGGCCTGGGGGTTGATGTCACGGCGCCCGCGCAGCCGTACACCGGGTTCGCAGTCACCAGGCGCCTGGGGCATGGATCGCCGGGTTGCTCGCCCGCCGTCATTTCAACATCGCCACCGTCGCTCTCGCAAACAAGACAGCGCGCATTGCGTGGGCGGTGATGGTCAACGGGTCGAACTACTGCGCGGCGGCATAGCGTCCGCTACGCTTAACTTTCGGCAGTGCGAGGGCGATCAAGGGTGTGATGACAACCGGTCGGACCGGGATCGGCCAAACCCGATGGACCTATCGGGCCTGACGTGCCCGCCAACGTAATTGGGCACCGATCCGCGGATTTCATCGAGGCCAGCAGTAGAAGCTGCATCAAAGGCCGGATAGATAGCTGCAACCGACTGATGCCGAATCACCAGATGACCCTTGTCACGCGGGGACCGTCCATAGATAGGTCCACAATCGCCCCGTAATTGTTTTGCCTTTGGCCAGCACCGGCACGGTCGTGTCGTCGCCATGGATGCGCTCGGCGGCAAAGACGTGCCGACGGATCAGCTCATAGAGCGGGGCAAGAGCGGCGGTGCAGGCCCCGACCCAATCCGCCAGGGTCGACACGTCGAGATCGATGCCCTGGCGGGAGTAGCTGTCGCTCTGCCGGTTCAACGGCTGATGCTCGCCGAACTTGGCGTAAAGGATCATCGCCAAGAGGCTCGCTCCCGCCCGCGCCCGGGCGATGACGTGGAACGGTGCCGGCGGCTGGGTGATTTTCTCGCAGGACCGGCAGGTGAACTTCTCGCGAACGGTCTGGATCACCTTCCATTGCCGCGGCACCACTTCCAGCGTCTCGGTGACGGTCTCGCCAAGCTTGGCCAGCTTGCCGCCGCAACATGGGCAAGCTGTCGGACTGGGGATCACCACGCGCTCGCGCGGCAGATGTGCCGGGAAGGGAGCTCGCACCGGCTTCCGGCGGGTGAAGGAGATCACGGACGTGGTATCGACCGCCGCGCTCTCGGCCTCGGCCGCGCTCGCCTCCAACTCCTCGAGTTGCAATTCCAGCTGATCGATCAGCTTGCGGCCACGCTCGGAGGAGCCGGGTTGCGCCAAGACCCGCGCCGCCGGGGAAAGGTCGGGCAGCGCAGAATCAACGCAATCCTTGGCCGGAGAAAAGCGAGCATGCCCTTCGCGACGGCCGCGCGCGGCGACAAGCGGATTCAAATCATTGAGGGTTCTCCTATTCAAAAGCGATAACTTTGGCTGAAGCGCGCCGGGCTCCGCGACCATTCCAGCATCTCAGGCGAAATGACAATAGGACCGCCCTTGCCACTGGCGAGCACAAGCCGCGCGGGGTGCCGCGGGCGGATGATCGCCGGGTGTTGAACGGCATCTACTGGCGGCTGCGGACGGGTTCGCCCTGGGCCGATATTCCGGAGCGGTACGGGCCGTCGACGACCTGCTACAACCGCTTTGTCCGGTGGCGCAAGCTGGGCGTGTGGCACCGGATTTTCGAGGCCGTTTCGAAGGCGTACGAGGGCGATCTGCAAATGGTCGACTCCTCCTCGATCCGGGTTCATCAGCATGCGGCGAATGTCAAAAAGGGGGTCCGCGAGGCCAGCCGACGCCGGGTACCACGCTGCAGCCCGATGCATGGGGCGCTCGCGCGGCGGATTGACGACAAAAATCCATGCCCTGGTCGATGCCAACGGCAATCCGATCGCGCTCAAACTCACCGAAGGTCAAGCCCATGACGGCAAGAGCGCCGACGATATGCTCGACCATCTCGGCGCCGGACAAACCCTGCTTGCCGACCGCGCCGATGACAGCGATGGGCTGCGCCGGAGGTTGGCTGAGCGCGGGGCGTGGGCCAACGTCAAGCCGATGCCAGGACGCAAGAACATCCCGGCCTTCAGCTCTTTCCTCTATCGATATCGCAACCTCGTCGAGAGGTTCTTCAATAAGATCAAATATTTCAGAGCCGTTGCCACGCGCTTCGAAAAACACGACGCCAACTACCTCGCCGTCGTCAAACTCGTTGCCGCACGGATCTGGATGCGGTTTATGAGTCGGTGACCTAATCCGCACAACCGCGAGACTAGCTGATTATTATCGAGAAATTCGGTATTACATGAATTCAGGGGTGGCAGTTCTTCTTGATAGATGGCGCTCTTTTGTTTGTCGCTCGTGGCATACTCAATCGCGCATTTTTGGAACTGTTCTTTAGGACACTCGCCCGCGTAGTGATCTCCGGTGACGCGATGCACGCGATGGCTTTTCAGAACATCGGCAAATTCTTGAACGGCGGCTTCCGGCGAGAACGGCGGCCAGCGCTCTCGGGTGCAATCGAGGATGGCGCAACCGTCTTTGTCGCGATGGGAAATGGCGAGCGTAAAACTGTCTGACGAGCCACCCGAGGGGTCGGTGAAGCCGAAGTAGGCAATGCCGGCGGCCGGAGGCAGCTCGAAACGGCCGGGCTCCACCAGCGCCTCGACAACAGCGCGATCAACGAAGGCGGCGATGTCGCTGCGGAATTCGGCGCCGTATTCCGATGCCGCGCTGTCGGGATCGGTCTCATACGCTTCGGCGATTATCACGGGATCGAGCGTCGGATTCATCTCGACCGTGGTCCCGCGCCAAACCAACACGCGGGCTTCATCTTGGCCCCAATGCCGCCTGAACATTTGCCACAGAACGCCGCGTTTTGCGTAGGGGCTCGACGCCATCAGCAGCACCGAGTTCGGGATCGAGGCCAAGCCCGGCCGGACACCGGCGAGCACTTCACCGTCGGGATTGGCGGCGCCGTCGTCGGTGGACCAGAACGCGATTTCGTCGGCGAGTACCGCAACAAAGGTCCGGCCGCGGGGCGAGCCGATCGAACCGGTATGGATCTCAATCACCAGCCCATTTGTCAGAGATATCCTCTCTGCAAGGGGCTCACCATCGATCAGCGACGACAGCAGCGGCACCGCGTGCAACGTGCCAACGACATAGCGCAACAGCACGCGCGCCTGTCGCCGATCGGCGGCAATGATCGCGATCACCGGCTCTGCTCGCAGGGCGCGAGATAGGGCTTGTAGTCGACGAAGACGCCCAGGAAGCATGCCACCAACGCGAGCGACCGGCTCTTGCCGCCACGCCTCCCGATGACCAACGCCGCCTCGCGGAACGGTCGCGCCGGCGGCACCGTGCGCCCCGTATGGTGCTGGTAAAGCGGCAGCCCGTCATCCGGCATCGGCAGGGCGAACAGTGCCATACGGTCACCTTGACCGGCCGGGCTGGCGGCACCCAAAAACATTGCCGCCGACAGAAGGGGAAGCGCCAAAAAATCTATCGAATGCCGCGCCGCGCCCGCGCCGCGATCGCATGCTTGCGCAGATAATGCCGGAACTGGTGATAGCCGAGGCCCAGCGCCTCTGCCGTGCGGCGCTGGTTGAAGTCGTGCGCCGACAGCGCCGCGCGCAGCATCTCCGCCTCGAAGCGGGCAACGCGGGAGCGGAAATCGGCTGGCTCCGCCGGTTCAGTTGGTGGTGGCGCGGCCGGCGGCAGCGGCCTGAAGGGCGAGTCGAAGGGGTCGAGGATGATCTCATCGAGCGGCTCGCGGGGATCGGCCGCGCGATAGAGGCTGCGCTCGACCGCGTTCTTGAGCTCGCGCACGTTGCCCGGCCAGGTATGCGCTCGCAGGCGCGCCATCGCCGCGCGGGTAAAACCGGTGAAAGCGTCGCGGCCCAAGGCCCGTGTCATTGCGCGCGCGAAATGCTCGGCCAGGAGCGGGATGTCCTCGGCGCGGGCCCACAAGGGCGGCACCGTCACGACGTCGAAGGCGAGGCGGTCGAGGAGATCGCTGCGGAACCGGCCCGCCGCCGCGAGAGCCGGCAGGTCGGCATTAGCGGCCGCGATGAGGCGGACATCGACGGCCAGGGGCTGGTTGCCGCCGACGCGCTCGAAGGTGCCGTATTCGATGACGCGCAGCACCTTCTCCTGCACGGCCTGCGAGGCCGCGGCGATCTCGTCGAGGAAGAGCGTGCCGCCATCGGCCAATTCGAAGCGCGAGGCACGCCGGCGCACCGCGCCGGTGAAGGCCCCGGCCTCGTGCCCGAAAAGCTCGCTGTCGAGCAACGATTCAGCGAGCGCGGCGCAGTTGACGGTGAGGAACGGCTTGTCCCAGCGCGGCGAGAGATAAGTGAGCCGCGCCGCGATCAGCTCCTTGCCGGTGCCGCGCTCGCCGACCACCAGCACCGGCCGGTCGAGCGGCGCCAGCTGCGAGACCTGCGCCAGCACCGCGCGAAACGCCGGCGCCTCGCCAATGAGCGGCGGCAGCTCGGTATAGGGGGTGGGGGTGTGAACCATAAGTTGGCGAATTTTACCACAAAATCTGGCCAATTTCACCATTTCGTTTTGATCGCCGCCGTAAGTCTAATCTAATTATCTCATTATCTCAGCCACTTGTCGGAAAGTCGCCGGCTGGCACGGGGCATGCGTGGTAGGCGCATGAGACTGCAATAGGACCTGACGCCATGGGCATTTTCTCGCGGCTTGCCGACATCGTGAATTCCAACATCAACGCCATCCTCGACCGCGCCGAGGATCCGGAGAAGATCATCCGGCTGATCGTCCAGGAGATGGAGGACACGCTGGTCGAGGTGCGCTCGGCCGCGGTCCGGACGATCGCTGAGCGCAAGGAGTTGGAGCGCCGGGTCGATGCGCTGCGCCGCGAGGAGGAGGAATGGCAGCGGCGTGCCGAGCTCGCCGTAATGCGCGGGCGCGAGGATCTGGCGAAGGGCGCGCTCGTCGCCAAGGCCCGCATCGGCGAGGCGCTGGCGCGCGAAGAGCGCCAGCTCGCCCAGCTCGCCCAGGCGCTCGACAAGGAGAACGAGGACATCGCCAAGCTCCAGGCCAAGCTCGCCGACGCGAAGGCGCGCGAGAAGGCGATCGTCCAGCGACACAAGAGCGCCGCCTCGCGCATCAAGCTGCGCACGCGGCTCCATGACGAGCGTCTCACTGACGCCTTCGCCCGCTTCGAGCAGGTCGAGCGCGCGCTCGATGAGATGGAGGGCCGGGTCGAATCGTTCGATCTCGGTCGCAAGGCCACGCTCGCCGACGAGTTCGCCGGCATCGAGAAGGACGCGCGGGTCGACGAGGAGCTCGCCGAGCTCAAGGCGCGGCTCGGCAATGGCCCGCGGCCGATGCCTGCGCGATGACCGGGATCGAGCACATGCTGACCTTCGCCCTCGGCGTCATCTTCCTCGTCGTCGTCGCCCCGATCTGGATCGTCGCGCATTACCTCACGCGCTGGCGCCGCGCCCGCAAGCTCTCGGCCGAGGACGAACGCAGCCTCGGCGAGCTCTTCGAGGCGGCGCGCCGGATGGAGGCGCGGCTGGCGGCGCTGGAGCGCGTGCTCGACGCCGAGGCGCCGGAATGGCGCACACGCGTGGGAGAATGACATGGGAACCCAATCGCGCTATCGCCTTTATCGCGACCCCGAGCACGCAATCCTCGCCGGCGTCTGCGCCGGTATCGCGGATTATCTCGGCATCGAGCGCATCGTCATTCGCCTCGCCTTCGTGCTGGCGCTGGTATTCTTCATCGCGCCGGCGGGGCTCGCCTATATCCTCCTGGCGATCGCGCTGCCAAAGCGGCCGCCGGCGCTCTACCGGAGCGATGAGGAGGCCGCGTTCTGGCGCGGCGCCGCCACCGCGCCCGACGATACGCTCGCCGCTCTCCGGCGCCGGTTCGGTGATCTCGAGGGACGGCTCCGCGCGATGGAGCGCCAGGTCACCGCGGGCGAGCTCGATCTTCGCCGCAAGTTCCGCGATCTGTGAGGCTGATGCCATGGGACCGCTGCCGCTCCTCCTTAACATCCTCTGGGTCGTCTTTGGCGGCCTCTGGATGGCGATCGCCTGGCTCATCGCGGGCGTGCTGATGGTCGTCACGATTGTCGGCATTCCCTGGGCGCGCGCCGCCTTCACGATGGCCGGCTATGCCTTCCTGCCGTTCGGCCGCCGCGCGGTGTCGCGCGCGCGGTATCAGGGCTACGACGATCTTGGCACCGGCCCCGCCGGCACGCTCGGGAATATCATATGACTGGTGCTGGCGGGCTGGTGGCTGGCGCTGGGCCATCTCGGGATCGCCGTCATTCAGGCCGCGACGATCATCGGCATCCCGTTCGCCCGGGCGCATTTGAAGCTCGCCGGGCTCGCGCTCTGGCCGATCGGCCGCGTAATCGTCCCGATCAACCCGCCCGCCGGCTATGCGCGATCAATTTGACTGGCGGTTGGATCGACACAACGATCGTCAGCTTCGGGTCGATCCCGGCGGGTGATCCACGTAACGCGAACGGTGGCGGGTAGCCGCCTACGCCGCAAGCCGGCGAGGGTGAACCGCCGGGTGGTGCGGCGGCTGCGCGAAGGTTATGCGGCCGCTTCGCGAACCGGCTCGACGGCGAATTGATGGGCGGCGTTGCCGCCCATCATGCGGGCGATCAGCTTCTCGGGCACATTGGCGCCGCGCAAGCGGGCCAGCGCATCCCAGGCGCTTGTCGCATCGTGATGCGGATAGCGCGACCCCCATACGATTTTGGCGGCGAAATCCTCCGGCAGTTTCTGGATCAGCCGCTCCTCGGCGTCGAACCCGAGCATGATTTTGCCGTGCTCCCAGGTTTCCTCGGGCTCGGTGCTGACCGGATAGTGATGCAGGAGCGGGATAACCCGGGTCGAAGCTTCCATTTTCTCAAGGACCTCTTGCATCCAGGAGGCTTTGCCGTGGGCAACGACGACCCGCATCCGGGGATAGCGCTCCATGACCGTAAATCCAACGAGGGTCGAGGCGACGAACATGTGGTTGTCGAGCCAATTGGCCAGGATCGGCGCCAGCGGGTGACCGAGCGGCGTCGCGCCCGAAAACGTGGTCGTCTGGGCCGCGC
>JBARKH010000353.1:0-3179 GCA_049801295.1 Allostellaceae bacterium | reverse complement strand
CACGCCAACAGCGCCGTCGACGGTTTTGCCCTCGCCCATGCCGATCTCTCGCCCGATCGCGAGACGATCCTGAGGGTCACCGGCAGGGCGGCGGCGGGGCATCCACTCGACCGCCCGGCGGCGCGCGGCGAGGCGATCCGCATCTTCACCGGCGCGCCGATGCCCGAGGGTACCGACACCGTGATGATGCAAGAGGATTGCGTCGTCGAAGCGGGAACGGTGCGCCTCCAGCCCGGGATCAGACAAGGCGCCAATCGCCGCCATGCCGGCGAGGATGTTGCCGCGGGGACCGTCGCATTGCCGGCCGGGCGCCGGCTGAAACCGGCCGATCTCGGCCTCGCCGCCGCACTCGGCAATGATAGCCTCGCGGTGTTCCGGTCGTTGCGTGCGGCGCTGCTGTCGACCGGCGACGAGGTGTGCGAGCCGGGAACGAAGCTGTCCTCCGGCATGATCTACGACGCCAACCGGGTCATGCTCGCCGCGCTGTTGCGTGCGCTCGGCTGCGAGGTCAGCGATCTCGGCATTCGCCCCGACCGGGCGGAGGCCCTTGCCGACACCCTCGCCGCCGCTGCCGCCGGACATGACCTGATCGTGACCTCCGGGGGCGTTTCAACCGGCGAAGAGGACCATGTCCGGGCGGCGATCGAAAAGCTCGGCCGGCTCGACTTCTGGCGCCTCGCGATCAAGCCCGGCCGGCCGGTCGCGCTCGGCCAGTTAAAGGGCGTGCCGCTGATCGGGCTTCCGGGCAACCCGGTTGCCGCGGCGCTGACTTTCGCCATCCTCGCCCGACCGTTGATCCTGCGCCTCGCCGGCGCGACGATTGCCGCGCCGCTGACCGTTCCGGTGCAGGCCGGCTTCGCCTACAGCAAGCGGGCCGGCCGCCGCGAATATCTCCGCGCGCGCCTCGCCCGCGAGGGCGGCGCCGTCATAGCCCACAAATACCCGAAAGACGGCGCCGGCATCCTCTCCTCGATCGTGCAATCGGACGGGTTCGTCGTCCTCGACGAGAGCTTGAGCGAGCTCGCGGCCGGCGGGATCGTCGATTTCCTGCCGTTTTCCGAGGTGTTCGGGTCGTGAGGCTGCTGTATTTCGCCTGGCTGCGAACACACATCGGGCATGCCGAGGAGGAGCTGGCGTTGCCGGCCGAGGTGCGCGATGTCGAAGGGCTGCTCGAGTGGCTGCGCCGGCGCGGCGGCGGCTACGCCGAGGCGTTGCGCGACCTATCGGTCATCCGCGTCGCGGTCAACCAGGATTATGTCGGGCGCGACCACCCGATAGTCGAAGGCGACGAGGTCGCGTTGTTTCCGCCGGTGACCGGAGGCTGAAGGATGACCGGCTTACCCTTCTCCCGTCGCCCCCGCGAAAGCGGGGGTCCAGGGCCGGCAGTGATGCGTTCGCCCCTGGATTCCCGCTTGCGCGGGAATGACGGAGTATCCTGCACGGTGATGCGATGATCCGGGTACAGCGCGAGGATTTCGATACCGGTGTCGAGCTGGAGCGGCTCGCCCAGGGCGACCATGCGATCGGCGGCGTCGCGAGCTTTATCGGGCTGGTGCGCGATCTGGGCGGCTCCGATGGGGTGTCCGCCCTGACCCTCGAACATTACCCCGGCATGACCGAGCGCAAGCTCGCCGAGATCGAGGCCGAGGCGAACCGGCGCTGGCCGCTCTCGGCTTCGCTGATCATCCACCGCTTTGGGAGGCTCGAGCCCGGCGACCGGATCGTGCTGGTCGCGACTGCCTCGGCGCATCGCGAGGCGGCGCTCGCCGCCTGCCAATTCCTGATCGACTGGCTGAAGACCGACGCGCCGTTCTGGAAGAGCGAGGAGACGCCGCAGGGCGAACGCTGGGTCGCGGCGCGGATCGAGGATGACGAAGCGACCCGGCGCTGGCGCGGCGAGTGATCCCGCGGCAGGATTTGTCGTGGCCCGCGTGCCTCTGTGGTTAAATTCCGCGCCTCAACAAGAGGACATCCGCGTGACGCAACGCATCTTCGACGGGTTGAAGGTTATCGACTGCGCGAGTTTCATCGCCGGGCCGGCGGCGGCGACGGTAATGTCGGATTTCGGCGCCAAGGTCGTCAAGATCGAGCCGCCCGGCATGGGCGACCCGTACCGCCGGCGCGCCGTGCCGGTGCCCGAGCGGCCGCTCAACCCGGGCTTCATCCTCGACGCCCGCAACAAGCAGTCGCTCGCGCTCGACCTGCGCGCCGAGGCCGGGCGCGCGGTGCTCTATCGGCTGGTCAGTGAGGCCGATGTCTTCATCACGAACTACCCGCCGCCGGTGCGCCAGCGCCTCAGGATCAGCTATGACGATCTGGCGCCGCTCAACCCGCGGCTGATCTACGCTTCCTTCACCGGCTACGGCGAGGTCGGCCCCGAAGCCAACAAGCCCGGGTTCGACGCGACCGCGTGGTGGGCCCGCACCGGCCTCATGCACCTTGTGCGCGCCGGCGAAGATGCGACCCCGGCCCGCTCGCTCCCCGGCATGGGCGACCACCCCTCGTCGATGGCGACCTACGGCGCAATCGTCACCGCGCTCTATCAGCGCGAGCGCACCGGCAAGGGCAATTACGTCAGTTCGTCGCTCCTCGCCAATGGCCTCTGGGCCAACGGCTGCTCGGTGCAGGCGGCCCTCTGCGGGGACGAGGTCGTGCCGCAGCCGCCGCGCGAGGCGGCGCTGAGCGCGCTCAGGGTGCATTACCAATGCCGCGACGGCAAATGGCTGCTCCTGTCGATCGCTGCCGACGAGTGGCGCTGGGACAAGTTCAAATCATGTTTCGACTCGCCGATCCTCGACGAGCCGCGTTTCGCGACCTCGCCCCTACGCGACGCCAATGCGCGCGAACTGGTGGCGATCCTCGACGGCCTCTTCGCCCAGAAGGACCTTCGCGAATGGCGCGAGATCCTTGACGCGGCCGGCATCATCTTCGGCATCGTCGCCGAAACTCACGACGTCGCCGAGGACGAGCAGGTGCTCGCCGCCGGCCACCTCGTCGCCTTCACCGACGCCGATTTCATGACCGTCAACAGCCCCATCGAGATCCGTGGCCAGGAGAAGGTGCGTCCGCGGCGCGCGCCGTGCGTCGGCGAGCACAGCGAAGCGGTGCTGCGCGACGCCGGCTACGCCGAACCCGAGATCGCCGCGCTGCGCGAAGCCGGGGTCATCGCAGGTCAATAA
>JBARKH010000352.1:0-3693 GCA_049801295.1 Allostellaceae bacterium | reverse complement strand
ATATGGCATCATGGTGATTTCCCCCTTTGTGAGCATCCGCTTTGCTGACCGGGCGCGCTGCAGCGCGGGGCCGATTGCGCCCTTGGCACCCAGTCTCTGAAATTCGCACCGTATGCGCAATCGCAATCGAGGCGGCTTGCGGAAATGCGATTTTTTTGACTCACTTCAATGGTGTGCCCAAGAGCATGGTGCAAATGGTATAACCTTCGCAACCTCAGCTATCGGCGCTTCGAGCGTGCTTTGCGGGCGGCATAGCGGGCGTCCCTGGCGGCCTTGCGTTCGAGTTCCTGCTCGCGCTCGCGCTCGACCTTTGCGACTGCGGCACGCTCAGTCTCCAGAGCCGCCTCATGTTCTGCCTGCCGCGCCCGTTCGGCTTCGCGGGCCTTCTGCTCGGCCTTTTCCGCTTCGCGGGTCTGTTTCATTGCTTTGCGCTCGGCCGCACGCGCGGCTCGCGCCGTCAGCCGCTCCGCCAGCGCCGGATCGGCGGTCTTGGCCTGAAACTTCTCCAGCGCCGCCTTTTTGGCCTTGGCTGCCGCCTGCTGCCGCTCGAGGAGACCCGGTTGCTTAAAACTCATTTTTCTTGACCCTACATGACGTGCCGCGGAGCGGTCCGGTTACGGCAAACGCAAATCCCATCAACGCACGCGCCAGCCGACCACCGTCGCTTCGATGGGATCGCTCGTATCGACGCTTTGCCAGCCACCGCCACTCCATCGACACAGGAACGGGATGACATAAGTGCCGACGTGATCCTCGCACAAGAGCTCAAGCGCCTGCTCCGCCGGCGGTACGCCGTCGTGAATGAAAGCATCGATTCGCGCTTGCCGTGTCGCCATGCGATGATCCGTGCCGGGAGGGAAGCGATGCCGGCGCGTAACGCTGCGATGGCATCGTGGCGTGCTTATATGCCGCCGCAAGGTACGGAATCAACCAGCGAGGATCGAATGGCCTTCAAGCCGAATTACGGACGCGATCGCGCCGAGCGGGCGCGAGCGGCGCGCCTCAAGAGCGAAGAGAAGCAGCGCAGGAAGGACGAGAAGACGGCGCTGCGCAAGGCTGAACGCGCCGAAGTCGACCCGCCGGCGGAGGACAGCAATACTGAGGCCTAAAACCTCGCCGCCGAGAGCCGACGAAATTCCGCCACGCCAATCGCGCGTCTTCAATACTCGGTTACCCTCAAGCCCAGCCGGATCGGCTCGTTGTCCTCTCGCCGGCGATGGCGCTTCCTGGTTCCTCCGGTTTAATTGCAGTAGCTGGGGTCAATGACGGCGAACTCGCCGGTCGGGTACCGGTAGTAACAGGCGCCCTGGTACAAATAATAACCGTTCCGCTGTTCGGCTTGTGCGCCGATGGCCGCGCCAGTCGTTCCGCCGATGATCGCTCCAACGGCCGCGCCACCGGCTCTTCCCGTCAGTGCGCCGCCGAGTATGCCGCCGATGATGCTGCCGCCGATTGCGCCGCCGACGACACCCGAGCCTGGCGGAGGAGGCGGTGGGGGCGGCGGCGGCTCGGCGTATCCTTCAGACGGTGGCGGCGCCGATGGATCCGGATAGGCGTATTCGGAAACTTCGACCGGCGGACCCTCCATGGGATGATCGTAGAAATACCAATAGCCATCGGCCCACCACCAATAGCCGCAGCGCCCGAAGTGACATCCATAAGGACGCCAGTTCCCGTGCCCCCAAGCGTAACGATCGCGCTCGGTCCAATGACCAGGGTCGCGCCCCATAGGGCGATGTTCGACCGCACGCGCCGGCGGGCCCCCGTGACCAGGCGGCCCATGACCAACCTGCGGTCCCGGCCCCGTCGGGCCTTTCTGGTGGACGGCAGGTGCTTTTGGGGCCGGCTTCTTCGGGGGTGATTCTTCCGCCATTGCCGCGAGCGATAGCGCGGCGAAGATCGACACCACCGGTACGAAAACCGCAAAGCGCCTGGACCTGCTCATGCCCGAAACTCCCATCCGATGTGGCGGATTCCTAACAACGGAATCACGCCGAATATGCGGCGAATGGACTAATCCATTCGCGAGGCGTTTAGCAGTGGGCAGCGCTCATGGCCAGCCAAGCTCCAACAGAAGGCCATCATGACTTCGTCGGCGCCCTTTGCTATCAACTCCGCTTACCCTTGGACGATACAAATCGGTACCTAATTGGTGCCGAGAAAATGCTAAGTCATCGAAAGGCCGGGTTAGCTCAGCGGTAGAGCAGCGGTTTTGTAAACCGTTGGTCGGGAGTTCAATCCTCTCACCCGGCACCATTCAGCCGCCGACGGAAATGCCGAGGGGACTGCCGAGGGAACTGCTATGGCGATCCTCAACGTGCGGCATACGACGACCTACAATTATGCCCGCCCGGTCCGCTTCGGCGATCATCGGCTGATGCTTCGCCCGCGAGACAGCCACGATCTTCGCCTGATCCGAACCAGTTTGAAGTGCTCGCCGCCGGCGGTGCTGCGCTGGCAACATGACGTGTTCGGCAATTCGATCGCGTTCGCGTCGTTCACCGAACCTGCCGCCGAGTTGCGGATCGAGAGCAGCCTGCAACTGGAAACCTACGCCGTGGAGCGGCCGCCATTCCAGATCACGCCCGACGCGGTGAGCTACCCGTTCATTTATTCCGCCGACGATCGTATTGACCTGGGCCGGTTGCTCGAACGTCACCACCCCGATCCAACTGACCGACTGGGGTCCTGGGCGCGAGGCTTCATTCGGAGCAGCCCGACCGATACGTCGGCGCTGCTGGCCGATCTGAACAGCGGCGTCGCGGCGTGGGTCTCATATCAGAGCCGGGAAACCGAGGGGACACAGAACCCCATTGAGACGCTCAACCGGGGCTGGGGCTCGTGCCGTGATCTCGCCGTCTTGCTGATCGAGGCCGCCCGCAGCCTAGGCTTCGGCGCACGCGTCGTGACGGGATATCTCTATAATCCTGCCGCGGACGGTTACTCCGGGGCCGCAGTAGGGGCTGGCGCGACGCACGCCTGGGCCGACATCTATGTGCCGGGTGCCGGCTGGATTGCCTATGACCCCACCAACGGGACGATCGGCGGCGGCAACGTGATACGCGTCGCCGTCACCCGCGACATCAGTCAGGCGGTGCCCATCGCCGGGAGCTTTGTCGGCCGGCCCGGTGACTATCTCGGCATGACCGTCGATGTGTCGGTTGTCTCGGAACAAGGCGCGACGCCGATTGAACGAGGATAAGTGGATTCATATTCAGGCGCTTACCCTCGCTAATCGACGTGCTCATCCCCATGTAAGTTGACAATCAGCTTACAATTGGAACCAAAAAAGCGCCAAAAAAGCGCCAGTGAGGCTCGTTTCATGTTAGCAGCAGAGCAATATCGGGCGAAAGCGGCCGAATACACGGAACTGCTGAAAGCTGCGACTTTATCCGCCGAAGGCGACGAATTTCGCAGACTCAAACGAAGCTACCTCGTGCTGGCCGAAAACGCAGGATGGATGGCCGACAACCGCGAGAAACTAAACATTACGGGGGCGGATGCAAATTGTTACGGCGACGCTATCCTCGCGCCGCCAGACCGCGCGTTCGATGACACGTGGGCTACATTTCGCATTACGGCTGACGGCGTCGATAATTGCCCGTTCCCCATCGGCACCAAGGTGAAGATGCGCCTGCTGCACAACTTCCATATTCGCGACGGAATGATTGCCAAGGAAGTCGGCTACGAAGT
>JBARKH010000351.1:0-2145 GCA_049801295.1 Allostellaceae bacterium | reverse complement strand
GGCCGCGCGCGAGCCCTGCGAGATGCAGCCGGCGCTCTGTGAAGAGCCGCGACAGGCTGCCGGCGAGGCGCGCGGACTTGCCGGCGACATCGGCGACAAGATCGAGCCGCACCGGCACCGCGATTTCGGCTGCCGCGGTTGGGGTCGGGGCGCGCAGGTCGCTGGCATAATCGATGAGAGTCGTGTCGGTCTCGTGGCCGACCGCGGATATGAGCGGGATCGCCGAGGCGGCGGCGGCGCGCACCACGACCTCCTCGTTGAACGCCATCAGATCTTCGAGGCTGCCGCCACCGCGCGCGACGATGATCAGATCAGGGCGGGGGACCGGTCCGCCGGGCCCGATCCGGTTGAACCCGTCGATCGCCGCGGCGATCTGCACCGCCGCGCCCTCGCCCTGCACCTGGACCGGCCAGATCAGCACATGGCGCGGAAAGCGGTCGGCGAGGCGGTGCAGGATGTCGCGGATGACCGCGCCGGTGGGCGAGGTCACGATGCCGATCACCGCCGGCAGAAACGGCAGCTTCTGCTTGCGCTCGGCGGCGAAGAGGCCCTCGGCGGCGAGGCGCAGCCGCCGCTCTTCGAGCATCCGTAGGAGGGCGCCGATCCCGGCCAGCTCGATCGTCTCGATGATGATCTGGTATTTCGAGCGGCCGGGATAGGTGGTGAGGCGCCCGCTGCACACCACCTCCATCCCGTCCTCGGGCTTCAAATCGAGGCGCACAGCGGTGGTGCGCCAGCACACCGCATCGAGCACCGCATCGGCATCCTTCAGCGCGAAATAGCAATGCCCCGAGCCGACGCGCTTCCAGCCGGAGACTTCGCCGCGCACCCGGACCGAGCCGAACTCGTCCTCGATCGAGCGCTTCAATGCCAAGGACAGCTCGGAGACGGTATACTCCGGCAGGTTCGACCCAGGAGTTGGTGCGGGCGGCGCGGGCGTAGCGGCGAGCGGCAGATCGTTCATCGCGTCATCTTAGCTGAGCGGGAGGGGAAGCGCGATGCGGGTGCGAATATGAGAGTCCTCGTCATCGGCTCGGGCGGGCGCGAGCACGCGCTCTGTTGGGCGATCGCGGCGTCGCCCGTGGTCGACCGCCTCTACTGCGCGCCGGGTAATGCCGGCATCGCCGAGGAGGCGGAATGCGTCGCGCTGCGCCCGGGCGATACCGCAGGCATCATCGCCTTCTGCCGCCATACCGGGATCGATTTCGTCGTGATCGGCCCCGAGGCGCCGCTGGTTGGCGGCCTCGTCGATGCGCTCGAGGGCGAGGGGATCGCCGCGTTCGGCCCCTCCGCCGCGGCCGCTGCGCTCGAAGGATCGAAGGGCTTCATGAAGGATCTGTGCGCCCGCGAAGCGATCCCGACCGCCGCCTATCGCCGCTTTCGCGATGCCGCCGCCGCGAAAGCCTATATCGCCGCCGCGGGCGCCCCGATCGTCGTCAAGGCCGATGGGCTCGCCGCCGGCAAGGGCGTCGTCATCGCTGCCAATCTCGCCGAGGCCAACGCCGCTGTCGATGCGGCGCTGGGAGAGGGCCGCTTCGGCGCGGCCGGCGCCGAGATCGTCGTCGAGGAATTTCTCTCCGGCGAGGAGGTGAGCTTTTTCGCGCTCGTGGATGGCGCCGAGGCACTGCCGCTCGCGGCCGCGCAGGACCACAAGCGAGTCGGCGACGGCGATACCGGCCCCAACACCGGCGGCATGGGTGCCTATTCGCCGGCTCCGATGGTGACCCCGGCCGTCGAGTGCCAAGTCATGGAGCGCATCATCCTGCCGACAATCCGGGCAATGCATCGCGACGGCCGACCGTTCAAGGGCGTGCTCTATGCCGGCCTGATGCTGACCGATGCAGGCCCAAAGCTCCTCGAATACAATGTCCGCTTCGGCGACCCCGAAACGCAGGCGCTGATCATGCGCTTGAAGAGCGACCTCCTCCCGGCGCTCATCGCGTCGCGCGACGGCACCCTCAAACACGTCGATCTGCGCTGGTACGACGAGGCGGCGCTGTGCGTCGTGATGGCGGCGCGGGGCTATCCGGAGGACCCTCAGCGCGGCAGCGAGATAAACGGTCTCGACCGGGCGGCGAGCGACCCCGAAGTCAAGGTCTTCCACGCCGGCACGCGGCGCGAGGGCGAACGCCTCCTCGCCGACGG
>JBARKH010000350.1:0-9207 GCA_049801295.1 Allostellaceae bacterium | reverse complement strand
ATCTCGCCGACGCTGTGACCGATATGGCCCGCCGCCTCGACACCGAGCTCGCGCAGCATACGCACGATCCCGACCTGGATCGCGAAGAGGAGCGGCTGAGCGACATCGGCGTGGACCAATTGCTCGGCCTCGGCACCGCGCTCGATCATCTCGGCAACCGACCAGCCGAGCGCCGGCCGCAAGGCGCCGTCTGCCTGGGCGACCGCGTCGCGGAATGCCGGGCTGGCGTGGTAGGCATCGCGACCCATCCCGGGCCATTGCGCGCCGTTTCCCGAGAATACGAACGCGAGCTTGGCGTCGCGCACCGCCGTCCCGGTGACAATGGCAGGGCTGTCCGCCCCGGCGATGAACTCGGCGAGCGCGGTAATTATGCCGGGCTGATCCTCGCCCAGCGCGACGAGGCGCTGCGGATGCTGATCGCGGTGCCGCGCGCCGGCGCGGAGCAACGACGGAGCACGTTCGACGGGCGTGGCGGCAAGCGCGTCATGCCAACTTTGCGCCAAGGCGCGAAGCGAGGCTTCCGTTCGCGCCGAGATGATCAACGGCGGCAACGGACCGTCAGCGGATGGGGCCGCCTGCGCACGCTGCGGCGGCGCGGTCAGGACCGCGTGCCCGTTGGTGCCGCCGAAGCCAAACGAGTTGACCCCGGCGCAGCTGCCGAGACCGATCGTCTCGACCGAGCGGACGAGCCGCAGGTTGAGCGCATCAAACGGGATGTTGGGGTTTGGCGTCTCGCAATTGAGCGTCGGCGGCACGCTGCCGCGCTCGAGCGCCAGCGCCGCCTTGATCAGCCCGGCCATCCCCGAGGCCGGCTCCAGATGGCCGATATTGGTCTTGACCGAGCCGATCGGCAGTTTGTCGCGCCGCGCCTGCCCGAGCGCGCGCCCGACGGCGGCAGCCTCGATCGGATCGCCCGCCGGAGTGCCGGTGCCGTGCATCTCGAAAAACGCCAGATCGTCGGGGGCGACGCCGGCGCGGGCATAAACCGTGCGAATGAGATCGGCCTGCGCCGCTTCGCTCGGCAGCGACAATCCGATCGTGCGGCCGTCGGAATTGACGCCGGTGCCGAGGATCACCGCGCGAATGCGGTCGCGATCGGCCAACGCCTGGCGGAGCGGCTTCAAGATGATGGCGCCGCCGCCTTCGCCGCGCACATAGCCGTCGGCGCGCTCGTCGAAGGCAAAGCATCGGCCCAGCCGCGACAGCATCGACGCGCGGCAGAAGCCGAGAAACGGATAGGGCGCCAGCATCAGGTTGATGCCGCCGACGATCGCGCTGGCGATGCGCTCGCTGCGGATTGCTTCGCACGCGTGATGCAGTGCCACCAGCGACGACGAGCAGGCGGTATCGACCGTCAGGCTCGGACCGCGCAAGTCGAAGACATGGGAGATGCGGTTGGCGAGGATGCTGAGCGTGCCCCCGGTCATGAAATAAGAATCGCCGCTCGCCGGATCGGCGAGGCGCAGATCGCGATAGTCGGTGGCGGACGCGCCGATATAGACCCCGGTCGCGCCGCCCGCGAGCTTGCTCGCCGGGATGCCGGCATCCTCGGCGGCGTGCCATACGAGCTCGAGCAGCACCCGTTGTTGCGGGTCCATCTGCGCCGCCTCGCGCGGCGAGATCCCGAAAAAGGCGGGCTCGAACAGATCGACATCGTCGATGAGGCCGGCGGCCCAGGTATAACTCTTCGCCGGCTCGCCGGGAGTGGGGTGGTAGTAGAACCGGGTCGACCAGCGGCTCGCGTCAACCTGCGAGATCGCATCGGTCCCGGAGGTCAGCAGCTCCCAGTACGCCTCCAGCCCATCCGCCCCCGGAAAGCGGCACGAGGCGCCAATGATCGCGATCGATCCGTCACTCATGGTGCTGAGGCGGAGTCGTCGCGAGGATGGAACACTGGGTGACGGCTGGCCGCACGGCCTCCCCTTCATTGCAAACCCCGGGCCGCAAAGACCAGTTGTGACGTTGTTTCGGGCGATAGCCGCGCGCTGTCAAGGAACGGCGCCTACCAATTTGGTTTAGGTCACGCCGCCGGGCTCCGCCTGGATCGTAGCAAGTCGGGCCGTCCCGCGTCGCGGCACCGCCGGACGAGCCGACCGCGACCCGCCGCGGCATTTTCGACCCGAGCCTTGATAAGCATGGCACCGGCCCGTGATCGCCTGGCGACCTTCGTCACTCCCCACCCCCCGATGATCGGCCTCACCAACTAACTCATGCCGCCCGATTTCGTTGCTCAACTTTCTCGTACGACGCGACGCTATATTAACCGCGATCGAGCCGGAAATGTTCGCGTTCAGATTAATCATTAACAGTCCCGATCCGGAGGCTAACGGAGGGTGCCCGCGAATTCAACCGCGGCTTGACCGGTCGATACCCGAGCCGGGGCCGCCGGGCTCTCCTCGACATGCGATCATTCCATCGGGAACGGGCGGTGCGCCCGATCAAAAAAACCGGCGCAGATTGGCGCGGATGCGCTCGATGACGGGCGTCTCCGGCCGGGCCAGGGCAAAGCTCTCGCCGGTGATCGTCTCGAACACGCTGACGTAGATCCGCGCGGCTTCGAGGATAATTTCGGGCGGGATCGGCGGGATCGGGTCGCGGTAGGGGTCAACCCGGGCCGCCACCCAGCGCCGCACAAAATCCTTGTCGAAGCTGTCGGGAGCCTCGCCCGCAGCCAACCGGCCGGGATAACTTTCGGCGAACCAATAGCGGCTGCTGTCGGGGGTGTGGATCTCGTCGGCGAGGAGAGTTCGCCCGTCGCGGTCGAGACCGAATTCGTATTTGGTGTCGACGAGGATGAGGCCGCGTTTGGCCGCGACCTCGCGCCCGCGCGCAAACAGCGCCAACGCCTTGGTCGAAACCTCCTGCCATTGCGCCGGGCTGAGTAAGCCCCGATCGAGAATCTCGGCCGTGGTCACCGGCTCGTCATGCTCGCCGTCGCGCGCCTTGGTGGTCGGGGTGATGATGGTCTGCGGCAGTTTCGCGTTCTCGCGCAGACCGTCGGGGAAGCGCAGCCCGTAAATCTCGCGGCGCCCGGATTTGTACATCGACCAGATTGAGGTCGCCGTCGTGCCGGCAAGATAATCGCGCACGACGATTTCGATCGGCAGGATGTCGAGACGCTTGCACAAGAGGACGTTCGGGTCGGGATAGTCGATCACATGGTTGGGACAAATGTCGGCCGTATGATCGAACCAGAAGCGGGCGATCTGGGTCAGCACCTGCCCCTTGAACGGGATCGCGGCGATGTTGAGGTCGAAGGCGCTGAGCCGGTCGGTGGCGATGATGAGGCGCGTTCCGTCCGCCAGATCGTAATTGTCGCGCACCTTGCCGCGGTAGTGGTTGGGCAGTTCGGGGATCGTCGCGTCGTCGAGAACGCGGTCGAGATGGTGGGCAAGGAGGGCAGTATCGACCATCGGGAGCCTCGGCGATGGAAGGGCGGAGCAACGCTGATAGGAGAACGCCCACACTTGTGCAAGGTGACTTTATCGAGGGCAGATGGTAGAAAACAGAATCGAGAGGTAGAACGATTCCATGAGCCTCAACATCAAGAGCGACGAGGCGCATCGGCTGGCGCGCCAACTGTCAGAGCTCACCGGCGATAGTATGACCAAAACGGTGGTTGTGGCATTGCGTGAGCGGATGGCTCGATTGCGGCGCGGTTCCGAAGCGGAGTTCGTCGAACGCCTGCTGGCCATCGGCCGCGATTGCGCCGCCCACCTGCCGGAAGAGGTCCGATCGATCGATCACGGCGATCTCCTTTACGACGAGAACACGGGCCTGCCACGTGATTGTTGACAGCTCGGCGCTCGTCGCGATCCTCCGTGATGAACCCGAAGCCGCCGCCTGCCTTCGCGCCATCTACGCCGCCGGACAATGCCGAATCTCGGCGGCTAATTTCCTGGAGGCGGCGATCGTCATCGACGCCGGCCGAAGCCCGGTTGCCAGCCGGCGTCTCGATGATTTGCTGCGCGAATCGGGGATCGCGATCGAGCCGGTTACCGAGGCCCAGGCACGCATCGCCCGCGAGGCCTACCGCGATTACGGCCGTGGCAGCGACCATCCGGCGCGGCTGAATTTCGGTGATTGCTTTGCCTATGCCCTGGCGCGGCAGTCCGGTGAACCACTGTTGTTCAAGGGCGACGATTTCACCCACACCGATGTGACGCCGGCACTCCGGCAAGGCTAGGCGGCGACCCGAGCCGGGGGCACCGCTTGCACGCAAGAGCAAATTCAATTCCGGCGCGTCGTTCGCCCGACCGGGGCGGCGGTGCTATGATGCCGGCGTCCTCCGGGCGACTACCGAGCATGCGGACCTGGGGGCCCGGTTGCGCGGGAATGACGGTAAGTCGTCGAAAAACTTAGGGAGGGCCACCAATGATCATCGACACCCACGCCCATGTCGTGCCGGGCAGCATGCTCGACGCGCTGCGCAGCGAGAAGCGGCTCTTCCCCTCGGTCAGGCTCGACACCGGGGGCGCCCAGCCGCGCATGGCGTTTGCCGGCGGGGCGCCGGGACGGCCGATCCAGCCGCGGCTCCATGATCTCGGCCAGCGCCGCGACTGGCTGGCGAAGGCGCGCGTCGACCACCAGCTGGTCGGCGGCTGGACCGATGTCTACGGCTATGAGCTGGCCGGTACGGAGGGCGCCGATTGGGCGCGGTTTTATAACGAACACATGGCCAAGGATGCCGCTGCGCTGCCGGCGCTCTCCGCGCTCGCCACGGTGCCGCTGCAGGATGGCGCGCTGGCCGCACGCGTCCTCGAAGAGGCGCTTGATAAGGGGTTCAAGGGGGCGATGATCGCGACCCAGCCCAAGGGCATCGGCGGCAATCTCGACGATCCGGGCCTCGACCCTTTCTGGGAGGTGGCCTCGGCCCGGAAAGCGGCGATTTTCCTCCATCCGCACTATATGTGCAGCGACGACCGGCTCGACGGCTATGATTTGATCAACGCGGTCGGCCGTCTCGCCGATACGACGATCGCGGTGGCGCGGCTGTTGTTTTCCGGGCATCTCGTCCGTTATCCCGGAATGAGCCTCGTCCTGTCGCATGCTGGCGGCGCCTTGCCCTATGCGCTCGGGCGCTTGAAGCGCAACCACGCCATCCACGCCGACTACGCCGACCCGGACGAGGGGTTTCGCCGGCTTTATTTCGACACCGTGATGTTCGAGCCGCGGGCTCTCCGCTTCCTCTGCGATGTCGCCGGCGCCGACAAGATCATGCTGGGCTCCGACTTCCCGTTCGGGATCGGCGACCCCGACCCCTGCGGGATCGTCGATGCGACCCCGCTGACCGCCGCCGAGCGCGGCGCCATCCTCGGCGCCAACGCGGCGCGGATCTTTCACGTGGAGTGCGATTGCGGCGCCGCGGGTTGACTTGCGCTAACCTCGCCACCGCGCGCTTCGGGAAAGGGATGTCATGGCTGAGCTAATTGGCGTGGACGAGGTCCTTAAAGCCGCGATCGGCCGTGGCGATGTCCCGGGCGTTGTCGCGATGGCGGCCAACCGCGACGGCCGGGTCTACGAGGGCGCCTTTGGTCGCCGCGCGCTCCCGAATGGCGCGGCGATGACCGCCGATACGGTGTTCTGGCTCGCCTCGATGACCAAGGCGATCACTTCGACCGCGGCGATGCAGCTGGTCGAAACGGGCAAGCTCGCGCTCGACCGGCCGATTGCGGGGCTCTTGCCGGAACTTGCTTCGCCGCGTGTGCTGGAAGGCTTCGACGCCGCGGGGGAGCCGAAGCTGCGCCCGGCGACGCGGCCGATCACCTTGCGGCACCTCATCACCCATACCTCGGGCTTCGTCTACGACATCTGGAACGCGCCGATCGGCCGCTACATGGAAAAGACCGGCATCCCCGGCATCATCTCCTGCCAGGACGCCGCGCTGGGGTTGCCGCTCGTCTTCGAGCCGGGCGAGAAATGGGACTACGGGATCGGCATCGACTGGGTCGGGAAGGCGGTGGAGCGGGCGAGCGGGCAAACTCTCGGCGAGTATTTCGCCGAGCATCTGTTCGGGCCGATCGGGATGAAGGATGCCGGCTTCAAGCTCACCGCGGAGCGCCGCGCCCGGCTGGTCGGCATGCATGCCCGCGGCGAGGGTGGCGCACTCGCGCCGATCGAGTTCGAGCTCCCGCAAGAGCCGGAGTTCGAGATGGGCGGCGGCGGCCTTTACGGCACCGCGGCGGATTATCTCGCGTTTCAGCGGGTCTTCCTCAACGAGGGCCGCGCCGAAGGACGGCAGGTGCTCAAGCCGCAGACCGTGGCGCTGATGGCCCAGAACGCTATCGGCGAGCTCAATGTCCGACCGCTGAAGACCGTGGTGCCGGCCTACTCCAACGACGCCGAGTTCTTCCCCGGCATGGTCAAGAAATGGGGCCTTGGCTTCATGATCTCGACCGCCGCGGTGCCGGGTGGGCGCGGCGCCGGCAGCCTCGCGTGGGCCGGCCTCGGCAATACCTATTTCTGGATAGACCCCAGGGCCGGCGTTGCCGGGGTAATCCTGATGCAGCTCCTCCCCTTCGCCGACCGCAAATCGCTGGCGCTGCTCGACGCTTTCGAAGAGGCGCTCTACGCCGCGCTCGCCGATTGACGCGGCGCCGCCATTCGACCATTTGTTGGAGCGCAACAACCGGCCCCGATTACCAGGGAGAAATCCGCATGCCCGCTACGGCGATGAACCATTTTACCGTGTTGAGCGACAATCTCGATGCGACCCGCGAATTCTACGTCGATTTTCTCGGCGGTTTTACGGTCGGCTGGCGCCCGCCCTTCCAGTTTCCGGGCTGGTGGCTCTACTCCGGCGATACGCCGATCCTTCATGTGATCCACCGCGACCACCTGCCCGAGGGCGACCGCGCGGGGGTGCTCGACCACATGGCGTTCAGCGCCGAGGATCTGCCCGGCACCGTCAAGAAATTGAAGAGCCGCAAGATCGATTATGAACTGCGCCGGCTCGCCGGCGGCGGGATCTGGCAATTGTTCTTCCTCGACCCGTGCGGCGCCAAGGTCGAGTTCGATTTCGACAAGGACGAGAAGGCCCCTCCCGGCCACGCCGAGGCGTAAGCTATACTGAGGTCCCGGCGCAGGCCGGGACCCATTGCCGCTCACGCAACAGCGTCGGATCAATGGATCCCGGCCGTCACCGGGATCCATCTAGTTTAGGTCGAGCCTATTCGGCCGGAGCGGCAGCGGGTTCCCTCATCCCGAAAGCCGGGCTGTCGGTCCGGTCGACCAGGGCTTCGGGGCCCTCTGTCGGCAGGTTTTCGAGGTAATCGATCGCGCCCTGGATATCGTTTTCCCACATCTCGCGCGGCAATTCGTAGAGGAATTCGACGCCGTAGCCGTTGGGGTCGTTGATATAGACGCTGTGCGTTACCCCATGGTTGACGCGCCAGTTGAACTTGATCCCCCGGCTTTGCAGGAAGGCCAGCTGCTTCTGCCAGGCTTCGCGGCTTGGCATCGCCAGGGCGACGTGGTTGATCGCGACCTGGGCGTTGGAGAGCACCCATTCGGCCGGCGGCGGCAGGTTCGGGCTCTCAACGAGGGCGACGTCGTGATGGGTGAGCTTGCCGTCATGGTCGGCGCTGTAGAAGCGCATCTTGGGCATGGTCGGCGCGCCGGGCCGCTGGCGCAAGGCGGCCACCTGCTTCAGACCGACGATCTCGGTCCAGAACTTGTGCGATTCCTCGATGTCGCGGACATTGAGCACCAGATGGTTGATGCCGCGGGGGGAGACGGCCTCGGCGGGGGCTGCCGGGGCGTCGGAAATCGGGTTGGCCATCATTGTCCTCCAGAGTGGATTGAGTCTCAGATACTCTCGTAGATCGGGGCGTGCAAGTCGGCGCGGAACGCGAAGGGTGCTCGCAAAATGGGGGCGCCGTCCGCGATGGTGATCTCGGCATGCAGCTCGTCCTTGAGCCAGACCATGCAGGATTCGCGGTTGGAACTTTCCTGCTTGCCCAAAAAAACGGCCCCTGGTCGACCCCGTCGATCAGCCGATCGACCGGCGGTTTGCACCCGGCGAACCCCACCAAGGTGGTGAACATATCGGTTACGTGCACCATCTCGTTGCTCTCGGTTCCCGGCTTGATACGGCCCGGCCAGCGGATCAGAAACGGCGTGCGAATGCCGCCTTCCGCCGAACTGAAATACGAGCCGTCAAAAAAGCCGCCGGTTCCCCGCCCCGCGAGGTGATCCTCGGCTCCGTTATCGCCGCACATGATAACGATGGTGTTGTCGGCGATCCCGAGGGCGTCAAGCTGGTCAACTAGCACGCCGAAGTCATGATCCAGCATCAAGAGGCAGTCACCCCAGTCGCCGTTGGCACTGACGCCTTTGAATTCGTCGCGCGGGTTCAGCCAGGCAGGCTTGGCCGGTGATGCCGGTGAGCACAGCCCGCTCCTCGTTGACGTAAAGTATGAAGCGACTTGTAAGCGGTAGGTCGTCTGTTCGATCCACACAGCCGGCACCGCCTCGTCTATCGCTGCGGGATCAGGCAGAAACCCTGGGCTTCGACCCCGAGCGAGGGATTGAACTTGCTGCGGAAGTTCTCGAAGGCGATCGCCGCGGTCAGTTCGACGAGCTGCGCCTCGCTGTAGTGCTGTTTCAGCCGGGCAAAGAACGCATCATCGACGCTCTGGCCGGTGATCGTCACGCGCTCGGCATACTCGAGCGCGAGGCGCTCCGGCTCGCTGAATAGCGCACTGTCGCGCCACGAGGTCACCTCCGCCAGCTTCGCTTCGCCCTCGTCGCCTTCCCTCACACGGAGGGAATTGATGTCGATTCAGAACGGGCAGCCGTTGATCGAGGCGACGCGAAGATAAATGACCGGCAGGACCCCCTTGGGGAGCTGTCCCGACTGCTCGATCGCGGCGCCGAGCGCCCCGGCGGCGGCGAGGATCGGCGGGCAGTGCGCCATCACCTTGGTCGGGTTCAACAGGTCGCCGAACCGCGCGCGCTGCTGGGCGAACACGTGCCCCAGGATCGGATCGCCGCAATCATCTTCGATCTCGCGCACCCGTGGCATCGCTCCCTCCGTGGAGATCATCAACCGATCTTCTTATGGCATCCACGCCTCGCCATGACAATTTAGCTCGGTAATGGATTTCTGAGGGGAGGAGTGGGCATGAGCGACAAACAACGCGTCGCGATCGTCACCGGCGCGGCCGGCGGGATCGGCCGGGCATTGGTCGGCGGCTTGCTCGGCGC
>JBARKH010000349.1:0-10036 GCA_049801295.1 Allostellaceae bacterium | reverse complement strand
AGGCTGCGGATCGGCGGGCTGCCGGTCTTCAGCCCGTCTTCGAGGTTCACCCCGACCGCGCCGGCGGCGATGATGTCGCCGATCGAGCGGGCCACCGCCTCTGGGGTGTCGCCATAGCCGGACTCGATATCGGCGGTGACCGGCACCGCGACGGCGCGGGCGATGCGCGCGGTGGCGGCGACGACTTCCTGCCACGGCGCCGCTTCGCCATCGGCATAACCGAGCGCCCAGGCAACCCCGCCGCTCGTTGTCGCGATCGCCTGAAAGCCGGCGGCGACGACGATCCGGGCGCTGATCGCATCCCACGCATTGGGCAGGACCAAGAGGGGCGGGGCTCCGTGCATCGTGCGAAACCGCTCGGCCTTTTGCGCCTGCTCAGCCTGATTCATGGCGTGCCCCTCGAATTGCGGTGCCGGCGATAACCCTCGGGCGCAAACCGCGGAGCGTCAAGCCTGGACCGGGCCCGACATTGCCGATATCGGTAACGGATGACCGGGATCGCGCGCCCCACGGCCGCCGGTGTGATCGGCATCTGCCTCCTTGTCGCCGCGCTCGCCGCGCCCTCTCGGACCAAGGCCGACGAGGACGTCGTCGCGCGCCTGACCCGCGTGCTCGCGGCCGCGGAAGCCCATGACGGCAAGAGCAGCCCCTACCTGCTGCCGATCCTTGAAGAGCTCGCGCAAATCCGTCTGCGCGATGGCGCGCTCGATAAAGCGGCGGTGCTGCGCCAGCGGGCACTCGACATCGCGCTCGCCGCGTTCGGCAGCGACTCGCCAAGCGCCGCCCAGGCGATGGGGGCGCTCGCCCTCACCGACATCGATCGCCGCCGCTATCTGGATGCCGAGCCGCTCTTAATCATCGCCGAGCGCGTGTTGCGGGAGCGGGTCGCCGCCGATCAGCCGGAGATGGCGACGATCTGCGCCGGGCTCGCGCGGATCGCATTGGCGCGCGGCGACACCAAGCCGGCCGAGACCTGGGCCACCCGGTCCCTCGACATCATGCGGCACAACCCCGATGGCCGCTCGGCTGAGCCATTGCGCACGCTCGGCGCCGTCCTCACCGCGGAGGGGCGCTTCGATGAAGCCGAGCGGGTCCTGGGCGAGGCGGTGGCTCAGGACCGCAAGCAGCACGGCGCCGATGGGACAGACATCGCACGCAGCCTGTCGCAGCTCGCCAATCTATATCTGCGCGGGGGCAGGGCCGGCGAGGCGCTGCCCCTCTTCGAACAGGCCACCGCGATCGATCAGGGCCGGCTTGGGGCGACCCACCCCTTCATCGCCGACGATCTCCATGATCTCGGCCTCGCCTACGAGGCGCTGAAGCGGCCCGACGAGGCGCGCGCCGCCCTCATCGCCGCAGTCGACATCCTCGAACGCGGCGCAGGAAGGGAGACGCCGCGGGTTGCCTATGCCGAGCTCGAACTCAGCCGCCTCTATCGCCAACAAGGTAACGCTGCCGCGGCGGATTCTTCGTTCAGCGAGGCCCGCCGCATCCTCAACAAGGCCGAGGCCGAGGAGCACCGACGCGAGCGTCAGGTTTAGCGCATTGTCCGATCAGATCGAATCGCCTCACTCGCCCGTCATGGCCGGGCTTCTCCCGGCCAACCACGTGGATCCCCGGGACAAGCCCTGGGGACGAAATGGGGGCGATCGAACATCACCGGATTTTGCTCAAAGCGCCCTCGCGCCCGGCGCCGCTTAGTGTTTGATCTGCGCGCCGACCTCGGCAGCAAAATCGGAGGGTGGCCGCTCGATCCCCTCGCCGAGGGCAAAGCGCACAAATCCGGCGACCCGGATCGGCGCGCCAGCGTCCTTGGCGGCCGCTTCGACGACCTTGCCGACGCGGCGTTCGCCGTCGATCACGAAGACCTGCTCCAAGAGCACCGCCTCTTCGTAGAATTTGCGCAGCCGGCCTTCAACCATTTTCTCGGCGATCGCCTCCGATTTGGCACTCGCGAGCGCCTGCTCGCGCAAGACGGCGCGCTCGCGGTCGAGCGCCGCGGCCGGCACCCCGGCGATGTCGAGGTAGAGCGGGTTGGCGGCGGCGACATGCATCGCCAGCTGGCGTCCGAGGGCGGCAAGCGCCTCGCCCGCGGCCTCGGATTCAAGCGCGACCAGGACGGCGATCTTGCCGAGACCGGGCGCGAGCGAATTATGGACATAGGAGGCGACAACCCCGTGGGCGACCGCGAGACGCTGGGCGCGGCGCAGCACCAGGTTTTCACCGATCCGCGCGACCAGTTCAGTCAGTTCGCCGGCGACAGTGCGGCCGGTTCCGGGATAGGGCGCCTCTTTCAGGGCCTCGACATCGCCCGCCGTCCCGAGCGCGAGCCCGCCGACATTGCGCACGAAGGCCTGGAATAGCTCGTTGCGCGCGACGAAATCGGTCTCGGAATTTACTTCGACGGCAGCGCCCGCGAGGCCCCGTGTCGCGACCCCGACGAGCCCTTCGGCGGCGACCCGCCCGGACTTTTTCGCCGCCGCGGCGAGCCCCTTTTTGCGCAGCCAGTCGACCGCGGCCTCGAGGTCGCCACCGGTGTCGCCGAGCGCGCGCTTGCAATCCATCATCCCGGCGCCGGTCTTGTCGCGCAATTCCTTGACCAGCGACGCGCTCACCTCGACCATTCTTCGATCCTCTCCATTACCTGGCGCGCGCGGCTCATTGCGCCGCTGGCGTCGCGTCGGCTTCGAGCGCTGCGGGCTCGGCCGTTTCGGCGATGGCGGCCTCGGTCAGGCCCTCCTCGCCGACTGGCTCTTCCTCGATCTCTACGCGAGGCTCGGCGCGCGCCCCGATATCGACGCCCGACGCGGTGAGCTCGGCCTGCAACCCGTCGAGGACGGCACTCGCGACCAGTTCGGAATAGAGATGCACCGCGCGCATCGCATCGTCGTTGCCCGGGATCGGATAGGCGATCCCGTCTGGCGAGGAGTTCGAATCGAGGATCGCGACCACCGGGATGTGCAGCGTATTCGCCTCGGCGACCGCGATCGCCTCCTTGTTGGTGTCGATCACGAAGAGGATGTCGGGGAGCCCGCCCATCTCCTTGATCCCGCCAAGGGCGCGTTCGAGCTTGTCGCGGTCGCGCGTCAACTCGAGGAGTTCGCGCTTGGTCAGCCCGCTCTCTTCGGTGGTGATGCGCTCGTCGAGCTCGCGCAGCCGCTTGATCGATTGCGAGATCGTCTTGAAGTTGGTCAGCATGCCGCCGAGCCAGCGGTAATTCACATAGTATTGGCCGCAGCGTTTGGCCGCGTCGGCAACCGCCTCCTGGGCCTGGCGCTTGGTGCCGACGATCAGCACCCGCCCGCCGCCGGCGACGACCTCGCGGATTGCTTCGATCCCCTGGCGCAAGAGGGGCACCGTCTGTTCGAGATCGATGATGTGGATACCGTTGCGGACGCCGAAGATGTAGGGCGACATCTTCGGGTTCCAGCGCCGCGTGTGGTGGCCGAAATGAACGCCCGCTTCCAAAAGCTGGCGCATCGTGAACTCAGGCAATGCCATCTGTTGTCCTTTCCGGTTATGCCGCCGCAGGAGAAAATCGGCCCCCAAGCGAGGGTCCGACACCGGAGCGGCACCCATAGACGCGCGCCGCAGCCCTGCGTGAGGGTTACGTCCGGGACTAGGTAAGGCTCGCGGCGCGATTTGGCAAGCGCGGCGGCGCGGCGTCAGCCCTCGGCCTCGCCGATCACCGGCACGGATTCGGCACGGGCCGCGCGCATTAGCGCCGTGTCGAGGGTTGCGAGTGGTAACCCTTCGCGTATGGCCAATTCGAGATAAGCGGCATCGTAAACGGTCAGACGATGCCGGCGGGCGAGATCTAACACGCTGACTTCATTGGGCGACCTGTCCAAAGTGATCGACAGACGCAGTATTTCTCGCAAAAAATTTGCCGTTTGCTGTTCCGCTACCTGCCCGCGGCGCTCCGCCATAACCAGCCCATTGCGAACCTCGAACCACCAGAGGCTTGGTGCGACCGCCGACTCGACGTGAAGTCGTTCTCGCACCGTATTGGCTGTCGGATGTAATTCGTCGAAAGCCCAATCGTGTACGATCGACGCGTCGAGGACGAACGGCATCAGTATTTGTGGCCCTCGTGACGGAGCGACAGGATTTCCTCGATCGTCATCGCGCCGTGCTGGTCGCGAATCTCCTTCCCTAACTTCCTGATGTTGTCGAGCGCCTCGTCAATTTCCTGTTGCCGGCTGTGCGCTTCCGGAACCAGCCGGGCGATGCGCCGGCCATGACGGGTGATGACGATGGTCGCGCCGCGCTCGACCTCATCGAGCAATTGCGGCAGATGGGTCTTGGCCTCGGAGGCTTGTACTTCGCGGGGCTGTCGAGCGGATTCTTCGGGCCGAAAGGCGGCAGCATCCTCGCCAAAGCCTTTGCGATGCCCTCGCATAGCGATCCGTTCTCAAATTTCGATTGGTCGGTTCGACTAGTCGAAATTAGTTTCCGTCACGCGGAAGTCAAGCGTGTTGAGCCGCGCCTGCCGGCCGGCGCATGATGCTCTCTCGAACCCGTGCTCGGGGATGAAACAATGAAAATCGTCAAGATCGAAGACCTCCAATGCGACGCCGGCTGGCGGGTCAATTCCTTCCTCAAGATCACCACCGACGATGCCATCGTCGGTTGGTCGGAATACATGGAGGGCTATGGCGCGCAGGGCCTCACCGGCGTCATCCGCAAACTGGGCGAGCGGATCATCGGCCGCGACCCGCGCCCGGTCGAGGCGATCTCGGCCTTCCTCTACGGGGCGACGCGGCAGGCGGCGGGCGGCGTCAACCAGATGGCGATCGCGGCCATCGAGAACGCGCTCGTCGACATCAAGGCGAAGGCGCTCGGCATCCCGGTCTACGAGCTCCTCGGCGGCCCGGTGCGCGACCGCCTGCAGCTTTATTGGTCGCATTGCGGCACCTATCGCGCGCGCTACGCCGACAAGATCAAGGAGTGGGCCGGAGTCGAGCCGGTGCGCTCGCTGGACGACATTGTCGCGCTCGGCGAGGAGGTGAAGCGCAAGGGCTTCCGAGGGTTGAAGACCAACCTCATCCGCTTCGACAAGGGTAAGCCCTACATGTATGGCCCCGGCACCGGCAATCCGCCGGGCTTCCCCGAGCTCAATATCGACCACCATATCGTCGAGGCCGCGGTCACCCAGTTGGAAGCCTTCCGCCGCGGCGCCGGGCGCGATGTCGGGCTCCATCTCGACACCAACTTCAATTACAAGATCGACGGCTACAAAAGGCTGGCGCGGGCGCTCGAACCCTTGGACATGGTGTGGCTCGAGATCGACCTCTACGACCCGGCCGGCCTCGCCCTTATTCGTCGCTCCTCGGGGACGCCGGTCGCCTCCCTCGAATCGATCTACGGGCGGCGCAATTTCCGACCGTATTTCGAGCAGCAATCGGTCGATTACGCGATCATCGACATCGCCTGGAACGGCATCCTCGAATCGGTGAAGATCGCCGCCATGGCCGACGCCTACGAGGTCAACGTCGCGCCGCATAATTTCAACGGCCATCTGGGCAGCCTGATCAGCGCGCATTTCTCGGCCGTGGTGCCGAACTTCAAGGTCATGGAGATCGACATCGACGACGTCCTCTGGAAGGACGACATCGTTACCAAGCCGCCGGTTATCGAGAACGGCGACCTCCTCTTGCCGACAGGCCCCGGCTGGGGCGCCGATGTGAACGAGGAATTCGTCCGCGCCCACCCGCCCAAGCGGTGAGAACTACGGTCTGTCGGAGGAACTGATGGCGTACGGGATCAACCGCTTCCTGACGACCCATACCGGCAGCCTGCCGCGGCCGGATGATCTGATCCGAACGATGTTCGCCAAAGAGGAAGGCGTGCCGGTCGACCGCGCGGGGCTGGCCGCGGAGATCCGTGCCGCCGTCGCCGGGGTGGTAAAGAAACAGGTCGATGCGGGCATCGATCTCGTCAACGACGGCGAGATGTCGAAGCCCAGCTATGCGACCTACGTCAAGGACCGGCTGACCGGTTTCACCGGCACCAGCAATAGTTTTGTCTATCAGGATTTGAGCGAGTTCCCGAAGCTGGCGATGCGGGTGTTTGGCGATCCCGGGCGCTCGCGCCGCCGCACTCCCGCCTGCACCGGCCCGATCGGGGTCGGCGATCCGGCGGCGCCGCTGGCCGACATCGACAACCTGAAAGCGGCGGTGTCCGGGGCGAATGTGGCTGGAACCTTCCTCAGCGCAGCCTCGCCCGGGGTCATCTCGCTGTTCTTCCGCAACGACCACTACGCGAACCAGGAGGCCTATCTTCTCGCCATCGCTGAGGCGATGCGCAGTGAGTACGAGGCAATCGCGGCGGCCGGAGTCACTATGCAGATCGACTGCCCGGATCTCGCGATGGGCCGGCACATCCAATACGCCGACCTGACGATCGCGGAATTCCGTAAGCGGGCCGCGCTCCATATCGCGGCGCTCAACCATGCGCTGGCCGGGATCCCGCCGGAGCGCCTGCGGCTGCACCTGTGCTGGGGCAATTACGAGGGGCCGCATCATCACGACGTGCCGCTCGCCGAGATCGTCGATCTGGTGTGGACGGTGCGGCCGGCGACGATCTCGTTCGAGGCGGCCAACCCGCGCCACGCGCATGAATGGACCCTCTTCGAAGGGGTCAAGCTGCCGGAAGGCAAGACGATCATTCCGGGGGTCATCGAATCCAAATCGAACTTTATCGAGCACCCCGAGCTGATCGCCCAGCGCATCGCCCGGTACGCCAACCTCGTTGGCCGCGACAACGTCATCGCCGGCAGCGATTGCGGGTTTGGTACCTGGGTAGGTCAGGCCGCGGTCGATCCCGACGTTGTATGGGCGAAGCTGGCGGCGATGGCCGAAGGCGCGAGGCTCGCGACGAAGCAATTCTGGGGCGGTTGAGGCGCCTCGGCGCGCCTGTTGGTCTTGAAATGAGAATAAACCATGGACAGATGAACAGGACCGCCTCGCCGCAACGATGTCACTCGTGCCGCAACCCGTCACCGTCCTGATACCAATTTGGTATTTCCCTGCTACCCGGATGTTATTCCCTGCTACCGCACTGTTATTTCCCTGTAATCACCGCTGTTATTTCCCTGCTTCCTGGGTCAAGAATTACGGAATATCAATAGCTTGGGCCTAGCTGGTCTTTATCCAATCCCTGCGCGCAGGGATTGCGGCGCAGCGCAGGATGGCGCACGCTATGTCAGGAGCATCGGCGTGCGACGAGAGGATCGGCCGTGAGTGACCTCAGCCAGGAATTCAAATTTCTCGACGGCGTCAAGGTGGTGGATTTCACCCAGTTCGAGGCCGGCACGACCTGTACTGAGGTCTTGGCGTGGTTCGGCGCCGAGGTTGTCAAGATCGAGAACCCGGGGAGGGGCGACCCCGGCCGCCGGCTGCGCGCCGGCAAACCCGATGACGACCCCTGGTATTTCCGCCAGTTCAACGTCAACAAGAAGTCGATCACGCTCAATCTGAAGTCGCCCAAGGGGCTCGAGATCGTCAAGGATCTCTTGCGCAAGGCCGACATCACGGCCGAGAACATGGCGCCCGGCACGATCGAGCGCCTCGGGCTCGACTACGCAGCGGTCAAGAAGATCAATCCCGGCATCATCTATTGCCGGATCAAGGGGTTCAGCCCCGACAGCCCGTGGGGCCGGGGTCTCGCCTTCGACATGATCGCTCAGGCCGCCGGCGGCCCGATCAGCGTCACCGGCTGGCCCGACCAGCCGCCGGTCAAGCCCGGGCTCTCGTTCGGCGACACCGGCACCGGCATGCTGATGGCGGCGACAATCCTCGGCGCCCTGCACGAGCGCAACCGCACCGGCCAGGGCCGCCTTCTCGAAATCGCCATGCAGGAGGCGATGATCCATTACATGCGCACCTGCTTTGCGACGATGATGCGGACGGGCAAGCCCGCGCAGCGCCGCGGCGCGAAGCCCAGCGCCGGCAACAACGCGCCGGCCGGCCTCTATCCGTGCAAGGGCGGCGGCCCCAACGACTACCTCTACATCACGACGAGCCGGGCCAACCCCGAGCACTATGTGCGGCTGATGAAGCTGGTCGGCCGCGAGGATCTGATCGAGGATCCGCGCTTTGCCACCGGCGACGCCCGCGTGCAACACGCCGAGGAACTCGACCGGATCATCGGCGAATGGACCGGACGGCACGACAAGCGCGAGGTCATGGAAAAGCTGATCGCGGTCGGTGTGCCCGCAGGCGCGGTGTTCGACACGCTGGAACTGCAGAACGAGCCGTATTTCGAGGAAAGCGGGTTCATGCAGCACGTGCACCACCACAATGGCGACGACAAGATGGCGTCATGGCCGGTGCGCATTGACGGCAAGCGGATCCGCCTCAAGGGCGCGCCGGCATTGGGCGGCGACACCGCGGAGGTCCTGGAAAGCTGGCTCGGCATCGACGCCGGCGAGTTCGCCAACCTGAAAACCGGCGGCGTTCTGTAGCGGGGGCGCAGGAACACGTAACTCGGGTTCCCGGCGAAGGCCGGGACCCATCCATCAGCCGACTGAGCGCCGCATAAATGGACCCCGGCCTGCGCCGGGGACCCGATCGGCGGTGACGTGAGAGGCCCGCTATCTGGAGGCCGCCGCGCGAAACCTGAGCCGCACGTAATCGGCGATCCAGGTCCCGGTTTCGTCGACCAGCCACGGGCGCAGCAGATCCACGACTTCCTTGCGTGCAACGCCGCGGTTGGGCTCGGGCAGCACGCCCAGAAAATCCTCGGCGAAATTATCGAGCCACGCTTCGATGCCGCTCTCCAGCACCGTCGGACGCGGGAAAATGCCGATCTCGTCGACGGTAAACCCGGCCGCTTCGAGCTTCGCTCGGTAGGCCGTGGCGGAGGGGAAATACCACGGGCTGAGAAGCTGCGGGTCGAACCCGCGGCGCGTGAGGACTGCCGCGAGGGCGACGAGGATCGCCGCGGTGTTGTTCTGACCGCCCATCTCGGCGACGAAGCGGCCGCCCGGTTTGAGCGCGCGATGCACTCCGGCGAGCACGGCCTCCGGCGGCTGCATCCAGTGCAATGCCGCGTTTGAGAATACCGCGTCGAACTCGCGCTCAAAGGTCAACTCCTGCCCGGGCATGACCCGCGCGTCGAGCCCCTTTGCCCGCGCCGCGGCGACCATGTCGGGCGCGGCGTCGACCGCGACCACTTCGGCGCCCGAAGCGGCGATCTTTTCGCTCAATACCCCGTCGCCGCAGCCGAGGTCGAGGATGCACTCGCCCGGTTGGGGGTTGAGCAAGTCGAGGACCGGGGTTCCCAGCGCCGGAACGAAATGCGCTGTCGCGGCATAGCGCCGGGCCTGCCAATTCTGCCGCGCGATGCGGCTGGTCTCGGCTTTGGCCATCTCAGGCGCTCGCCGTTTCGGCCTGACGGCGGATCGCCGCGAGCGTCGTTCGCGTCGTGATGATGTCCGGGTCCATGCGCAATTCGATGATCGCGGCACGGCGCGAGGCGAGCGCGGTTTCGAAGGCGGGTGCGAACTCCTCGGTCCGCGCGACCGTCGCGCCAAACCCGCCATAGGCGGCGGCGAGCGCGGCGAAATCCGGATTTTTCAGCGCGGTGCCGACGACCCGGCCGGGGAAACGGCGCTCCTGATGCATGCGGATCGTGCCGTACATCGCGTTGTTGAAGAGGAGGATGATTGGGGCGGCCCCTTCGCCCAGTGCGGTCATCAGCTCTTGCCCCGTCATCATGAACCCGCCATCGCCGCAAAAGCCGACGACGATCCGCCCGGGATGGACGAGCTTGGCCGCGACCGCGGCGGGGACGCCATACCCCATCGCGCCGCTCGTCGGCCCGAGCTGGCGGCCCGGCCGGCGGTATTGCAGAAATCGGTTGGGCCAGCCGCTGAAGTTGCCGGCGTCCGAGGTAACGATCGCGTCGTCCGGCAGGCGCTCGCGCAACCAGCGCATAACCTCTCCGAGATCGAGCGCCGGCGCCGGCTCGAACCGGCTCGGCGTCAGCCCCGCCTCGTATTCCGCCCGGGCGGCCTCGCGCCAAGCGCGCC
>JBARKH010000348.1:0-3672 GCA_049801295.1 Allostellaceae bacterium | reverse complement strand
GTCGGCGCAACGCCCTTTATGGAAAGAGACGGTTCGTTCCTACCTGATTCTTGGGACTACTGCTTCAGCGTAGCATCGGCACCAGCCGGTTTCGCAAGACTCAGATTCTCCGGGATGACCGCCAGATGGTGCAGAGTCCCATGAAAACCGCTTGCCATTCTTCTTGGCACAGGCTGGGCATACGTCGGCGTCCCCGACAGAGCGCCAAATATATTTCTTTGATTCAACGCGGAGCGCGTTTTGACGATCCCGCTGAAAGCTGGCCCGCATGGTTGCCTGCATCTGTTGGCAGTAGATTTGCCAGTCGGCCTCCTGCTCCGCCTTTGTGCGTCCCCTTTTGCGGGGGCGCTGTACCCTCGCGCTCGCACTCGAATTAAATGTATCCGGGATGGGGTGGCTCTGCCGTTGAGCCGCTGTCTCGCGGAACACCCCGAACAACCGAGCAAGCCACGTCATCGCACCCATATCTCGACCGGACTATTGTAGAGGGTAACGTTTGCACGGTGCGCGGCATTCCATGCTCGCCACGTCGAGCAACGATCAAATATCACAAAACTGACGATATCCTTGTGCCATCCGTGGCGCATCCGCCGAACTCGCACACGACTTGGCGCAAGTTCCCGTCGCCGCTAACCAACGTTGCGCCATGCTTGATTGCTGTCTCGGCGATCAGGATATCTCGCAGTTGGTTGTTAGGTTTTTTCTTCTTGTGCTTTTCACGGTCAAGCTCCTGAAGTCTCTTGAGCATATCCCCGAATTTTCTGCTGCCGTCATTCCAGCAGGCTTGATCCCAGCCGGCACCCTCAATGCCCCACGCAAAGCTCGACGCGAGTATAGTTTCTGGTTTGATCTCCTCAAACTTTGCTAGGAGACGCGCTCGTTTTACGCAGTCCGATGTCGCGCGCAATTCATCCAGTTGGACACCTATAGCTAGCAGCCGATGTTTGTCGAAGGGAGTTACCGATATCTCCCCCTCGACCAGATGGTTGAACACGGTAGTGTCGAGCATATAGATATCCACGCTTTCGCTCCGAAAGGGCCTCGCCAGACAGACGACGGCTCACGGATCATACTGCTAGCCTCGAAATCGTCGCCCGCCCGACATTGTAGCTCTTGGCGAGTTCCGCAAGCGTCGCACCTTCGGCCCGCCGCCGCCGTGCTTCCGCCTGTTGCTGTGGCGTGAGCTTCGGGGGCCGCCCCATATGCTGTCCGCGCGCCTTTGCCCACCCCGGCCTTCCGCTGTGCGGGTGCGAATCAGGTCGCGTTCCACGTCCGCCAGCCCGCCGAGAACGGCTATCATAAGCCGCCCGGTGCTGGTGGATGTGTCGGCCCACGGCTCGGCCAGTGACCGGAATTGCCCGCCCACGTCCACGATCTGCTTGACAATGGCGAACAGGTCGAACGTCGAGCGGGCGAGGCGGTCGATCCGCGTCACCGTCACCACGTCGCCGGGAGCGAGGGCTTTCAGCATCCGCAGCAACTCGCGCTGGGTCGGCTGCGCGCCGCTGGCCTTCTCCCGGTAAATCCGGGTGCAGCCGTCCGCGCGCAACTGCGCAAGCTGTGCGTCGAGCGTCTGCCCAATAGGTGCTGACGCGGGCATAGCCGAGGCGTCGGTTTTGCGGGTCTGATTCGGTCATATCTTGCGGGCGGCATAACCCATTGAAAGCATGGGATCAACGGAAGTGTCCGAAAGTTTTGCAGACCGTGTGGAAACCCGATTTTGCGGTGAGGTTGACGAGATCAGGGGGGTGACAAGGTACTGATGGAGGTCCCAGGCCCGGCCAATCGGGCTTGTGGCGGATCCCATCATGGTCATGTGCGGCCGCACGCGGGCGTGGTTGGGCGGCAGCGCTTTAGGGATGAGCGTTTCAGGCCTGCAGTGCCTGCATTAGCGCGGGGAATTCCACGATATTAAGGACCCGCCCGAGATTGTAGGCGAGCGCAGTCAGGCTGAATTCGGCGCGAACCTTCTGCAGACCGCGCATCAAGAACGCGCCCTGGTTCATCCACTGCTTGATCGAGCCAAACGGGTGCTCGACCGTCTCGCGCCGCTGATTGAGGATGTCAGGCCGCAGCGCGATGCGGGCCTGCATCCGGTCCAGCACAGCTTCGTTCTCGAGACGAGATACCGTGCGAAACCGGCCTCCCGTGCATCGCGAACGGATCGTGCAATCATCGCACGCCAGTTTGTTGGTGTAGTTGATCTTCATTAGCCCGCGCAAAAGAGAAGATGAATAGGGATGAAGACGCTGCCCCGCCGGGCAAACGAAGCTGTCGCCGGCCGCGTCGTATTGGAACTCATCCTTGCGGAACAGGCCCGCTCTCACCGAGGGGCCTCGCTGGGGCCGCGGCACGTAGGGCTGCATCCCGGCTTGCTCGCAGGCCTCGATGTCCTCGATCTTGAAATAGCCCCGGTCGGCGACGACCGCGATCGTCTCGACTCCGAGGACTTGCTTTGCCGGCTCCGCGGTCGGCGTCAGCAGACCCATGTCGAGGACCTGGTTGGTGACCTGCTGCTCCACGATCAGCTTGTGCTTGGCATCCACCGCAACCTGCACGTTGTAGCCCACGGCCACATGGGTGTGCGCCGCCATCGCCCGGCTGTCGGGGTCGGTCAGGGAGATCTGGTCCCCTCCGGTCCGCTCCAGCTCTGCCAGCATGTCCTGGCATCGCGTGCGCCGCTCGCGGACCGCGGCGATCTTCTCGGCCAGGTCCTTGACCCGGGAGCCGCCTGTCGCGGACTCGGTGCCATCGCTGCGGTCGAGACGCTGAAGGTAATCATCGAGCTTGGCGTCGGCGAGCTTGATGAACTGGGCCAAGGACGCCCGGGTGAAATTGCGGTCCTTATTGTTGACCGCCTTGATGCGGGTGCCGTCGACGGCCAGCAACTCGCGGCCGAACAGGTCCAACTGGCGGCAGAGCAGCACGAACTGGCGGAACACCGGACGAAAGGCGGTGCGGTTGTCGCGCCGGAAATCGGCGATCGTCTTGAAGTCGGGCTTGAGGTGCCGCAGCAGCCAGATCACCTCGATGTTCCGATGCGTCTCAGCTTCGAGCCGACGGCTCGAGCGAACGCGGTTCAGGTAGCCGTAGATGTAGAGCTTCAGCAGATCGGCGGGCGCATAACCGGGGCGGCCGGTTACCTTTGGCGTCACACGGGCGAACCCCGCCGCACCCAGATCAAGCCCATCGACAAAAGCCTCGATGAACCGCACCGGGTTCTCCGCCCCGACGTATTCGTCGAGCGTTTCCGGCAGAAGAAGGGTTTGGGAACGGTCATGGCCGGCGAGGTGCGTCATGCAGCGATTCTAGCGCTCGGCGCCCCCGAGTCGGAATCCGTTGCGACTCAATTTTCACACGGTCTGGTTGAATTCTGCAACAGGCGCACCTGTCCCAACAGCAGTCAGCCGAGGTCGGAGAGCGCCCACCAAATGGGAAATGTGGGCGTATAGCCGCTCATTCAGCAGTTCGTGATGACCTGCCGCCTGTCTCTCGGCATTTCCGTAGGTACAATGTGGCCTGTTGCGTGCGGGGACCCGCAAGATATTTTTTGATGCGCAGAAACAGGGGCGAGGCACGCTAGCAACCCGACTTGTCCGCCCCCGGATTCACATGCTCAGCCGCGCGACGCATCGGCGCGCTCGAAGCCGAGGGCTGCCGCCTGGCTGCTGC
>JBARKH010000347.1:0-10350 GCA_049801295.1 Allostellaceae bacterium | reverse complement strand
TCAGGCCATAGCCGTTCGAATGGTGCTCGTTGACGCAGACCGCGTCGAACCCGCACTCGGCGGCAAATTCGAGCTCATCCATGAAGTCGTTGTACATGTGATGGGCGCGGCGCGGATCGAACAGCGACGAATGTATATCGACCCACACCGAGGGATGCTTTTCCCGGAAATCGTCGGGCAGCTCGGTATAGGGCATCAAATGGAACCACATCAGCTTCATGGCTCGCTCCTCACTCCATTCGTCGTCGCGGCGAAGGGCGGGACCCACCTCTCGACCGCTCGGGCCGCCGATCAGTGGATACCGGCCTTCGCCGGTATGACAACATAAATCATTCGATCCCATCGGCGGCGCCGGAGGCCCGGTGCAATCTGGAGTTTAATACGTGCAACGACGCTCCTGATACATCAGGCCAGCATCAGGCCAAATTCCCGTGTTGGTTGAAATGCCGCCCTCGCCCCGATCCATGATAGATTAACGCTATCACATAAATGCGGCGAATTTAGCGGCGCTGCTTCGCGGCACGCCTCTCCGCCCCGAGGGACGCCCTTCGTAGGATGAACTGAACGCGCCGAAGCCGACAATCCCGGTCGACTGCCGCACAGCGATGGGCTTCGCTCCGGTCAGCCCATCCTACGTTCTGGTGGCAATCATTCGATCACCTCGTCGGCCCGTATCAACACCGAACGTGGGATAGTGAGGCCGAGAGCTTTCGCGGTTTTCAGGTTGACGACGAGATCGAACGTGGTCGGCTGCTCGACCGGCAAGTCGCTGGCCGGCACGCCCTTGAGCAGGCGATCGACGAAATAGCCGCCGCGCCGATACAGCGCCGGCAGCTTCGGCCCCGCGGCAAAGAGGCCGCCGGCGACGGCAAAATCCCGGTAACTCGAGACAACCGGCAGCGAGTGCCGACGCGCCAGGTCAAGGACCTCGCCGCGGTGCTTGGTCATCGCCCCGTCGTCCATGACGACCATCGCCTCGCTGCGCGCCGCGGCGGCCTGGTCGAAGGCGCCGGCAAACTCGCCCGGGTCGCGCACCGGCAGGCGCAGGAAGGAAAGCCCGAGCTGGGCGCAGCGCTGCTCGGTTTCATCGATCGACAACACCGCCCCGGGATTGTCGCCGCGATAGAGGGCAGCAACGCGCGAGACGGTCGGGATCGTTTCGCGGAGCATCTCCAGCCCTTTGGCGGCGAGCTCGCCCGGCATGAAGCTCATTCCGGTGACGTTGCCGCCGGGGTGGCCGAGGCTGGCGATCAGCCCCGCCTTCACCGGGTCGGCGACCCGCATAATGACGATCGGGACGGTCCTGGTCGCCTTAGCGGCCGCCCTGGCGGCCGGCGTATTCACCGCCAGGATCACCTCGACCTTGTGCTGCAACAATTCGGCGGCCAGTGTGAGGAGCTGGTCGTTATGGCCGGCAGCATTGCGCACCTCGATGCTGACGTTCTTGCCCTCGACATAGCCGAAATCATGCAGCCCGGCCCGGAAGGTGTCGAGCAACCCGGGCTGCAGATCCTGCGCGAGGATCCCGATGCGACGCATCGGCCCCGCCGGCTGCGCTGCGGCAAGGCGAGGTGAGGCAAGCAGCAGGACCCCAGCGGCAAGAAATGTGCGGCGGGTGGCCATCGGCTCACCCCGCGATCTTCGCAAATTCGGGCGTGGGCGTGAGCGGGCGGTAGGTGTCGACGCCGATCATTGTCGCGGTGCGGTGGGCGCCGGGTTTGCGCTTTTTTTGGAATTCGGCGCGGGTGGCTTCGTCGGCGCCGTGGAGGATGCCTTGCGGGGTGTGGCGGAACATGCCGGGGCGGCGGCCTGCGGGGTCGGTGTCGGCGTGGCCCAGCATCACTTCGTCCATGTCGATGTTGCGGTGGTAGCTCGGCAACTCCTCCGAATTGAGGTCGCTGACCGACGGCATCGGCGGGATCGTCAGGACGCAGAAGCCCGGTGCCTCGAAGGTCACCCATGACGAGGGCGGGATGTGGATGCGGTCGGACATCAACGGCAGGATCGAGCGGACATTGAACTTGAACGGGAAGAGGTCGCCCTTCCAGCCGACCACGTTCAGGGGATCGTTCTTGTAGAAGATCGAGCTGTGGCCGCCGGCGTGTTTCATCCGCACCTCGTATTCGCTCTGCGGCTTGCGATGGTAATCAACGATTTCCGGCACCTCGAGCATCGTCGGGTCAATGGGGGTGTGGCGGCCGACATTCTCGTGCTCGGCCATCTGGATCGGGGTCGGCGACTCGACGACGAGGAGGAGGCTGTCGCCGGGATCGGGGATTTGCTGGAAGGTCGTCGCCTTCGGCAGCAGCACCCAGTCGCCGGGCTCGTAGCGAAGCGGGCCGAATTCGGTGGCGAATGTGCCGGTGCCGCGATGCACGAAATAGAGGAGGTCGCCCACCATGTCGCGGTAGCAATAGGGCATCGCGTGCTTTCGCCGGCTGATCGCGACGGCGACATCATCGTTCGACAGAAGCGTCTGCCAGCCGCCGCGCGGATCTTCGGCGTCGGGCGCGACAACATCGGCGCTGTCAACCGCGCGCGAGCGGTAGTCGCCCTCGACGCGGACGATTTCGTTCGGACCGTCGGTGCGGTAGAGCATCGCCACCGGGCCGGCGAAGCCCTGGCGCGAGAGATGCTCCTCCCGGAGCCCGGCCTCCTCGAGCCCGATCCGCGCCTGGCGCACAAAACGGCCGCGGGTGAAATGGATCCATGAGCGCATCATCTCGCGTCCTCCCGTGAGGTTTCGCCGATGTTAGCGCGTTTGCCCCCGTGGCCCCGCAATTTTCGCATTGGTCCCCCCACCGCGGGCGGGTTACCCTGGGGGACGCAATCATGCGACGGGCGGCTGCGCCCAAGCGCGGCGGCCGCTGAGGGAGGACCATAGACGATGCCTCAATTCACCATCGAAAACGTGTGTTACGTGAAGCACGGCGAGCGCCAGATCATGGCCCGCGTGTTCAAGCCGGAAGGCGCGGGGCCGTTCCCCTGCTTTATCGATCTCCACGGCGGCGCCTGGAACAATGGCGACCTCAACGACCGCACGGGCCTCGGCGAATATCTGGCGCAGCGCGGCACGGTCATGGTGACCTTGAATTTCCGCCATGCCGCCGACGGCTATCCGACCTCGTGCGCCGACATCAATTACGGCATCCGCTGGACCAAGGCGCACGCCAAGGAGTTAAAGGTCGACCCCAATCAGGTCGTGATCGGCGGCGCCTCCTCCGGCGGGCATCTGGCGATGCTGGTGGCGATGCGGCCCAACGACCCGCGCTACGCCGCGATCCCTGGCCCGGCCGGGGTCGACGCCAGCGTCAAGGGCGTCGTCATGCTGTGGCCGGTGATCAATCCGCTGTCGCGCTATCGCAACGCGATCCGCCGCTCGAAAGAGGCCAATCCGCCCGCCTTCACCGTCGGCATGAAGGAAAAGCACGACCTCTACTGGCACACCGAAGCCGAAATGGCCGAGGGCAACCCGATGCTGATCCTCGAAAAGGGCGAGAAGGTCGTGATGCCGCCGGCATTGTGGCTGCAGGGCCGGCCCGACGAGGTGCATGACTACCACGATCCCGACGGCGGCTTCCCCGGCAACGAGCCCGAGCGCTTTGTCAGTAATTACCGGAAGGCCGGCGGCGACATCGAGATCGCCTATTTCGACAACGCCAAGCGCAACACCGAGACGACGCACCAGCCGGTCGTCGATTTCATGAAAAAGCACCTGAAGTAGGCGAACGCATCAAAGGCTATGGCCCCACCCGCCCCCCGCTTGCGGGGTGGGTGGGGGCTTTCGGCTTATTGCGCGCGCTTGAGCCCGAGATCGGCGAGGCAGGAATCGAGCGGTGTCGCCGCCGCATGCCGCACCGCGCCATCCTGGCAGGCCGCGACCATCGCGGCGTATTCGGCGCGGCTCGGCGCCTTGCCCGAGGCCAGCTGCCAGCCCGACACTTCTCCCAAACCCGGCGCGGCCGCTTGATCGGTATCGAAGGCGGTGCAGCAGGCGAGCCCGAGCGCAAGGAGGAGGGCATAGCTGGGCATCCGGGTACCTGCGCAATTGTTTTCGGCGGGCGGCAGACTACGCCACGCGATCAGCGGCGTAAAACCTTAGCGGTGTTGCCTTTCCCGGCACAGCTGAAGTAGACCGGGGCAGCGGCCCCCCGATTTCGATTGCCGGGGGGCCGCGCTTGTTTCCCCACTGCGTGTGCCCAATGCCGGTCGATTTTCCTGCTCCGGGACGTGTTTTCGCAAAACCTGGCGCCGGCTCCGGTGGCGGGGCGGGGCCGGCGAAGCTCTACCGGGAACGGTCGCATGCCGGAATCATCCACGCCGACCCGGCGCAACAGCGTGTCGCCACCCGGCTGCAGCGGCTCCATGAGGCGCTGTCGGTGTATCAGCCAGGCGGCCGGCGCGGGCTGTTGGCGCGGCTCACCCATGCCGAGCGCGTGCAGGCGATGCCAACCGGGCTCTATTTGTGGGGCCCGGTCGGGCGCGGCAAATCGATGCTGATGGATCTCTTCTTCGCCGCCGCGCCGGTCGCAAAGAAGCGCCGCGTTCATTTTCATGCCTTCATGCTGGAAGTCCACGACCGCATCGAGCGCGAGCGCCGCGCGAAGACCGATGAGCCGGTAGCCAAGGTCGCCGCCGATCTCGCGAGCGCCGCGAGCCTCCTCTGCTTCGACGAGTTCCAGGTCAGCGACATCGCCGATGCGATGATCCTCGAACGGCTGTTCCGCGCCTTGTTCGACGCCGGCACGATCGTCGTCGCGACCTCCAACCGCCCGCCCGATCGGCTCTACGAGCACGGTCTGCAACGCGACCGCTTTCTGCCGTTCATCGCCCTCCTGCAGCAGCGCCTCGACCAGCTCGAACTCGACAGCGGCCGCGATTACCGGCTGTCGCGGATGACCGGCAAACCGGTCTATCACTTGCCGCTCGACGATGCGGCGCACCGGGCGCTCGAAACCGCCTTCGCCGAATTGACCGACGATCTGCCGGGCCAGAGCGAGACCCTCATTGTCAAAGCGCGCGCGCTCGTCGTGCCGCGGGCCGCGCGCAACGTCGCCTGGTTCCAGTTCGAGGAATTGTGCGCCCGCCCGCTCGCCGCCGCGGATTACCTCGCCATCGCCGAGCGCTTCGCCGTGGTGATCCTCGAAGGCATCCCGCGCCTCACCCCGCGCCAGCGCAACGAGGCGCGGCGGTTTCACATCCTGATCGATACGCTCTACGAGGCGCGCACCGTGCTTATCGCGTCGGCCGCGGCGCCGCCCGATGAGATCTATGTCGAGGGCGACGGCGCCTGGGAGTTCCGCCGGACCATCTCGCGCCTCCACGAGATGCAGAGCGAGGACTACATCGCCAACCGGGCGTTGCCCTGAGCTTGGAGGCGCCCGCCGCCTCGCCTTGCCGCTCCGGGCAAATCGCGGTAAACCCGCCCGGTTTCGCACCGCATTTTCGCGCAAGATGAGGATAGCCACATGGCACGCAGGAAGATCGCCCTCGTTGGCGCCGGCCAGATCGGCGGCACCCTGGCCTTGCTCGCCGGTTTGAAAGAGCTGGGCGACGTTGTCATGTTCGATGTCGTCGACGGCGTGCCGCAGGGGAAGGCGCTCGACATCATCCAGGGCTCCTCGATCGAGGATTACGATGCCCAGATCACCGGCACCAACGATTACGCCGACATCAAGGGCGCCGACGTCGTCATCGTCACCGCCGGGGTGCCGCGGAAGCCCGGGATGAGCCGCGACGATCTCATCGGCATCAATACGAAGATCGTCGGCGAGGTCGGCGCGGCGATCCGGACGCATTGCCCGCAGGCCTTCGTCATCACGATCACCAACCCGTTGGACGCGATGGTCTGGGTGATGAAGGAGGCGACCGGCTTCCCCTCGAACCGGGTCGTCGGCATGGCTGGCGTCCTCGACAGCGCGCGGTTCCGCTATTTCCTGGCCCAGGAATTCGGGGTCTCGATCGAGGATGTGACCGCTTTTGTCTTGGGCGGCCACGGCGACACGATGGTGCCGCTCATCCGCTATTCGACGGTCGCGGGGATCCCGCTCCCCGACCTCGTCAAGATGGGCTGGACCACCAGCGAGAAACTCGACGCGATTGTCGCGCGCACCCGCGACGGCGGCGCCGAGATCGTCAATTTCCTCAAGACCGGCTCGGCCTTTTATGCCCCGGCGAGCGCCGCCATCTCGATGGCCGAATCCTTTCTGCGCGACAAGAAACGCGTGTTGCCCTGCGCCGCCTGGCTGACCGGGCAATACGGCGTCAAGGACCTCTATGTCGGCGTGCCGGTGGTGATCGGCGCGGGCGGGGTGGAGCGCATAGTAGAGATCAGCCTCGACCCGGCGGAGAAGAAGGCCTTCGACGAATCCTGCGCCGCGGTGAAGGGGCTCGTCGACATCGCCAAGAAGATGCGCGCCAGTGCGGCGGCGGCCCAATGAACATCCACGAATATCAGGCGAAAGAGCTGCTGGCGAAAGCCGGGGTCGCGGTCCCGCCGGGCAAGGTCGCCTACACCGCCGCGGAAGCGGTCGACGCGGCGCGGCTGCTCGGCGGCAACGCCTGGGCGGTCAAGGCGCAAATCCACGCCGGCGGGCGCGGCAAGGCAGGCGGGGTCAGGCTCGCGCGCTCGGAAGAGGAGGTGACGGCGGCCGCCCGCGCGCTGATCGGCCACACCCTCGTCACCCATCAGACCGGGCCCGAGGGCCGCCAGGTCAAGCGGGTCTATGTCGAAGCCGCCTGCGACATCGCGCGCGAGCTCTATCTCGCCCTCTCGATCGACCGCCGCCTCGGGCGAATAACGCTGATCGGGGCGGCCGAGGGCGGCATGGAAATCGAGGAGCTGGCGGAACGCTCGCCGGAAAAGATCCTGCGGCTGGCAATCGACCCGGCATCCGGGCTTTCGGCATTTCACGCCCGCCGGCTCGCCTTCGAGTTCGGTCTGTCGGGCAGCCAGGTGGGAGCGATGGTCGGGTTTGTCGGCGCGCTCTACCGCGCCTTCACCGAGTTCGACGCCGCCCTGGTAGAAATAAACCCGCTGGTGGTGACCGGGTCGGGCGGACTTCTGGCGCTCGACGCCAAGATCGGCTTCGACGACAACGCCCTCTTCCGCCACCCCGAGATCGAGGCGCTGCGCGACGAGGACGAAGAAGACCCGATCGAGCTCGAGGCCGGCAAGCACGCGCTCAACTACGTCAAGCTCGACGGCAATATCGGCTGCATGGTCAACGGTGCGGGCCTCGCCATGGCGACGATGGACATCATCAAGCTCTATGGCGGGAGCCCGGCCAATTTCCTCGATGTCGGCGGCGGCGCGACCAAGGAGCGGGTGACGGTCGCCTTCAAGCTCATTCTCTCCGACCCCAATGTCGAAGCGATCCTTGTCAACATCTTCGGCGGCATCATGCGCTGCGACGTCATCGCCGAGGGGGTCGTATCGGCGGCGCGCGAAGTCAATCTGCATGTGCCCCTGGTGGTGCGCCTCGAAGGCACCAATGTCGAATTGGGCCGGCGGATTCTTAGCCAATCGAACCTGCCGCTGCTTGCCGCCGAGAATTTCGAGGATGCCGCGCGAAAAGTCGTCGCGGTGGCCCGGGAGGCGGCGTGATGGCGATCCTCGTCAACGCCCAGACGACCGTCATCTGCCAGGGCTTCACCGGCTCGCAAGGCACCTTTCACTCCGAGCAGGCGATCGCCTACGGCACCAAGATGGTCGGCGGCGTCACCCCCGGCAAAGGCGGCACCAAACATCTCGATCTGCCGGTCTTCGACACCGTGCACGAGGCGCGCGCCAAAACCGGCGCCACCGCGAGCGTCATCTATGTCCCGCCGCCTTACGCGGCTGATGCGATCCTCGAAGCGGTCGATGCCGGGATCGAGCTCGTCATCTGCATCACCGAGGGGATCCCGGTCCTCGACATGGTCCGCGTCAAGCGCAGCCTCGACGGGTGGAAGGGCCGCCTCATCGGGCCGAACTGCCCGGGCGTCATCACGCCGGGCGAATGCAAGATCGGCATCATGCCGGGCCATATCCACAACCGCGGACGGGTCGGCATCGTCTCGCGCTCGGGCACCCTCACCTATGAGGCGGTCGCGCAGACGACCGCCTCCGGGCTCGGGCAATCGACCTGCGTCGGGATCGGCGGCGACCCGATCCACGGTCTCGAATTCATCGATGTCCTCGAGATGTTCCTCGCCGACGATGAGACGCAGGCGATCGTGATGATCGGCGAGATCGGCGGCACCGCCGAGGAAGAGGCCGCCGAATTCCTGCGCCTCAACAAGCGCAAGAAACCGATGGTCGGCTTCATCGCCGGGGCCGCCGCGCCGCCCGGCCGCCGCATGGGGCATGCTGGCGCAATCATCGCCGGCGGCAAGGGCGGCGCCGGCGACAAGATGGAAGCGCTGCGCCGCGCCGGCGTGACAGTCACCGAATCGCCGGCCGCGATCGGCACGACGATGAAAGAGGTGCTGCGGCGGTAGCGCCGCGAATTTCCCTGCCAGCAGGGAAATTTTTTTCGGACGATTCGCGGAAATCGTCGCAAGCCCTTGGTTCAACTGGGTTCCGAGCGCCTCGGGTGTAGCCGGAGCAGGGAATTTTGTGTCACCGAGCAGGGAATTTTTTGCACGGTGGCAGGGTATTTTTGCACGCGAGCAGGGAATTTTCCCGACACCTAGACCACATCCTTGTCGATGACAAAACATGTGATTTTAGCAATTATTCAGAATTTAAATATGTGTATCGAAAGTCGGATGTCAAGGCGGGGGTGCCCTGCGGCAATGATCCACAGAGAGCGGCGACGGAAGGCGTCGAAACGTCGGCGAATTTAACCTCGGTGCAACCAATTGATGGCAAGGTTCGGCCGTTCCGTGAGGTATCGGGCCGACGGAAGATGGGATGCGCGGTTGGCGCGCCGGGCTCGAACTTCTCTCTCGGGATTTTGACCCCGGGGCCTAGTCCCCAAGAATGGAGCTCCTAGGCAGAACCATGAACACGACGTCGCAGGAATGGGCGGAACTCGAGTATTTGAGCGCCCATATCAGCAAATTGCATAGCCGCCATCAGGCGGCGCGCGCGATGGCGAAGATCTCCAAGTGCTTCGGCGCGCTCAAGGCCATCGAACGGGAAATCGCCGAGACCGCGGCGATGCGCAAGGTGCTGGTCAGCCACCTGAGCGAGCGTGTCGCCAGCCAGATCATCACCCCGCCGGCGGCGAACGTCGAGGTGCGTTTATAGGAGACCCGGTCGGCTGGTTTTTGGTCCGCCACTGCGCGCCCTGGGGTGCGCCGCATCGTAGACGGCGAGGAGGCGCTCGGTTTCGACTGATGTATAGCGCTGCGTCGTCGACAGGCTGGCGTGGCCGAGAAGCTCCTGGATTGCGCGCAGATCGCCCCCGGCGCCGAGGAGATGGGTGGCAAAGCTGTGGCGCAGCGCGTGCGGGGTCGCGGTATCCGGCAGGCCGAGCGCGCCGCGCAGCATTTCCATCTGACGCTGTATGAGGCGCGGGCTCAACGGGCCGCCGCGCGCGCCGACAAAAAGCGGACCGTCTGCTTGAAGCGCATAGGGGCAGGCCGCGAGGTAATCGGCGATCGCGGCGCTGACCACCGGCAACACCGGCACCATCCGCTGTTTCTGGCCCTTGCCGGTGATCGTGATCGGCTCGGTTCCCGGCGCCTCGGAGCGCTTGAGGCCGAGCGCCTCGGAAATCCGCAGCCCGCAGCCGTAGAGAAGCGTCAGCACCGCGACATCGCGCTTGGCCTGCCAGACACTCTTCCCCATGCCCTCCGGGGCGTCGATCATTTCGGCCGCGTCGGCGACCGAGAGCGGCTTGGGCACGCTATGCGGCAGCTTCGGCGCGCGCAGTACGAGGAGGGCCGGGCTCGACGCCAGGCCGCGGCGCTCGAGGAAGCGGATGAAGGTGCGCACCACCGAGAGGCCGCGCGCGATCGAACTGCGCTCGACCCGCGCCGCGCGATAGGCGAGATAGGCGCGGTAATCGGAGGGGCGCAGGCGGCCAAAGGTCGCCAGCTCCGGCGGCTCGCCGAGATGCGAGGTCAGGAAATCGAGAAAGAAGGCGAGATCGCGGCCATAGGCGGCGATCGTATGGGCCGAGGCGCGGCGCTCGCCAGTGAGCCAAGCCGCCCACAAGCCAATCGCGCCACGCAGATCCTCGGCGGCGGAAAACCGCGCCAGCGGCACCGGCTCGGGCAGGGTGGGGAAGGGTTTTTGGGCCGCGTTCATCGGCGGGAAGGCTGGATCACCGTCTTGCGTCCTTCGAGACGCCCGCGATGCGGGCTCCTCAGTATGAGGATTTTCCTTAATGCCATCCGTTATTTATCCTCATCCTGAGG
>JBARKH010000346.1:0-13570 GCA_049801295.1 Allostellaceae bacterium | reverse complement strand
GCGCAACACCATGCCGGACAGGGCGCCGGTATGGACCGCATGGTCGACGACGAGGATGCCGTTGACGATCGTGCTGGTACGCGCGCCGCTTGGATAGCGGTGCGGTTCGGCATAGCTCGCCCGGTCGCGGAAATCGGTGGGATCGAAGATCGCGATGTCAGCGCGGTACCCTTCTGCGAGGAGGCCGCGGTCCCTGAGCTTCAAGGCGCGAGCCGTGCCGCCGGTCATCTTGTGGACCGCCTGTTCGAGCGGCAGCAGGCGCTCGTCATGCACGTACTGGCCGATGATCCGCGGGAAGGTGCCGTAGAAGCGCGGGTGCGGCAGGCCCTGCGCGGTGATGCCGTAATCGGCGACGCAATTGCCGTCGGAGCCGACGAGGGCCGTTGGCGAGCGCACGATTGCTCGGATGTCGTCTTCCGAGATCGAGGAGATCAGGACCCGGGTCGCGCCGTTGTCCTCGATCAAGAGATCGCAGACGAGGTCGATCGGCTCGGCGTCGCGCGCCGCGGCGAGCGCGGCGACGGTCTTGCCGGCATGATGCGGCGCCTTGGGCGAGATCGAAACCTGCACCGCCTCCCAGGACGGGATGCGGCCCCAATTGTTGAGCCCGTTATCGGCGATCTCGGCTTCGATGCGGGCGCGAGTTTCGGGCACTGCGAGGCGCGCCAGCATCGCTGCGTTGCCGCCGACCTGTACCCAGGGCGGCAGTAGGTTTTTCAACGGGTTGGCGCCGGCGATATAGGGATACGAATCGCAATCGATGTCGCAGCCCTGGCCCCGCGCCTCCTCGATGCGCGCGAGGATCCGCGCCGCCTTCCCCCAATTGTCGACCCCGGAGCATTTCAGATGCACGATCTCTACATGGATCGGATAGGCGCGCGCGACCGCGATCGCCTCCTCGACAGCCTCCAGCACCCGGTTCGATTCGTCGCGCAAATGAGTGAAATAGCCGGCCCGGTGGCGCGCCACGACCTCGCACAGCGCCATGATCTCCGCCGGTTCGGCAAAACTGCCGGGCGGGGTGAAGAGCCCCGTGGAGAGGCCGAGCGCGCCGGCGCGCAGGCCCTCGTCGAGGAGCGCGATCATCCGGTCGAGTTCCGCCGCGGTCGGAGCGCGGTCTTCCAGCCCCATCACCATCAGCCGCAATGTGTTGTGGCCGACCAGCATGCCGGCGTTGACCGCGACCTTGGGGAACGTATCGAGATAATCGGGAAAGCTCACCTCGCGGAACGGCAGCCATGGCGCCCCGCCGGAGAGATAATCGGCGAGCAGCTGCGCCTTGCCGGGCAGCACCGGCGCGACCGAGTAGCCGCAATGGCCGATGATCTCGGTCGTCACCCCCTGGCGCACCTTGCTTTCGGCCTTCGGGTTGATCGGCAGGGTGAAGTCGGAATGGGTCTTGATGTCGATAAAGCCCGGGGTCACCGCCAGCCCCGCCGCGTCGATCACCCGGGCCCCCTCGCCGGATAGCGCGCGGCCGATGCGGGCGATTCGGCCATCCGCGATCGCGACGTCGGCGATTTCGCCCGGAATTCCCGAGCCGTCAATCACCAGGCCGCCGCGGATGAGGATATCCCAGGTCATCTTGCCAAACTCCCTTGGTCGTCTCGGCGCCAGCGGCGGGCGGCTTCACATTTGCAGTGCAACAGCGGTGAAAGCAAGAATGCGGCGAGGCGAGCCGCCACTTCCGCGCCGCGGGTCACGCCGAGCTATCGCATTTGCGAAGATCTGCCCCCCGCAACTGGACATGGGCGCCACGCGGTAGATATAGTATCTCATGCTTACTATCAGCCTGGTGATGTATCGCGGGGTGAATGTGCTCGATCTTGAACGCAGTTTCGGCTTTCTCGTCAACGATGTCGCGCGCCTCTTCGGGCGCCGTTTCGACCACAACGGCAGACGGCTCGGGCTGACCCGGGCGCAATGCCGCACGCTCGGCTACCTCGCCCGCAACGAAGGCATCAACCAAGCCGGGATGGCCGACCTCCTCGAAATCCGGCCGATGACGCTGGTGCGCCAGATCGACCGCATGGAAGAAGCCGGGTGGATCGAGCGCCGCCCGGACCCGGCCGACCGGCGGGCGCGCCGATTGTTCCTGACCGCCAAGGCGCGGCCCATTCTCGGCCGCATCTGGAACGTCGCGAACGAGACGCGCGACGAAGCGCTCGCGCGCTTGTCGGCGAGCGAAGGGGACACCCTCATCGATCTCTTGCACCGGGTGCACGCCACCTTGACCGAACGGGTGCCGGTCGACGCCGGCGCGGTGGTCGTTGTGCCGAAGCTACGCGCATCCCCGCCGCCCGCGATCGGCCAATCGGTCGCCGAGGCGGCAACCGCCGAGCTGGCACCAGCGGTGGAGGCGAGACGGTGACGACCTCCACCGAAAACGAGGCGCCGGTGCGCGGCTTTCGCCGCGTCTTTGGCGAGCGCGACGCCTCCCTCGCCACCCGGCCGTCGCGCCCGCTGCGCCAGCGGCTGCGCCTCCCATTGATGCTGGCCGGCCCGATCCTCGTGCTGATCGCCGGCTCATGGTGGTATCTGACCAGCGGGCGCTACGTCTCGACCGATGATTCCTATATCCAGGCCGCGCGCACGATGATCAGCGCCGACATCTCGGGCCGGGTCGTCGCGATCGCGGTCAGCGACAACGAGCGGGTCAGCAAAGGCCAGCTCCTGTTCCAGCTTGACGATCGGCCATACCGCATCGCCGTCGAGGAGGCGACCGCCATGCTCGCGACGGCGCGGCTCCAGGTCGACGCGATGAAGGCGACCTACCGCCTCAAGACCGCCGACGCCAAGGCGGCCGAAGACACGCTCGCCTATCAGCAGCGCGAATTCGACCGGCAACGCCAGCTCGCCGCCAGCGGCACCGCCTCGCGCCAGGCCTATGATCAATCGCAGAATGCCCTGCAAACGGCGCAGCAGAAGGTGATCTCGACGCAGAGCGATATCGCCAACATCCTGGCGCAACTCGGCGGCAACCCGGAGATCCCGGTCGCCGAGCACCCGCTCGTACAGCGAGCCCAGGCCGCGCTCGACAAGGCGTCGCTCGATTTGTCGTACACCACCGTGCGCGCCCACGAAAACGGCATCGTTACCAAGGTCGAGCAGCTCCAGGTCGGCTCCTACGTCACCGCCTCGACCCCGGTCTTCTCGATGATGTCGGACCGTATCTGGGTCGAGGCGAACTTCAAGGAAACCGAGCTGACCTATATGCACCCCGGCCAGTCGGCGACGGTCGAAGTCGACACCTATCCGGGCGTCGTCTTCAACGCCAAGGTAGTCAGCCTCAGCCCCGGCACCGGCCTCAGCTTTTCGCTCTTGCCGCCGGAAAACGCCACCGGCAACTGGGTCAAGGTGGTGCAGCGCCTGCCGGTGCGCCTTGAGCTCGAAAGCCCCGATCCCAATCAGCTGCTACATGCCGGCCTCAGTGCCACGGTCGAAGTTGACACGCACTACCGCCGGCCGTGGCTGGCCTGGCTCGACCGCATGAGGGGGCGCCTGTTCGGCACCGCCGAGGCGGGCGAGAAGCAGCGGTGAGGGGGGCGCCGGCGCGCAGCTCTGCCGCTCTTCCGGCCAACCGCATCGCGATCACGATCTCGATCATGCTGGCGACGTTCATGCAGGGCGTCGACACCACGATCACCAATGTCGCCCTGCCCCACATGCAGGGCTCTCTCTCCGCCTCGCAGGACCAGATCGCCTGGGTCGTCACCTCGTACATCGTCGCCGCGGCGATCATGACGCCGCTCACCGGCTGGCTTGCCGGCCGGTTCGGCATCAAATACGTGTTCCTGATCTCGGTCGCCGGCTTCACCATCGCCTCGGCCCTGTGCGGTGTCGCGACGAGCCTGACGCAGCTGGTAATCTACCGCCTGCTGCAAGGTGTCTGCGGGGCGGCCCTGGTGCCCTTAAGCCAAGCGGTGCTGTTCCAGATCAACCCACCCGAGCGGCACGCCCAGGCGATGGCGGTGTGGGGGATGGGGGTGATCCTCGGCCCCATCATCGGCCCGGCGCTCGGCGGCTACCTGACCGATTATTACAACTGGCGCTGGGTGTTCTTCATCAACGTGCCGTTCGGAATCCTCGCCTCCGCCGGCATCCTCATCTTCATCCACGAGACCCGCCGCGGCCATCGCGAGCTGTTCGATTTTTTCGGCTTTGCCGCGCTCAGCATCGCGATCGGCGCGTTGCAGATGCTGCTCGATCGCGGCGAATTGAAGGACTGGTTCGGCTCGACCGAGATCTGGATCGAGACGGCGATCGCCGCGGTCGGCCTTTATCTCTTCATCGTTCACACCGCGACGGCGACCGACCGCTCGTTCCTCAATCGCGAGCTCCTCAAGGACCGCAACTGCATCGCCGGCACGCTCCTGATGTTCCTCATCGGCATCCCGCTTTACGGGACCATGACCCTGTTGCCGTTGATGCTGCAGAACCTGATGAACTATCCGGTGGTGACGACCGGGCTGGTGACCGCGCCCCGCGGCATCGGCACGATGATCGCGATGTTCCTGGTCGCCCGCCTGGTCGGGCGCGTCGATACGAGGGTGATCATTCTGACCGGGCTGCTGACGACCGTCGCTTCGATGTGGCAGATGACCGGGTTTTCGCTGCAGATGGGCATGGGGCCGATCATCACATCGGGCGTGCTGCAAGGCTTCGGGCTTGGCTTTGTGTTCACCCCGCTCAGCATCGTGACGTTCTCGACCCTGCCGCGCAACATCATGACCCAGGGCACGGCGATCTTCAGCCTGATGCGTAATATCGGCGGCAGCATCGGCATCTCGGTCGTCGTTGCGCTGTTGTCGGAGAACACGCAAATCGTACATTCGCGGCTGATCGAGCATCTGCGACCGGACAACCCGCTCGCCCAGGCGCCGTATCTCGCGCCGCAATTCAGCCTGACCAACCCCTCGGGCGTCGCCGCGCTCAACCTCGAGGTGACGCGCCAGGCGGCGATGGTGGCCTATATCGACGATTTCAAGCTGATGATGGTGATCGTCATGCTCGCCGCGCCGCTGTTGCTGCTGTTGCGCAAGCCGCGCCCGGCGCGCGCCTCCGGTCTCGCCGCCGCCGAGTAGCCGCTACGCGAACTTGACCTCGCGACCATTGTCCGCTGCTTCCTTGATCGCGTCGATCAGGCGGTGCAGCTCGACCGCCGTCGCGAAATCCGGCTGCTGGCCCTTGCCATCACGGATAGACCGCGCGAACAGCGTATACATCTGGCCGACGTTGCTGGGCTCGCCCGAGGGCGTCGCGGGCGCGGCGACGGTAAAGCGTTCCGGCACCGCGATCGGCGCCAGCGTGTTGCCGCGCTGGGCGCCGTGGAGGGTGACCGCGCTCAATTGCGGCGAATCCTCGCCCATCGCGACCAGCGTTCCCTCGCGGCCATAGATCTCCATGCGATAACCGCTGCCGGCGAAGGGAATGGCGCCGATATGCACGGACGCCACGGCGCCATTCGCCAGACTGCCGCTGATCAGAATGTTGTCGGGCGAGGTGACGTCCAAGAGGGTCTGGGTGCCGGTGTCGAGCCACTGCTTGGCCTGGGTCGCCACGACGGCGGACAGCCGGGCGAAGTCGCCGGCGACAAAGCGCATCGCGTCCACCGTGTGGCCGTTGGCGATCGTCAGCGTGTTGGCGCCGAGCGAGGCGTCGCGCTGCCAGGTGCGGTTGGATGGCCGCGCCAGGACGCCCTCGCGCATGAGGCTGACATGAACTGCCATCACTTCGCCGACATACCCCGCGTCGAGCAATTCCTTCATGTGCATGACGGACGGGTTGACGCGCGCCTGCAGCCCGATCGCGGTGACGAGCCCGCGGGCCTTGGCGAGCGCCGCCAGTTCGACCGCCTCCGCGGTCGTGCGCCCGAGCGGCCATTCGCAATAGACGTGCTTCCCCGCTTCCAGCGCCGCCTTCGTTGGCGCGAAGTGCGACGGCACGCGCACGACGATGGCGACGGCGTCGATCTCGGGCGACGCAACCATTTTGCGGTAGTCGTCGAAGGCGAGGCGCGCGCCGTAAGCCTGGCGCGCCGCCTCGGCGCTGTCGGCTCTGGTGGTGCAGACCGCCGTCAGCTCTACTTCCGAACTGGCCCGCACCGCCGGAATGTGGGAACGCGACGACCAGGTCCCCGTGACGCTGGCGCCGATGAGGCCCAGCCGAATCTTCTCCGCCATATCGTTCCCTCCGTGGTGCCGATTACGCCGGGTTCGCTCAGAAGGCTTCGAGCAGATGAAAAACCGATCGAGTGTGTTCGGTGAATTCGCGCCGCAGGATCCTCCAGCCGTTCTCGCGCAAACGCTCTTCCCAGACCGGCAGCGCAAACCCCTTGTAGCCGATTTCCCATTGATGACCGCCCGGCGGCTCGCGCTCGAATTGCCGGCGCCCGAGCAGTTTCTTCAGCGAAAAATAATGCCGCAGCGTATGGGCGTTCGCGTAGAAGTCGAGAGTAAGCTGAAGCTCCATGTAAGGCACCGACACCAAGAGATATTTCGCCCCGCTGGCGCGCAGTTCCGCCAGCACCGGCCCGACCGCCCTCCAGTCGAGATGCTCGAGCGTCTCGCAGCAGAGGATGGCGTCATAGCCGGCAATGTCGCTGCCGCGGACCTCGACGAGGTCGCGTTCGAGGTGGCGGACATCGGGCTGGGCGAACGATTTGGGCACTTGGTCGAGCGTATCGACCTCGTAGCCGGCATTGACCAATAGCGCGGTCACCAACCCCATCGCCGGCCCGATTTCGAGGACGCGCCGGCAGGGTACCGTGCTGAGCAGATTGACCTGGGTCCATTGATGGACGATCCGCTTGCGCGAGTAGTACTGGATCCACTCGGCCGGCGAGAACGGTTCGGCCATCGCGCCGGTCAGCGCCCCGCCAAGCGCGCCAGCGCCGTGCGGCGAAAGGCCGGGTAGTCGGCGCGCGCGTCGGCGAACACCTCCTCAAAGGTGAACCCGCCCTCCCAGAACAGGCCGAGGCCACTTTCCGCTTCGGTCAATTTGCGGCCGATGTCCCGCCGCGTCAGATATTGCCGCCGGTTTTCCGTCAGTGCCGCGGTTTTCGCGGTGAATCGGAGGTGATCCCCCTCAACTTCGACGAACCACCGGTGGTGATAAAAGCCGACCTCCGGCACCCTGCCGCGCAACAAGCCCAGCGCCGCCATCCGCCCCTTGGCGAAGATCTCGCGCACCCGCGACGGCGTCTCGATGTAGCCGGCGCGGCCGATGCGGTTGATCTCGCGGCAGACGGCAAGCGGGTCGCGCACGTCTTCGAGCAGATGCGAGCAGACGACAAAATCGAAGAACTTGTCCGGGTATGAGAGCGGCGCGGCGCAGACATCGGTAACCTGCCAGGTCGCGGCGGAAAATCGCTCCGCGTCCCCGGGATCGAGCGCGTCATACGCGCGCCGTGTCGCATAGGGGTTGAGGTCGACGACGTGGGTGGCGAGGTTGAAGGGCTGATACCAGCCGCCGATATCGAGCACCCGCGTGGCGGAGAGGGCGCGTTCGCGCAATCGCGGCAGGTTGGAGCGCAATATCATCGCCGCCGAGTAAACCACGGACGCCGGTCGCGGCACAGTCCCGCCTCGCCGCAATGGTTGACAGCGGCGCCGTTCGTCCTTCGACTGCCGCGACAAGGAATACAACCGATATCGGTGCGCTGAGATGGCGATCCTCTTCCGTTCGACCCCGGCCGCGACGGTGCGCTGGCGGCCCTTGCTCGGGGAGCTGATGCCGCAGCACGAGTTCCGCTTCTGGCCCGATCTCGGCGACAAGGCATCGATCGAATACGCCCTGGTGTGGCAGCCCGAGCGGGGGATGCTCGCTTCCCTCCCCAATTTGAAGCTCATCGTCGGCCTCGGCGCCGGGGTCGACCATCTGCTCGGCGATCCCCTGTTCCCCAAGGCGGTGCCGATCGTCCGGCTGGTCGACCCCTACATGACCGACGCGATGAGCGAATACGTCGCGCTCTCGGTCCTACGTCTGCACCGCCAGGATCTCGACTACCTGGCGCAACAGCGCGCACGCGTCTGGGAGGAGCGCGAGCAGAAGAACGCCGCCGAGCGGACCGTCGGCATCCTCGGCTTCGGCACGCTCGGCCAGGATGCGGGCAACAAGCTCAAGGCGCTCGGCTTCGAGGTCGCCGGCTGGAGCCGCGGCGCGAAAGCGGTCCCCGGTTTTGCCACCTTCGCCGGCGCGGCGGGGTTCGAGCAATTCCTCGCCCGCAGCGACATCCTCGTTTGCCTGTTGCCGCTGACCCCGGAAACCGAGGGCATCCTCGACGCCGCCGCCTTCGCCCGCCTGCCGCGCGGGGCCGGGCTCGTCAACGCCGGGCGCGGCGGGCACCTGATCGAGCCCGACCTCATCGCAGCGCTCGAATCGGGGCAGCTCTCGGGGGCGGTCCTCGATGTCGTCCGCCAGGAACCGTTGCCGGCCGAGCACCCGTTCTGGACCCATCCGCGCATCATCCTCACCCCGCATATCGCCGCCGAGACCCATCCGGAAACCGCGGCGGCGATCATCCGCGACACGATCACCCGGTTCGAGGCCGGGTTGCCGGTCGCCAACCAGGTCGATCTGACGCGCGGCTATTGAGAGAAAAATGATCCGAAGCTTGCCATCGATCCTACTGGTCCTCGTCGTTCTTGCCGTGCGCCCCGCGGCCGCGGCCGAGCCGTCGCGCGCACCCTATCCAGGCTGCAGCTGGGAAAACTTCGAAAGCGCCAGCCTTGGTATTCGGCTCCTCGTCGAGAATTGCTCCGATCCGAGCATGCATTATGTCTTCTCGGGCAACGGCGATTGGCTCGAACAGCACCGCCCGTCGGACGATACGACCTTCGGCAGCCATCAGATTATCCGGGTTCTGACCAAGCCGGCCGAGCAGCCGATCGAGGCTGCGATCCGCCAGCAATTCATCGCCACGCTGACCGACAAGCGGGCCCGGGCGAGCTGCGAGGTGGCGCCCGCCAAGGACGCGGGCGTGCGCGGCAATGGCAAGATCCTCTTGGAAATCATTCCGTCGGGCGCCTATGCGCGGATGATCGCCCGGCAACTCAAGGACGAGCCGCGCGATTTCGGCTGCGGCGACTATGGCAAGGGCCAGGCCAATCTGTATTTCGAGTACCACCCGGCCGAGTCGAAGACGAAATACCTTTGGGTCGATGCCGGACAGGACGAGCCGCTGTTCGACCAGAATTCGATTGCGATCACCGCGAAGTAAGCCGGATCACGTCCCCTGCGGCTGCCGCCGGGCGTCCTTTCCAGCCGGCGCGGCTGCGCAAGCGCGGGAACGGCCCTCGCCAAGGGTGGCGGGCGTCTGAGGCGCACCACTGGGCACGACTCCGCCCGTGCTCGCTCAGCCCTCTTAATCCATCATCCCCCGGCTGCGACCAGTAGAGCGAGCGATTCAAACTAAGCGAAACCTATCCTAGGTAATTTCCGAGGGTAACCGAGATCGCTTGCCTACTAGATATTCGGAGACGTGAGACATTCAGGTGATTCTACCGAATTGCCATCGGCGTGCCCGATACAGTTGTTTTTTGCCTCACGACGGTCGCTGTTATACCGGCCGCTCACGCGGAAATGAGCGTCAACGGCGCTGGAGTGATCACGACTTAGATGGCGCAATTTGGGTGCCCAACGTAGGAGGTTACCATGGCGACGCAAACAGTTTTCTTAACAAATCCGGCCGGAACACAGGCGACCTACGTCGGAAATCCACCCAATGACCGGTATATCATTACCGACAACGACGGCAACGACACGATCACTCTCGGCGGCGGCGCCGACCAGCTCGTCCTCGGCAACGGCAACAACACGCTGACCCTCGGCGACGGCTCCGACCAGCTTGATCTCGGCGACGGCAACAACACGATGACGCTGGGCAACGGCGCCGATCAGATCATAGCGGGCAACGGCAGCAACACGATCACCACCGGCGCCGGCGACAGCCAGATCGTCGTCGGGGACGGCAATGACACGATCAGCGTCGGCACCGGCAGCAATTCGATCGTGCTCGGGATCGGCCTCGATACCGTGTCCACCGGGGCCGGCCACAATGTCGTGGCCGTCTCGGGCGCCACCGTCAGCGGCGACACGCTAAAAGGCGCCCTGACCAGCGGCGACGGCACCACCAACCGGCTTGTGATGTCGGAGCACGGGACGATGAACCCGGTCAATGTCAGCGGGTTCGCATCCTGGAAACTGGCGAGCGGCGGGCCGAATAGTCTCACCCTCTCGGAAGGAAACTTCGCCCGTCTGCCCGGCGGACGGATCACCGTCACCGGCGGCAATTCCGGCAACACGATAAACGCGGCGGCGCTCTCGGCGGCACATTCCGTCACGATTGATGGCGGCTTAGGGACTGACGCGGTGACCGGCGGGGCCGGCAACGATGTATTCAGATTCACGGTCGGCGCTCTGGCGAACGCCGACACGGTCAAAGGCGGCGGCGGCAGCGACACGCTGTGGATGAAAAGTGCCGGCACGGTCCGTGTCGGCGGGGTCAGGGGAGTCGAGACCTATAAACTAGCTACCGGCACCAACACCAACGCCCTTGCCCTGACCAACGCCAATTTCACCGGCGTGTCGGGCGCCACGATCCATGTGCTCGGCGGCGCGGCCGGCAACACGGTCAACGACTCCGCCGTAACCGGGACGAACCATCTGGTATTCACCGGCGGGGCGGGCAACGACATCATCGTCGCCGGATCCCGCACCACGATGACCGGCGGCGGCGGCGCCAACCAATTCACCTTCGCCCATATCGGCACCAACGGGATCACGGATTTCGCAGCGAGCACCGGCAACAAGATCGTGCTGCGCGATTCCGGGTTCAACCTCGGTGTCGACGAGGGCAAGGGCACCGGCAGCCTGCAACACCTTGCCGGCAGCGTCTTTGTCGCCAATTCGACCGGCGTGTTCACGTCGACGAGCCAGCGCTTCGCCTACAATACGACGACCGGGGCACTGCGCTACGACCGGGACGGCAGCGGCTCAGGTTTCAGCGCGAGCGCGGTGGTGGTGCTGAGCGGGCATCCGGCCCTCGCCGCCGGACTTACGGGACAGGTGTTCTTCACCGCGTAGCCGCGCGGCCGATGCGCAGGCTGTCGATCAGCCCGCGCAGCCTCGCTTCGTCGCCCGCGCCCGATAGCGGGATCGCGAACTCGAGCGAGGTCGCGAGGGGCGCATAACGCGCCCTGAGCTTTGCCGCGATCTCGTCATAGGTGCCGATGACGGCATAGGCATCGAGCATCTCGTCCCCGACCAGACCGGGCATCTCCGCCCAGCGCTGGGCCCGGGCATGGCCCTGCAAGGCGCGCGCGACGTCGCCATAGCCCTCGCTTTCGAAGGCGAGGAGATAGGCCGGCGTAGAAGCATAAAACGCGACCCGGGCGCGCACCTCGCTGATCCGCTCGGCGAGGCCCGCGTGGGTCTCGGCGGTGGCGACCAGCGGCATCGCGCACATCGTGAACTGGCCGAGATCGCGCCCCGCCTTCGCCGCGCCTCTGCGCGCCGCCGGCAGCATCACCTCGGCGATATAACGCGGCGTCGCGATCGGATGAGCGCGGATCCCGTCGGCGACCTCGCCCGCCACCTGGCACATATAGGGGTTGACCGCGGCGAGCTCGACCGGGATATGCGGATGCTCGATCGGGGCGGGCGCGAAGAGCGGCACCATCAGGCTGAGCTTATAATGCTCGCTCTCGAAATCGAGCTTCGTCCCGTTCTGCCAGCACGCCCAGATCGCCCGCAGCGCTTGAACATACTCGCGGAGCCACGGTCCCGGCGCCGACCAGGCCAAGCCGTAGCGCCGCTCGATATGCCCCTTGACCTGCGAGCCGAGCCCGAGGGTAAAGCGGCCATGCGACAGCTTTTGCAGGGTCCAGGCGCTGAGCGCGGTCACCATCGGGCTGCGTGGAAAAGCGATCGCCACCGCGGTCGCCAGCCCGACCCGGCTCGTAGCCTCGGCCGCCAGCGCCATCACGATATAGGGGTCGTCCTTGGTCTCCGCGGCGAGGACCCCGTCATAGCCGAGCCCCTCGGCCCGCCGCGCATCGCTTGCGACGGCGGCGATGTCGAGCGGTACCGAGGCCGCGCGCAATCCCGGATCGAGTCGTCCGAGCGGCAGGAGGGTCTCGATTTTCACCGCGTTACGCGAACCTCTCGGCGATGTGGGCGTAGAGGGCGCGCAAGCTCTGCGCTTCGGCGCCCTCGGGGCGGCCGGGGCGGGCGCGGTTGTTCCAGGCCATCACGTCGAGATGCGCCCACGGGATGCCGGGGCCGATGAACTCCTGCAGATAGAGCGCGGCGGTGATCGCGCCGCCCTGCGGCCCCTCGGAGACGTTGTTGAGGTCGGCGATCTTGCTGTCGAGAAGCCGGCGATAGGGTCGCCATAGCGGCATCCGCCAGAGGGGGTCGTCCTCGGCCGCGCCGGCCGCCGAAAGCGCCGCCGCGAGGGGGGCGTCGTTGCAGAAGAGCGCCGGCAATTCGGGGCCTAGCGCGACCCGTGCAGCACCCGTCAGCGTGGCGATGTCGACGAGGAGGGCCGGGTTGTCGCCCGACGCTTCGGCGAGCGCATCGCAGAGGATGAGGCGGCCTTCGGCGTCGGTGTTGCCGATCTCGACGGTCAGCCCCTTCCTGGTCTTGACGATGTCGCGCGGCCTTAGCGCATTGCCGGAGACCGCGTTCTCGACCATCGGCAACAGGACGCGCAGGCGCACCGGCAGATTCGCCGCCATCACCGCCCGGGCGAGCCCCAGCATGATCGCCGCGCCGCCCATGTCCTTTTTCATGTTGAGCATGCCCGAGGCGGCCTTCAAATCGAGCCCGCCCGAATCGAAGCACACTCCCTTGCCGACGAGCGTCACCTTGGGCGCCGATTTGTCGCCCCAGGCAATGTCGACGAGGCGCGGCGCGCGCACGCTGGCGCGGCCGACGGCATGGATCGTCGGATAGTTCTCGGCGAGGAGCGCGTCGCCCGAGATGACCCGGTATTTCGCGTTCGCCTTCTCGGCGACCTCGACGGCCGCAGCCGCCAGCTCGGCCGGTCCCATGTCGGAGGCCGGGGTGTTGATGAGGTCGCGGGCGAGGAACACCGCGCCGGCGAGATGCTCGACCTGGGCGCGTTCGGCCCCCTTCGGCCAGACCAGCCTCGCACCCTTCGGTTTTTTCGTGTCGCGATAGCGGGTGAACCCGTAGGTGCCGAGCGCCCACCCAAGCGCCAACCGGGTCGGGTCGCTACCTTCCGGCAGCCCCTCGATCCGGTAATGGCCCTCGGGGAGCGCGTCGGACAGCCCGGCAAAGGCCCACATCGCCGCCTCGCCCTCGGAGAGGCCAACGAGCACCCGGCCAAGCCCGCCCTTTGCATTGGGGATCAGCGCCAGCTTGCCAGCTTCGCCCTCGAACCCGGTCGCCGCGACCCAGTCGCGCTCACTGGCCGGCGCCGCCTCGCGCCACGCCGCGAGCCCCGCTTTCCCCACCGCCACAATCGGCACCGCGCCGGCGCCGTTATCGATCAGAGAGAATGGCATCCGTTGCTCCCCCGAACTCCATCTCAGGCGTGCTCCCG
>JBARKH010000345.1:0-3015 GCA_049801295.1 Allostellaceae bacterium | reverse complement strand
GCTGCCGACCGCGGCGTAGTCGAGGCTGTCGGGCAGGAAGAGCGCCTCGTCGCGGCGGAACGCGTCGATGTCGCGCGCCTGGCGATCGAGATAGCCGGCATAGCGCGCATCGATCTCGAGCTGTTCGGCGATGGCGGGGGCGAGCGCGCCGAGCGCCGGCCAGATCGCGGCGAGCCGCGCCACATCGATCCCGGGATAGGCGAGGAGCTCGGCGGCCGAACGCGCCACGCCATCGGCATTGACCGAAACCCCGTGCCGGCTGAGCGCGCTCGGGCTGAGGCGCAGTTCGCCGACGAGCCGGCGGGCGGCAACAAGCGCCGCGGTCTTCGCGGCAAACGCACGGGCGCGCTCGCCCCCGATCGAGCCAACGCCGAGCCCAATCGGGGTCAGCCGCTGGTCGGCGTTATCGGCGCGCAGGCTCAGCCGGTATTCGGCGCGCGAGGTGAACATGCGATAGGGTTCGCTCGTGCCGCGCGTCACCAGATCGTCGATGAGGACGCCGATATAGGCGTCGGCACGGTCGAGCACGAGCGGCCCCGAGACTGACGGGCTGCCCGATGCCGCCAGCGCCGCATTGAGCCCGGCGATGAGGCCCTGCGCCGCGGCTTCTTCGTACCCGGTGGTGCCGTTGATCTGGCCGGCGAGGTAGAGGCCCGGGACCCGCCGCGTCTCAAGCGAGGGGTGAAGCTCGCGCGGGTCGACGTAATCATATTCGATCGCATAGCCTGGCCGCCGCATCACCGCGCGCTCGAGGCCGGGGATCGTCGCGATCAACGCTTCCTGGACGTCGCGCGGCAGCGAGGTCGAGATCCCGTTCGGATAGACCGTATCGTCGTCGAGCCCTTCGGGTTCGAGGAAAATCTGGTGGTGGCCGCGCTCGGCGAAGCGCACCACCTTATCCTCGATCGAGGGGCAATAGCGCGGCCCCACCCCGGTGATGTCCCCGGCGTAGAGCGGCGAGCGGCCGAGATTGGCGCGGATGATGTCGTGGGTCTCTGGCGTCGTGCGGGTGATATGGCAAGCGACCTGCGGCGTGGTGATGCGCCCGGTCATAAACGAGAACGGCACTGGAGGATCATCGCCCGGCTGGATGTCGAGCCCCGCCCAGTCGATCGTCCGGCCGTCGAGCCGTGGCGGCGTTCCGGTCTTGAGGCGCCCAAGGGCAAAGCCGCAGCGCCGCAGGGTCCGCGACAATCCGAGCGCCGGCGCCTCGCCGACCCGGCCGGCGGCGATCTTCTCCTCTCCGATATGAATGAGCCCGCCCAAAAACGTGCCGGTGGTCAAGACGATGCGCCCGGCGGCGATCTCCCGGCCGTCGCCGAGCACGAGGCCGCATACCCGCCCGTCCGAATCGAGCCGCAGATCCTCGGCCGCGCCTTCGATGATCGTCAGCCCCGGGATCTCGGCGAGGAGCGCGCTCATCGCCGCGCGATAAAGCTTGCGGTCGGCCTGGGCCCGGGGCCCGCGCACCGCCGGCCCCTTGCTGCGGTTGAGCATGCGGAACTGGATGCCGGCCTTATCGATCGCCCGGCCCATCAGCCCGTCGAGCGCATCGATCTCGCGCACGAGGTGCCCTTTGGCGAGCCCGCCGATCGCCGGGTTGCACGACATCTCGCCGATCGTCGCGCGCTTATGCGTCAACAGCGCCGTCCGCGCCCCGACCCGCGCCGCCGCCGCCGCCTCGCACCCCGCATGCCCGCCGCCGATCACGACGACATCGTATGTCCCGCTCGCCTCATTCATGGCGGCGGAATGTAAGGAGGGGGTCCCGGGCTGTCGAGGTTTCACGTGAAACAATGACCGCGACAGTATACCTTCCCAGCATGACCGAAAGGGACGATCGCCGAGAGACCCGTCCTGTCGATCGTCGGACGACGACGAAACGTCGTCCCCGCGCGGGCTGGGCTGCGGCTTTCCAGAAAATCGCAGAGGCGGATGACGACGGGCTGGTTTGGCCCGAGTTCGCGAACGCCGACGACAACGATCTATCCCGGTAAGGCAACAGAGCGGTAGGACCGGTTGACCAGCGGGAAACCCATCGTTGTTCGTTAACGTGCGTCGAGATAATGGGTTTCGCGTCGCTCAACCCATCCTACGCGCTACCACCTTTGACCGTCAGCCGCGGCCGCGCTACTCTACCGTAAAACGGGAGGAAGAAGATGCGCCGCTCGCTTATTTGGCTTGTGCTCGCACTCGCTTTAATCGGGAGCGCAGCTGCCGCTCCTGCGGACGGAACCTACGAGGTGCGGCTGCCGGGCTCCGGAGGAAGATGTACATTGGGGTTAGTTATTCGATTAACAGTCGTTCAGGGGCGACTGTCAGGTATCTTAGTCGGCGGCGCGGCGGGAACTCAGACGATCGATACCCTCGTCTTGAAGCCCGACGGGAGCTTCACGGGAACGACATCTGGTGCTACGGGCGGTCCTCGGGGCGGAGTTCCCTGGGCAATATCCGGTCAGTTTTCGGGAAACGCCGTAACCGTCTCAGCCACCGGCGGGAGATGCGGGACTCTCACTGGACAAGGATAGGTGAGACACGTACATAATTCCGCTCACTTCCCCAAACAGAAATCGCGGAAGATTACGTCGAGCAGGTCTTCGACGTCGACCCGGCCGGTGATGCGGCCGAGGCTGCGCCAGGCGAGGCGCAGATCTTCGGCGCGGAGCTCGGGGAGGTCGGCGGCGAGCGATCGGGTCAATGCCGCGGCCACGGTTTGCAACGCCTCGCGATGACGCGCCCGGGTCAGGAGTGGCGCGGCGATGTCGTAGCGCTCGGCGATGCGCGCGGCGAGGGTCGCGATCAGTTCGGCGATGCCCTCCCCGGTCAAAGCGGACACACGGATCGGGGTGGCAATGGTTGCCCCCTCTCCCCCACTGGGGGAGAGGGTCGGGGTGAGGGGGCGAGGTGCCGCATCGATCCCTGCACCCTCACCCACCGACCGCTGTCGCGGCCGGTCCCCCCTCTCCCGCCCCCTCCCTAACCCTCCCCCGCTTGCGGGGGAGGGAAGGGTGGGGG
>JBARKH010000344.1:0-11683 GCA_049801295.1 Allostellaceae bacterium | reverse complement strand
CCCGAGGACGATCTGCGCGCGCTGGCCGCCGCCGAACTGGCGCGCGCCGGCCAGCCGCACGAGCTGGCGCCGACAACCCTGGTGCCGAGCGGCGAGACTCGCGACATCCACAAGAAGGGCGGGCGCTACCTGACGCTGGTCGGCACCAACCCCTGGTTTCACCTGCCGCAGGACCGCTGGCCCGCTGCCGTCGACCTTGCCGCGGTGACCCGCATTGCCGCCGCCGCGGCGCGCATCGTGATGGCGCTGGCGCGCGGATGATTGCCCCGGCGCGCGATCCTCACTAGCCTTGGATAAACCGCCCGGCACTGCCGGGTGCGCTCGCAGGAGGTACCGCATATGCCCGAACAGAACTGGTCGCTGCGCGGCGAATATATGGAAAGCTGCAACTGCGACTACCTGTGCCCGTGCATCTATACCAATCCGCAGGGCCCGGTGACCTACGACCACTGCACGGCAGTGTTGGTGTTCCGGATCGACGAGGGAAGGTCGGGGACGACCGACCTCGCCGGCTTGAAATTCGCGCTGGTGGTCCGCTCCGGCAAGGTGATGGCGGACGGCAACTGGGTCTTCGGGGCTGTTGTCGACGCGGCGGCCGACGCGGCGCAGCGCCAGGCGCTCTCCGCGATCGCCAGCGGCGAGGCCGGCGGTACGCCCGGGGTCATCCGGCAAAACCTGGTCAGCGATTTTCGCGGCGTCGAGTTCAAGCCGATCGAATTCACCATGGCCGGGCTTATGCGCCGGGTCGCGATCCCCGAGCTGGTGTCCTTCGAGATCGAAGGAGTCGCCTCGCGCAACGGCAGCGGCGAGCCTTATTACATCGACAATGTCGGGCATCCGGCGGGCCGCTGTCTCGCGCTGGCGCGGTCCAAGGAAACTCATGTCCACGCCTTCGGCCTCGACATGGATCTGGCGGGGAAGGGCAATAACGGGCATTTCGCGCCGTTCGCCTGGGCCGCTTGAGCGGCCTGGAAGAGCCGCGCCGTGTTGAAGGTCGCCGTTATCGGCGGCGGGCTTGGCGGGCTCAGCGCCGCCGTCGCGCTCTACCAGGCCGGGTTTGATGTCCAAGTTTACGAACAGGCGCCGGAGCTCACCGAGATCGGCGGCGGGATCAACATGGGCCCCAATGCCGCGCGCGTGCTGCGCCGGCTCGGCCTCGGGCCGGGGCTCGACCGCGAGGGCGTCCGCCCGCTCGGCACCCACCAGCGCCGCTGGCAGGATGGGCGCACCTTGCAGAAGGCGGCGCTCAACCCGCAATGCGAGGAACTCTACGGCGCGCCGCATATCACCATTCACCGCGCCGACCTTTTGGCGGCGATTGCCGCGGGGCTCCCCTCCGAGCGGGTTCACCTCGGCCACCGGCTGGTCGGTTTCGCCGACAACGGCGATGGGGTCGAGGCCTGGTTCGAGAATGGCGCGCGGATCGCGTGCGATGTGCTGGTCGGCGCCGACGGCATCCACTCGGCGGTGCGCGCGGGGCTCTTCGGCGAGGAGGAACCGCGCTTTGCCGGTTGCGTCGCCTATCGGGGGCTGGTGCCGGTCGAGCGCATCGCTGATCTCGGGCTCGAACTCGGGAGCCAATCCTGGGTCGGCCCGGGCGGCCATTTCGTGCATTATTTCGTGTCGCGCGGGCATCTCCTCAATTTCGTCGGCTGGACCGAGCACGACGCCTGGAACCGCGAGGACTGGACCGACCGCGCCACGATCGAACGCGCGCTCGCCGCGTTCGAGGGCTGGCACAGCCAAATCCGCCGGATCATCGCCGCCGCCGACACCTGCTTCATCTGGGCCTTGTTCGATCGCGACCCGCTGGCGCGCTGGTCGGTCGGGCGGGTGACGCTCTTGGGCGATGCGTGCCACCCGATGTACCCGTTCATGGGCCAGGGCGCGGCGCAGGCGATCGAGGACGGCGCCGCCCTCGCCGCCTGCCTCCTCGTCGCGGGCGAGAGCGATCCGGCCACGGCGCTAAAGCGTTACGAGCAGCTGCGCCTGCCGCGCGTCACCCGGCTGCAGGAACTCTCGCGCGCCAACAAGACCCGCTTTCACCTGCCAGACGGCCCGGCGCAGCAGGCGCGCGACGGAGAATGGGCCAGGATGAACAACGGGGCGGGCGACCGCTCGCCCGATGCGCTCCGCTGGCTCTACGCCCACGATCCCAGCGCGCTCGAACCGGCGCTGACCTGACCGCATCGGGGCGAGCGAGCGTCACCCGGCCTTTTTCTCGTGCTCCATCGCGGCGCGCAGGATCGCGTTTATCCGAGTTTGGTAGCGCGGGTGGCGCCGGAAATGCTCCAGCACATCGCGGTCGAGCCGGATGCTGATCTGTTCCTTCGGACGCGGCATGACAAGAGTCGCCGAGGCGAACCAATCCTCATCGACAATCGGCGGCGCATCCGGGTCTGATCTAACCGCCGCCTCGATTTCCTCATCGGTGAGCGCATCAACGCGCGCCCAATCAGTCCGGGGGCGGTCGGCCGAGCTTGGAGATTTCTGTTTCAAAGAGTCTTTTCTCACGGAGGTTGGCCTTCCTGGCCGAGATGATTCGACGAGCTTGTCCTCGCCATGTAAAGATGACCGTCAGGATGCGATCCTCGACCGCGCCAAACGCCTGGAACCGCACTTCTCCGTAGTCGCGGTGATCCGGCCGCTCGAATACCTGACCATCCCAGATCAGCGTTGCAGCCGTGAAATCAATCCCGTGCTTCTGTATATTGCGATTCTCTTTGTTAAGATCCCACTCAAAGTCGGCCATGTGACCCTCCGCATTGCACGGGTCATGAGGAATTCCTCCTAGAGTTAAATCGCGTCCCTTCGACGCAACGCATATACAATATGCATATGCTAGCCGGAATGTCAATTTGGTGAGCACGCTTTCGTGGCGAATGTCGTTCCATCACGTTAGCGTTTGCGACGTCATTCACTGATTGGGGCGTATTAGTGAACCGGCCCGTAGACGACCTGATCGACCGCGGTCTCGTCGCACCCGAGCGGCTCGATGAGTTGCGCCGGGTCGCGCAGAAATTCGCGGTTGCCGTGACCGAGGAGATGGCGGCGCTGATCGATCCCGCCGACCCGGCCGACCCGATCGCGGCGCAGTTCGTCCCGGGCGCCGCCGAACTCGAACCCGCGGCGTACGATCAACCTGACCCGATCGGTGATGCGCGCTGGTCTCCGCTCCCCGGCATCGTCCATCGCTATCCCGACCGTGTCCTCTTGAAGCCTATCCTTACCTGTCCGGTCTATTGCCGGTTCTGCTTCCGGCGCGAACAGGTCGGCAAGGGTAAGGGTGTGCTGGCACCGGCCGCGCTCGAGCGGGCTTTCGGTTATATCGCGGAGCACCCGGAGGTCTGGGAGGTCATCGTCACCGGCGGCGACCCGTTCCTCCTGTCGCCGCGCCGGATCGCCGCCATCGTCCGCCGGCTCGAGGCGATCCCCCACCTTGCCGTCATCCGCTTTCATACCCGCCTGCCGGTCGCCGATCCGCGCCGGGTCAGCGATACGCTGGTTGCCGCGCTGGCGGCGCAGAAGGCGCTCTACGTCGTCGTCCACGCCAACCATCCGCGCGAATTGACGCCGGCCATGCGCGAGGCCGTCGGGCGCCTCGTCCGCGCGGGAATTCCCGTGCTGTCACAGAGCGTCCTGCTGCGCGGCGTCAACGACAATGCTGCGGTCCTCGAATCCCTGTTGCGCGGGCTCGTCGCGATGCGGGTCAAGCCCTATTACCTGCACCATCCCGATCTCGCGCGCGGCACTGCGCATTTCCGGCTCGGGATCGAGGAGGGGCAGCGCATCGTCGGGGCGCTGCGCGGCGCTGTCTCGGGCCTCTGCCAGCCGAGCTATGTGCTCGACATCCCCGGCGGCTACGGCAAGGTCCCCTTGACGCCCAGCGCGGCCGAGCCGGGGGAGCGGCCGGGGTCGTGGCTCCTCGAGGATCCCGCCGGCGGCAAGCACCCTTATCCTCCGACCGCCGACGACGGCGCCGAGGTGTGAGCGCGCAACCGATGGCGGCGGCCGAGCCCACCGCGGTCCCGACGATGATTATCGTCGGCGGCGATGCGCTGGCGCTCGGCACGGCGCGTGAGATCTGCCTCATCCCCGGCCATCGCGTCGTCGTGCTGTGGGCGGCCGACCCGGAATTCGCCGCGGCGGTCGAGGCCGCCGGCGCGGTCTTCGTCGCCGGCCGGCCGGAGAGTAGCGCTGGGCTCGCGGCGGCCGGGGTTGAGAGCGCGGTGTCGATCCTGGCGCTTTCGGGCGATGACCAGCTCAACCTCCAGGCGGCGCTGCGCGCGCGCGACGCCAATCCGCGTATTCGCATCGTGCTGCGCCAGTTCAACCGCACGCTCGCCGCCAAGATCGAGCAGAACCTGCCGGACTGCTCGGTCCTGTCCTTGGCCTGGCATTCGGCTGCGACCTACGCCGCCGCCGCGCTCGACCCGTCGTGCTTGCGCGGGCTCCAGTTTCCCGAGCAGGACGGTCCGCTGACCGGATTTGCGGTGCGGATGGCCGACCATGAGGAGTTTGCCGGACACACCGTCGCCGGCGCCGAGGCAGCGCTCGGCGCGCGCATTGTCGCGATCGACGGCGACATCGATATCGGCGGCGAGGCGACGATCGCGGCGGGAGCGCGCCTCATTATCTACACCGCGGTCGGCCGGCTGCTTGCCTCGACCCCACACCAGCCGACTGCACAACGCGGGCCGGCATGGCGTGCCCGCCTCTACCGCGCGCTGCCCGGCTTCCATCGGCGGCTGCGCCGGGCGGACCCCTATGTCGCCGCGTTCGCGTTCACCACACTGGCGATCTTCGCCGCCGCCACCTGGCACTTTCGCGAGTCCTTCGCCAGCGACTGGCTGACCGCGGCCTATTTCGTACTCAGCACGATGACGACGACCGGGTATGGCGACATCACCCCCAATCACAACGACCCCGTGGACGTCGCCACCGCGATGGTGCTGATGCTGTTGGGCACCGTCTTTACCGGGATTTTCATCGCCTTTGTCGCTTCCCGCCTGACCCGCGCGCAATGGGTGCGGATGCAGGGCCTGCGCCCGATCCACCGGCGCGGCCATATCGTCGTCTGTGGTTGCGGCAGCATCGGGACCGGGGTCATCGACCTCCTCTTGGGTTTCGACAAGCCGATCGTGGTGGTCGAGCAGACCCCTGACACTGCCCTCGTTGAACGCGCGCGCGACCAGGGTTTCGATCTTTTGACCGGGGACGCCAGCCGCGACGACACGCTCGATCTGTGCAATCTGGCCGGGGCGCACAGCCTTGTCGCGCTGACCAACGTCGACACCTTGAACCTCGAAATCGCATTGGGTGCACGCGCCCGCAATCCCAGCATGCCGATCGTGCTTCGCATCGCCGAAGCCAACCTCGCCGCCTCGATTGCCCGGCATTTCCAATTCGAGACGACCTTTTCGGTGGCCGCCCTGGCCGGGCCGGTGTTCGCCGGGCTGGCGCGGTTTCCCGGCGCGCGCGGCCGGATCGCCTTCGACGGACGGGAATTTGCGATCGCCGAGATCATCCTCGGCCCGACGGTCGAAAGCGAGTTGCTGCGCCTGGCGATTCCCCTCGCCGTGGCAGAAGATGGCGGCGAATTCGCGCTGAGCCGCGATCTCGCGGGAATGCCGCCGGGCACCAGGGCGCTGGTCCTGGTGCCACTCGCCCCGTTCCGCGACGGCACGGAGAGCGTCGCTGCGATCGTCGAGTGGGTCCATAGCGGCTGAGGATGCACGCGTTAAGCATCAATTCTCTGGCATTCCTGTCGCGGTCTTTCGAAGATCATCCGATGCAGGCGGTGGGAAAGAACAGCGCCGGAACCGAACAGCGGCGCGACCGTCGCTATGCCCTGCCGGTGCTGGAAGTCGTCATTGGCGATGAGCATTATCACGCCATCAATTGGTCGATGCGCGGCGCCTTGCTCTATGGCATTTGCGAAGTCGTCGGCACGCGGGTGCGCGGCGCGATGGGTGTTCCCGGGTCGAGCCAGGCGCTGCCATTCGCGGCGACCGTGGTGCGCGCCGATCTCGATTCCGGCAACTCGGCGATCTCCTTCGAGGATTGCCGCACCGAGGCGATCGAGTTCCACGAGCATTCCTCCGCCGCCCCGCTGCAATAGGCGGCGCGGATCGCAGGCCGCTCAGACCGCGAGCTCGCACCAGATCGGGGTATGATCGGAGGCGCGCTCCTTGGCGCGCGGGGCCTTGTCGATCTCGCACGCGACGACCCGGTCGGCCGCCTGCGGCGACAGCAACAAATGGTCGATCCGCAGCCCCTCGTCGCGGCTCCAACGGCCGGCCTGGTAATCCCAGAAGGTATAGCGGTGCGGTTCGGGGTGAAAGGCGCGGTAGGCATCGAGGAAGCCGAGATGGAGGAGCGCGCGGAAGCGCGAGCGCGTCTCGATCCGGCACAGCGCGTCATCCTGCCAGGCGGGCGGATCATAGACGTCGGCGTCGGTCGGGCAGACGTTGTAATCCCCGGCGAGAACGAGCGGGATCTCGCGGCGCAACAGGTCCTCCGCGTGGCCGATCAGTTGCTCCATCCAGCCGAGCTTATAGGTGAATTTATCGTCTGATCCGTCGGGGCCGACCGGGTTGCCGTTGGGCAGATAGATCGAGGCGACCCGGACCTCGCTGCCGTCGGACCCGCCAAAGGACGCCTCGATATAGCGCGCCTGCTCGTCGTCGCTGCCGGGGAGGCCGCAAACGAGGGTGCGGGCCGGTTCGCGCGATACGAGGGCGACCCCGTTATAGGCGCGCTGCCCGAGCGTCTCGACCTGGTAGCCGTGCGCAGCGATTTCAAGCCGCGGGAAATCGTCGGCGAGGCACTTGGTTTCCTGCAGGCACAAAACGTCCGGCTTGGCGTCTTCGAGGAACGCCAGCAGGTGCGGCAGGCGCACCTTGACCGAGTTGACGTTCCAAGTGGCGATCTTCATCGGCGCCTGACCCCACCCAAACACCCCGGAAGCGGCAACCCCAGGTTATCCACCCGATCCCCCTCACCTGATCTATCAGGCCAGGATCAGGCGGAACTCTCGCGTTGGTGCCGGAACCCGGTCGATTGCCCACCGCTACTCAATCGCCTCGTCGACGCGGACGAGGATCAATTGCGGCATGGGTGAGGCCGAGAGCCTTCGCGGTTGCGGAGGCAGGCGCTACGGTTAGAGGCGGTTCAAAACCTCCCGTGACCAAACACTAGATACAAGATCAGGATGATGAGAAGAAGACCGCCGATGCCGATACCGCCGCCGTACCCGTAACGCGAATATCCGAAACCGCCGCCTCCCAGCAGGAGGATGACCAACACAATTAGGATGATCGTTCCCATAATTCACGTCTCTCCCTTGGCCGCCGTGCGGTCGACGATTACCACAGTAACCCTCGATCTCCCAGAGGTTGCGCGCATGCGTCCGACTTCCGCGTGACGATGCTGGTCTTCACTCTGCATCGGCGATCGGCTGCCCGCGGCACCGGTGAACCCGTCGGGCGATCCCCGGTCCGCGGCCAAGGCGCGGGGGTGCCCGCTTTCTTGCGGCAGCACTTATCTAATGATGGAAGAGAGCGAGAAGAATGATGATTGGAATCGGAACGCCTAACAGATACAGCAGAATTCCGCGACCCATGACTTTCCTCCTACCTTTCAGCTCTTGCCTTTACCTGCCGGTCACGCCTGGGTTCCAATTATCCCGGACATACCCGCCTTCGGTCGCCGCAAGGCTGGCGCAAAAAGCGCCGATCAGCAGCGAGGCGGTCAGCCACAGAGACAATTTGGCGGCTGCCCTCCGGGTGTTGTCCAAATCAGTCTTTGCCTGAGTGAGAACGTCTGAAACCCGCTTGTCGGCGTCCGCCTGACTAAGTCCGGTGCGGGCCGCGACGACTTGCGCCAGATATGTGCGATCAGGCGCAGGGATATCGCGATTGCGAAGGCCGGTCGTGAGGATACGGGCGATCTCGCGGCGAATGGTTTTCGAATCTGATGTATTTGGACTTGCGGCAGCACTGGGCCGCAACAGCGCATCCGCGTAATAATCCTCCGGACCGCTGGACCCCGCTGATTGGACTGCCGACGCACTTCCAGCAATGTTGCTCGCCGCCGCAGCCAAAAACGCTGCGCTGAGCACGGTCGCCAATCCCCATGCCAAAAAGCCATGAGCGGTGTCGCGAAAGAAGACTTCGTGCGTATGTACGTCGACCCATCTTATCCGCAGCCGCCCGGCGATGTAGCCTCCAATGGTCGAGGCCAGCATAGCGACGACAATCAGATAGACCCCGGTGCCAATTTCAAATGTGCTGGCCGATACGCCCGAATTGCCCCACGGGGATACCGCCGAGAAGCCCATGCCGGCGCCGAAGGCAAGGAGAACGAGGGTCAGAGCGGCGGCCGCAATTGCACCCGCTGCAACCGCCGCCCATGACACCGTAGGACTTTCTTCCACAGGGGTGGAAATCTCAACTGTTTCAATAACCATCGGTGTCCCCTCAAAAGTCCCATCGCGCCCTGAGAACGGATCTTTACTCTCACTTTTCCGGAGGCTGAACGCGAAAGACCATCCTTATTTGGTCGCCTTGTCCTTGATATCGCCGACAGCGTTCTTGAGGTCGCCGACAGCGTTTTGGGCTCCGCCTTCAACCTTGTCGACCTTGCCCTCCAACTGCAAGTTGGTGTCGCCCGTCGCCTTGCCGACGGTTTCCTTGATCGACCCCTTGAGCTCTTTTGCCGTTCCCTCGATCTTATCCGTGGTGCCCTGTGCCGCTGCGCCGCCGGAGAGGAGGGCGACGCCAATCATCGCTGCACTGGCGAGAATTATCACTTTCTGCATTTTTGTTTTCCTTGGTTTTTGAGAGTCCTCGATCCGGATCAACAAACCAAGCTGGCCGCTTTCCTTACTCCTTCAGTGCGTCCTTAAGACCGCCGATAGCGTTCTGGATCTTGCCCTCAACCTTGTCGGCCTTGCCCTCAGCCTCCAGCTTGGCATCGCCTGTCGCCTTGCCGATGGTTTCCTTGATCGAGCCCTTGATTTTTTTCGCCGATCCCGCGATCCGATCCTTATCCATGACTATCTCCTATCGTGGTCGGAAGTTCCGTTGCATTAACAGCAGAGGTGCCATTGCGGTTGCTTTGATCTGGATCAAAGAACGGTCACCGGCGACAGGTTACGGCTGCGAAGCGATCCCGAACCGGGCGTGGCCGCGCCGTGATCGTGAGTGCACGGCGCGCACCGGCATAGCGCGGCTTGAAGGTCGGGTGGAAGCCGCGAGCCGCGGACGGGGTGCGTCAGAGGGCGATCGAGAAGGAATTGCCGCAGCCGCAGGACGAGGTCGCGTTGGGGTTCTTGATCTGGAAGGAGGCGCCCATCAGGTCTTCGACGAAATCGATTTCGGCGCCGTTGAGGAGGTCGAGCGAGGTGTCGTCGACGACGACGGCGACGCCGTCCTTCTCGAACTGGCGATCGTCCGGGTTCTTCTGGTCGTCGAAGGAGAGCCCGTATTGAAACCCCGAGCAGCCGCCACCGGACACCGCGATCCGCAGAAAGGCACCCTCCGTGGATTCCTGCGCCTTCAGGACGGCGATGCGGCGCGCCGCGTTCTCGGTCACCGTGATTACACGCTCGCCGATCGTACCCGGGCTGTCCGTCATCTCTCCGACGCTCCTTGATGCTGCGCACTGGCCGCGCGGCAGGGTCCTCATCAGATCCTATTTAGGCGTCTGGGCGGTCTTGTCAAATCGCGCGCGACAGGTCTGAATGACGGGATGAGCGTCCGCGATTCGATCGCCCCTGCAACGGTCGCCTTTCCCGAGGGGGATTACGTCTCGCCGGGGCTTGCGCGGATCCGCCTCGACGACAGCTTTCCCAACATGATCGTCGGCGACCGGGCGACCACGACATGGCCATACCTGCGGCGCGAGATCCCGCACAACTGGTATGTCGACCGGCGCCAGCCGCTGGTCGGGTTCGTCAACCGCGACGAAGCTCATATCCTTTATAATTCGGCGCTGCGCTGCCCCGGGCGGCAGCTCGAAATCGGCTGCTGGCTCGGCTGGTCGGCTTGTCATCTGGCCGCCGCGGCGAGCGAACTCGACGTCATCGACCCGCTGCTCGCCGACCCCGACATTCACGGCAGCGTGCTCGCCTCGCTGCGCCATGCCGGGTTCGCCGAACGCGTCCGATTGCTGCCCGGCGGCAGCCCCGCCAAGGTGTTCGATCTCGCCGGGATGGAGCGGCGGCGCTGGTCCCTGATTTTCGTCGACGGCGGTCATGACCGGCCGGCGCCGCTGATCGACGCCAAGGCCGCCGCGCTGGTTGCTGCGGACGACGCGTTGATCCTCTTCCACGACCTCGCCTCGCCCGAGGTTGCCGAGGGCCTCGATTTCCTGCGCGTCAGCGGCTGGAACACGATTGTCTACCAGACGATGCAGATCATGGGGGCGGCGTGGCGCGGTGGGATCGAGCCGGTCAGGCATATTCCCGATCCCAGCGTCGCCTGGCGCCTCCCCGAGCATCTGCGGACATATACAGTATCCGGTCCGATCTAGGAGGAAGGATGCCGCACGCCCTTGCCGGCGGTCTCGCCCGGGCGCCGCAAGCCGAACCCGACGACAGGCTTCGCTCCCTCCAGGCGCTCGAGAAGAAGGTGCTGTGGCTCTCGACCTGGATGATCCACAACGCCAATCACCTGAGGCCGTCGCGCGACGGTCTCAAGGTCGGCGGCCACCAGGCCTCGAGCGCCTCGGTCGCGACCCTGATGACCGCGCTCTATCTCGATGTCATGCGGCCGCAGGACCGGGTCGCGGTCAAGCCGCACGCCGCCCCGGTGTTCCACGCCCTGCAATATCTCCTCGGACGGCAGACCCGCGAGAAACTCGAGCGGTTCCGCGCCTATGGCGGGGCGCAGGCCTACCCGTCGCGCAGCAAGGATGGCGACATCGTCGATTTCTCGACCGGGTCGGTCGGGCTCGGTGTCGGCGTCACCCTCTTCGCCGCCCTGGTGCAGGATTATTTGCGGCTGCACCGCTTGACGCCGGCCGACCCGCCGCCTGGGCGGATGATCGCGCTGGCGGGCGACGCGGAGCTCGACGAGGGCAACATCTTCGAGGCGCTGCTCGAGGGCTGGAAGCACGATGTGCGCAATCTCTGGTGGGTGGTGGACTATAACCGTCAGAGCCTCGACGCCGTCGTCTCCGACCGGCTGTTCGGGCGGATCGACGCCTTGTTCGAGATGTTCGGCTGGCGCGTCGTCACCCTCAAATACGGGCGCCTCTTGCAGGCCGCCTTTGCCCGCCCCGACGGCGAAGAATTGCGCGAATGGATCGATTCCTGTCCCAATTCGCTCTATTCGGCGCTCGTCTACAAGGGCGGCGAGGGCTGGCGCCAGCATCTGGGCCGCGACCTCAACCGCTATCCCGGCATTCGCGCGATCCTCGACGAGCACGATGATGCAGGTCTGGCGCGGCTGATGACGAACCTCGCCGGCCACGACATGGGGTCGGTGCTGGACGCTTTTCACGGCGTCACCGACGACCGTCCGACCTGCTTTATCGCCTATACGATCAAGGGTTATGGCCTGCCCTTTGCCGGTCATAAGGATAACCATGCCGGGCTGATGAACCCGCAGCAGATGGCCTTGTTCCAGGCGAGCATGGCGGTGAGTCTTGGCGAAGAATGGGAGCCTTTCGCCGGCCT
>JBARKH010000343.1:0-4704 GCA_049801295.1 Allostellaceae bacterium | reverse complement strand
GTTCGGGCCGGTCGGCGTCGGCCTGCGCGCTCAGCGCCACCAGCTTCTGATAGGCGTCGCGGCTGGCTGCCGCGTCGCCAGCCTGCTTGGCTGCCCGCGCCTTGCCAAGGAGGCTGCGGAAGCGGTTCGGCTCCGACTGGAGCGACTGCTCGTATTCCTTGAGCGCACCCTTCGCGTCATTGATCTGGAGCAGGAGATCCCCCAAGAGCTCGCGAGCCGGCTGGACCGCGGCGGGGGTCGCCGGATGCTTGTCCATCGTTGCATCGAGATCGGCCGCCGCGCGGGCCAGCTCGACCGCTTTCTTGTCGTCGCCTTGCGCGTGAGCCAGGATCCCGGAGGCCCCGAGGCGCTGGACCTTGACCTGGTTCGCCCAATACGAGTCCTTGGCCGCCACGAGCTTGTCCTCGAGCGATTGCAGCTTGGCTATTTCCGCCTGCGCGGTGGCAATGTCGCCGGTGTGTGCGGCGCCGAGCGCGCGGGCGAACGAGATCATCGCCTCCGCCCAGGGGAACTTGTCCAATTGCAACCCGATCGCCGGCGTCACCAGTGCCGCGGCGGCTTTCCAGTCGCGGCGTTCGAGCGCAAAGCGCACCGGGATCGCCGCCACGGCGTACGCCGTCGGCAGGTTTGCTCCAGCGCTCTGACGAAACGCCAGCAACTCGTCGACGACCTCCTTCGCCTTCTTGTCCTCTCCGGTCTGCAGATAAGCGTATTCGAGATAGTCCATCGTGTGGACGGTTTCCCCGTCAAAGGCATCGGGGCCAATCGTCTTTCGCGCGTAGGCGAGCGCCACGTCATGGGCGGCACGGTTCGACTCGATCGATTGCTGCCACAACCCGAGCCTGGTGAAGATGTGCGAGGGCATGTGCAGCGCATGCGGCACCTCGGGCGCGATCTTGGCATAGGCGACAGCCGCCGGCAGCCCAGCCTGGGCAAGCTCCGGGGTATCGTCGCTATGGATCAGGTAGTGGACGACGCCGGGATGATTGGGCTGTTCGGCCCAGACCTTGGTGAGGATTTCCGCCGCCTTCTTCTTGTTGGCGAGGGTCTTGTCGGTGGGTAGCGCCGTCGCGTTGAGCGCGAGCGCATAGAGCACCCCGGCCTCGCGGTCCTCGGGATAGCGCGCGTAGACCTCTGCCATCGCCCTCTCGTAGGCGAGCGCTCGGGTGCGGTGATCGAGCTTGTCGCTGTCCTTGTAGAAGGCCGCGATCGCCGCGATGTAGTCCTTCTCGCGCTCGGTCTTCGGCGCCGCCGCCTGCGCCTTCGCGACCGCCTCCGAGCCCGCCTTCAACGCCGCCGGGCTGGGCGGAAACCACAGCGGGTACCAATGGCTCATCGCGATGCCCCAATAGCCCATCGCGCAGCCGGGCTCCGCTTCGGTGATCGCGGTAAACGCCTTCAGCGCCTCGGGATACCAGAACGAATGCAGGGTCCACACGGCGTGCTTGAACGCCTTTCGCGCGGCCGGCCCGCAGGTGACTTGGAAATCGACCTCACCCGGCGCTTTCGCCGCCGCGGCGGCCGGTGAAGAGGCTGCATCCGCGCATGCACCAGACCGGAGCGGCAGGGCGAGAAGCATCCCGGCAACGACGATGATCCCGAGGGGACGGTGCATCATTGCGATCTCCGTGATCTCTTCGGTGGCGCGCGGCGCGCGGGAATTGTCGCGATGATTTAACTACACTTCGCGACGCGGATCACTCGGCAATCGATGCCCGGGATGCCAATCGGCGCGTCCGGACCGATGCGCGCACCAAACGGCGAGGAGCAGCTCATGGATTTCACGATCCCCGACGAACTGGTCGAACTGAAAGCGCGCACCGAGCGCTTCGTCCGCGACGACATCCTGCCGCACGAGAGGGATTTGCGGCAAACCGCGCACGGCCCCTCCGAGGAGTTCCGCCGCGAGCTCGTGGAGTTGGCCCGCGCGGCAGGGCTGCTGTCGCCGCATGTGGGGCGCGAATGGGGCGGGCTCGGCCTCGACCATCGCTGCAAGGCGATCGTCTTCGAGGCGGCCGGCTATTCGCCCTTGGCGACAATCGCGATGAACATCTTCGCCCCCGACGAAGCCAACATGCATTTGCTTGAGCAGGTCGCCGACGAGGGGCAAAAGGAGGCGTGGCTGCGCCCGCTCGCGGCCGGCGCCATCCGCTCCTGCTTCATGATGACCGAGCCCGCGCCGGGCGCCGGCGCCGACCCATCGATGCTGTTGACGACGGCGATTCGAGACGGCGCGGACTTTGTCATCGACGGCGACAAATGGCTGATCACCGGCGCGGTCGGCGCCGATCTCGCGATCATCATGGCGAAGACCGAGAGCGATAACCTGGGGCCGGCCGGGGCGACGATGTTCCTCGCGCCGATGAGCGCGCCCGGCATCCACATCGAGCGGGTGCTCGACACCCTCGACCAGTACATGACCGGCGGCCACGCGGTCATTCGACTGAATGGGCTGAGGGTCCCGGAAAGCGCCGTCCTCGGCCGGGTCGGCGAGGGCTTCCGCTACGCCCAGGCGCGGCTCGCCCCGGCGCGCCTCACCCACTGCATGCGCTGGCTCGGCGCGGCCCGGCGCGCCCACGACATCGCCACCGATTACGCCCGCCGCCGCACCGCCTTTGGCAAGCCCTTGGGCGAGCACGAGGGGGTCGGCTTCATGCTCGCCGACAACGAGATGGATCTGCACACCAGCCGCCTTGTCATCTGGCACACCGCCTGGGTGCTCGACAAGGGCGAGCGCGGGCGCCACGAATCCAGCATGGCCAAGGTCATCTGCTCGGAGGCGATCTGGCGCGTCGTCGACCGCAGCATGCAGGTCTTGGGCGGGCTCGGCATCACCGACGACACGATCGTCGCCCGGATCTTCCGCGAGGTCCGCCCGTTCCGCATCTATGACGGCCCCTCGGAAGTCCACCGCTGGTCGATCGCCCAGCGGGTGTTGCGACAGGGCGGAACGCGGTAGTCCTGGTCATCCCGCGGCAACCCACAAATCGTGGATCTTTGAGCACGAATGCAGCCGATGCAGGCGTCGCCTTGCCGGGCCGCGTTGTGGTAAGAGGCGCGGATGCTGACGATTTCCGGCCTGACCTACCGCGTCGGCGGGCGCCATGGGCGCGCGCTCTTCAACGAAGCGAACGCGTCGATCCCCGAGGGCGCCAAGCTTGGCCTCGTCGGCCGCAACGGCGCCGGCAAGTCGACGCTGCTCGACCTCATTCGCGGCCGCCTTCTGCCCGACCGCGGCGACATCTTCCTGCCGCGCGGCCACCGCATCGGGTTTCTCGCGCAGGAGGCGCCGGGCGGGAGCGCGAGCGCGCTCGAAACGGTGCTCGCCGCGGATAAGGAGCGCAGCCGCCTCCTTGCCGAGCTCGATAAGGGCCCGGAGCCGCTGCGCATCGCCGAGATCGAGGATCGCCTCGTCGAGATCGCGGCGCGTGCGGCGCCCGCCCGAGCCGCGCGGATATTGGCGGGGCTCGGCCTCGATGCGGCGATGCAGGCGCAACCATTGTCCGAGCTCTCGGGCGGCTGGCGCATGCGCGTCGCGCTGGCGGCGGTCCTCTTCGCCGAGCCCGACCTCATGCTGCTCGACGAGCCGACCAACCATCTCGACCTCGAAGCCGCGCTGTGGCTCGAAAATTATCTGCGCCGCTACCGCTACAGCTTTGTGCTCGTCAGTCACGACCGCCAGCTGCTCAACGCCGCGACGACGACGACCTTGCATCTCGATAACGGCAAGCTGACGCTCTATTCCGGCGGGTTCGACCAGTTCCTGCGGGCCCGGCGCGAAGCCGCGACGCGCCAGGCCGCGCTCGCCCGGCAGCAGCAGAAGCACCGGGCGCATTTGCAGGAGTTTGTCGACCGCTTCCGCGCCAAGGCGTCGAAGGCGCGCCAGGCGCAGAGCCGTATGAAGGCGCTGGCGCGGCTCGAACCGGTGGCGCTGATTACGGACGCCGCGCCACCCGTGCTGCGCCTGCCGCAGCCGCCGGCATTGAGCCCGCCGATCATCAGCCTCGATCATGTCAGCACCGGCTACGCGCCGGGCCGGCCGGTCTTGTCGCGCCTCGATCTGCGCCTCGATCCCGACGACCGGATCGCGCTTTTGGGCGCCAACGGCAACGGCAAGACCACCTTCGCGCGCCTCCTCGCCGGGCGCCTCCCGCCGTTGTCGGGGCGGATGGTTCGCTCGCCAAAGCTGACCTGCGGGTTTTTCGCCCAGCATCAGATCGAGGAGATGCGGCCCGACGCCTCCGCTTACGATCACCTCGCCGCGCTCCTGCCCGACAGCCCGCCCGAGGCGGTGCGCACCCGGTTGGGCGGGTTCGGCTTTGGCCAGGACAAGGCGTTCGTGCCGGTTCGCGAACTCTCGGGCGGCGAGCGGGCGCGCCTTAACTTCGCCCTCGTCACCCATGACGCGCCCTCCTTATTGATCCTCGACGAACCGACCAATCACCTCGACATGGAAACCCGCGAGGCGCTGGTAGAAGCACTCGCCGAATATTCCGGGGCGGTGGTCCTGGTCAGCCACGATTGGCATCTGGTCGAATTGGTCGCCGATCGGCTGTGGCTCGTCGAAGACGGCACGGTGCGGCCGTTCGATGACGATCTGGAGGCCTATCGCCGCCGCCTGACCGAGCGCGATGCCGCGGTGGACGAGGCCAACGGGGCGGCGGCCGGGCGCGATCCGCGCCGCGCGGCGCGCAAGGGTGGGGC
>JBARKH010000342.1:0-3903 GCA_049801295.1 Allostellaceae bacterium | reverse complement strand
GCGCGCCGCTATTGGGGAAGCGCGTGCTCATCACCGGCGCCGCCGGCGGGGTCGGTAATCTCGCGGTACAGCTGGCCGCGCGCTCCGGCGCTCGGGTCACCGCGATTGTCGGAAATGCCGAGCGCGCTCGCGTTGTCGATGGGCTCGGCGCCGCCGAAATCGTGACGAAGATCGAGGACGCGCGGGGCCGCTTCGCCCTCGTCCTCGAAGCTGCCGGCGGCGCCTCGCTGACGGCCGCGATCGAGCGGGTCGAGGCGCGCGGCACGGTCGTCGTTTTCGGCAATTCCTCGGGCGAGCCTACGCCCTTTAATTTCCGCGATTTTGCCGAGCACCAGAACGCGCGGATCCAGGGGTTCCACTATTTCACCTCCGAGGCCGAGGAGCGGTTTGCCCCGGATCTCGCGCTCTTGGCCGGGCTGGTGGCGGACGGATCGCTGGTGCCGCGCATCGCCGAATACGGCTGGCGCGATCTCGCCCGGGTCGGACCGCAGCTGCGCGATCGCCAAATCCCGGGCAAAGCGGTTTTTCACATCGAACAGAACTGAAGGGAGAGCCACATGACGATCAAGGTTGGCGACAAGGTTCCGGCGGTGAATTTGCGGCACCTGACCGCGGAAGGGCCGAAGGAGATCACTCCGGAGGAATTGTTCGGCGGCAAGAAGGTCGTGCTGTTCGCGGTGCCCGGCGCCTATACGAGGACTTGCTCGCAGCGCCATCTGCCGAGCTATGTCGGCAACGCCGCCGCATTGAAGGCCAAGGGCGTCGACACGATCGCGTGCGTGGCGGTCAACGACGCCTTCGTGATGGGCGCCTGGGGCAAGGAGCATGAGGCCGGCGGCAAGATCATGATGCTCGGCGACGGCAACGCCGAATTCACGAAGGCGATGGGTCTCGAACTCGACCGCATCAAGGAAGGCATGGGCATCCGCTCGCAGCGCTACGCGATGCTGGTCGAGAACGGCGTCGTCAAGGCGCTCAACGTCGAGAAGCCGGGCGAATACGCGGTCTCTAGCGCCGAGGCGATGCTGGAGAAGCTGTAGCGCGACGCGACCGTTACACCGAGCGTCCCTGGCCCCCTCCCTAACCCTCCCCGCTTGCGGGGGAGGGAACGATGGAGGCGGGCGGGGGAGGGAAGGGTGGAGCTTATCGCACTGCGGCACCGCCCTGATGACTGCCCCGCACGGGTGCGGGCGCCCGCAGCTACTACGCTCGGACCCGTGCGGTCGTGCGACCATTGCGCCTCCGTATTTTCTCCTGGGCTCAGAGCGTTACGATCGTTTTGAATAAAATGCGTAATATTTGAGGTAAAACTGTCTGATTGTTTACTTGCCGGTTAAGGCTCGATTAATGACTAACGCGTCAAATGACCGAGAGCATCCGTCGCGGAAGTCCTTCGGAGCCGGCAGATCGGGCATGAACCCAGAGTTCGACAAGCCTTTTGAATGGATGGTCCGGTTCGTCAGCGACATCCCGGCCGCCGTGGCATTGTTCGACCGGGATCTGCGCTACGTGGCGGCGAGCAAGGCGTGGATCGGGGCATTCCGGCTGTGGGGCGCACCGCTCGCCGGCCGCCACCACGACAAGCTCGCCAGGCCCGGAAGGGAGGCACTGAAAGAGGTACAGCAGCACGCGCTCGCGGGCGACACCGTCGAGGATTACCACCTCCTCGAGGATGATCCGGCAGCACGGCTGTGGCCGGCAATTTTCAGCGCGCGGCCGCATCGCGACACCGACGGAGGGATCGCTGGCGTCATCGTGGCGCTGCGAGAAGACCCGGCGCCGGGCGCAAAGGAGAGAGCGCCGGCACGCGACCTGCTGACCGGGCTGGCCGATCGCCATCAATTTGCCCGGCGTTTGCAGGAGATTCTCGCTGATCCGGATCCAGAACGCCGCGCCGTCTCCGTATTCGCGATCAATCTCGACAGCTTTCGCAACCTCAATACCCTGCACGGGTTCGCGATCGGCGACGAGGTGCTCAAGATCATCGCCGAGCGGCTGGTTTTGGGGACTCGATCGCGGCATTTGGGCGAGACGAGTGCGGCATTTGGGCGAGACGGGCGCGGCAGGGACATGGTTGCCCGGCTTGGCGGCGATGAATTCGGCGTCATTTGCAGCCCGCCGGCGCTGGCGCCGATGGAGGCGGAGGCCTTCGCGGCCCGACTGCCGCGCATTGTCAACTCGCCGATCGCCATCGGGGGTCAGGCACTGCGGTTGACGGCCCGCATCGGCTACATCACCACCACCCCGGCGCATCACGAAGCGGACAATGCGTTGCGCGATCTCGATCTCGCGCTGCGGCAAGCAAAGGCGCTCGGACCGGGCAAGGCGGTCGCCTGGGAACCGGCGTTGACCACGGCGGCGGTGCGGCGCTCCTCGCTTACCGAGCAATTGCGCCGGGCGTTCGACAACGGCGAATTGGTGCTGCACTACCAGCCGATCGTGCGGCTGAGCGACGACCGGCTGGTCGGCGCCGAAGCGCTGTTGCGCTGGAACCACCCGAGCGACGGGCTGGTCGCCTCCGCGGCGTTCCTGCCGCTGCTTGAGGAAACCGGTCTCATCGTCGAGGTCGGCTGCTGGGTCATTCGCGAAGCGATTGGCCAGGTCGAATCCTGGCGGCTGATTTACGGCCGGGACATCGTCGACTGGGTCAGCGTCAACCTATCGGCCCGGCAGTTGGACGACCCCTCGGCGCTGCTGGCGACGCTGCGCGGGGTCCGTAAGGGCGGCTTCGCGGTGCACCGTCTGAAGCTCGAGATCAGCGAGACCGCGCTGATGCGCAACCCCGAATGCGCCGGCGCGGTGCTCGCCGAGCTGGAGGGGCTGGGTGTTCAAATCGCCATCGACGATTTTGGCACCGGCTATTCCGCGCTCAATAGCCTGCGGCATTATCCGGTCGATACCGTGAAGATCGATGGCGAGTTCACCGCCCAGATCGGCACTGCCGACGGAGAGGAGCGGACCCGGGCAGTGCTCGATAGCGCCCGCACTTACGATGCCGCGATCATCGCCGAAGGCGTCGAGACCGCCGTGCAACGCGACTTCCTGAAGGCCGGCGGCTGCGGTTTTGGCCAAGGGTATCTGTTCGCCGAGCCGATGGCCGGGGCGCTGCTCGGCGCTTATGCCTTGACTCGCGCCGCCCGCGTCGATCCGGCGCCGGCGCCAGACCGGCCGGTCGGCTGGACGGTCAGTCGCCGAACATCAAGAGGTCTGTCACCGGCAGTGTGATCCGGTGCGGCGCATAGCGTCCCGCGAACGCGACGAGGCGGTTCATTGCCCCGGCGATGACGACGCGGCGGCCCGCGGCAAGGCCTCGGTAGCCGAGCCGTGCCACATCCTCGGCGCTCATCATCCGGCGCAGCCGGCGGGCCATCAGCGAATTGTCGGCCCCGGCGGTGGTGAAGAAATTGGTCGCGGTCGCGCCCGGGCACAGGACCGTCACGCTGACCCCGGTGCCCCGCAGCTCGTAGGCTAAGGCTTCGCCGAGGCTCAGCACATAAGCCTTGCTGGCGAAGTAGGCGGCCATCCGGGGCCCCGGCTGAAACGCGGCGACCGAGGCGACCAGCATCACCCGCCCATGCCCGCGCGCGATCATGCCGGGGAGGAGGAGCCGGCTCAGCTCGCTCAGCGCCACGATGTTGACCTGGAGGATTTCGCTGATCCGTGCCGGGTCGTTGCGGTCGAAGCGCCCGGCTGCGCCGAGCCCGGCGTTGTTGATGAGGATCTCGATCGTGAGGCCCCGGCTGGCGATGTCGTGGGCGAGGGTAGCGGCGGCGCCGGGCTTACTAAGATCGGCGGCGATCACCGTCACCGCGGCGCCGGCCTCGCGCAGCTCTTCGGCGAGCGCCTCCATCAGCGCGAGGCTGCGCGCGGCGAGAACGAGGTCGTGGCCATGCCGCGCCAGCT
>JBARKH010000341.1:0-1802 GCA_049801295.1 Allostellaceae bacterium | reverse complement strand
ACGGTCTGGCTGCCGCCGAGGTTCACTGTGGTGCCGCTCGCCACGCCGCTGGAGCTGACGATCTCCGAGCCGCCTGCGCCGACCGTGCCTCCGATCGCCCGCCCGCGCAGGGACTCGGTCCCGCCCCTGTTGACCGCGCCGCCGCTCGCCGTGGCGCCTGCCGAGACGATCTCGGTCCCGCCGCTATGGATGACGCTGCCGCTGGCGGTGCCGCTGGCCAATATCTCTACAGTGACACCGCTCGCCACGCCGTACCGGTTCAACCGATAGCCGGCGCCGATATCGAGCTTGCCGCCGGCGTTGATCGTGAAGCTCGCCACGGCGTCGCCACCGAGCAGCTCCAGGGTGCCGCCGCTCTCGACGACCTGGCTGCCGCCTCCGCTCACGGTGACGCCGATGGCGGTGCCAAAGACGTCCTGCTCGCTGCCCTTACCCAGCAGCTTCGCGCCGCTTTCCACGCCCCCGGCGAGGATCTTCTCGCGCCCGCCGCTCGCGATAAGAGTGGCGATCGCGATGCCGCCAGCGCTGATCATCTCGAGGCTGAGGTCGCGGATCAGCGCGGCCTTTGCACGACCTTCAGCCTTGATTTCGAGGATGCCGCCGTTGCTGGCGACGGTGCCGGACGCTGTGCCGTAAACAATCTGTTCGCCGGCGTCGATGAGTGTCGTGTTGAACGCAGCAGCGCCGCCGGAGACGATCTGAAAGCTCGGATCGCCGACAATCGTGTTGCTGGCAACCGCGCCCGAAGCGAGAACTTGGCTGCCGCCGCTCTCGATCAAAGCGCCACTTACCGTCGCGCCCGAAATGACGATCTGCTGGCCCGCGCCGCTGACCACCGTGCCGCCCACGACGGCGCCCGCGCCAACGACTTGCGTCCCGCCCGATGCCACAATCGTCGCGCTCGTCACACCGCCGGACAGCACGCTGACGCTACCGCCGGAGAGCACCGTGATGCCGCTCAGCGTCGCGCCGGCCACCGTCAAGGTGCCGGTCACGTCGAACGCCGACAGATGCGAAAAGCTGCCGCCGGACGCGATCGCCATGCTGCCGGCGTCGCTCACCACGCCGCCAACCTCGATCGCGTCGCCGCCCGCGGAGAGGGTGAACGAGGCGCCGGCCGAGACCGTCAAGGCGCCGCCGACGGCGAGCGACTCGTCGGCCGCAAAGTTCAGCGCGTTGCCGCTCGCGAGGGCGAGGCTGTCGATCGTGGCGCTGGTGTCGAGCGTCACGGCGCCATTCCCGGTCTGCCCGATCGTCACGTCGGAATTAGGCAGCGGCACGCCGCCCGACCAGCCGGCCGCGACGCTCCAAACACCGCTGCCGCCGAGCCAGGAATCGGCGGTCGTGCCGGGCGTATGAAACACCTCCAGCCCGATCGTGCCGGTGGTGATGTTGTAGAGGGCGCCGAGCGTCAGGCTGCCGCCGACATTCACATAGGTGCTGTTGCCGACGAACGCGCCCTCGGTGAGATTTGCGAAAAAGCCGGGCACGGTGCCCGGCTGGAACGTCGCGACCGTGAAGGCCTGCCCGGCCGCGAGGCTGAACCCGGAGACATTCGCCATGAGCGTGCCGCCGCTCAGCGCGAGCGGGCCCGTGACCGCCAGCAGCCCGGCCTGCCCGGCCCCGGTGCCACGCAGCAATTCGGTCAGCACGCTGGTGCCGCTCTCGGCGTAGCTGCCGCTGATGGTCAGCGTCGCGGCTGAGCCGCTGTTCTCCGCCTCGACCGTCCCGCCGGTATTGCCGACCGCGCCGACCAGCGTGCCCGCGCCCTGCAACACCCCGCCGAGGATCGCGACACCGCT
>JBARKH010000340.1:0-14262 GCA_049801295.1 Allostellaceae bacterium | reverse complement strand
CGGCGATCCTCACCCAGTGCTCGGCGCGCGGCGTCGAAACGTCAGGCGGGCGGGTGTCGGCGGTGGTCACCGAAAAGGGCCGCATCGCCTGCGGGTCGGCGGTTTTGGCCGGCGGGGCGTGGTCGCGGCTGTTTTGCGGCAATCTCGGGATCGAATTGCCGCAACTCAAAGTGCTGGGCTCGGTGATGCGCACCGAAAAGCTCGACGGCGGCCCCGAAATTTCCGCCTCGGGCGGGCTCTTCGGCTATCGCAAGCGCATCGACGGCGGCTACACGGTGGCGACCCTCGGGGTGCGCACGATCGACATCGTGCCGGACAGCTTTCGCCTATTGCCGCAATACTGGCCCAGCGCGCGGCTGCATTGGCAGAAGCTGCGCTTCCGGGTCGGTCGCCGCTTTGCCGAGGAGTGGCGCACGAAGCGGCGCTGGGCGCTCGATGAGGCGTCGCCCTTCGACGCAGTGCGGGTGCTCGATCCCGCCGCCGACCCCTATGTGCTCGAGCGCGCCCGTGCCAGCATCGCCGAGGCGTTCCCGGCGTTCCGCAGCGTCGCGGTGGCGGAAAGCTGGGGCGGGATGATCGACGTGATGCCCGATGCGATTCCGGTGATCTCGGCGGTCGACAGCCTTCCAGGGTTCTTTATCGCCACCGGCTTTTCCGGCCACGGCTTCGGCATCGGGCCGGGGGCCGGCCGGCTGATGGCCGACATGGTCATGGGCGCGCCGCCGATCGTCGACCCGGCGCCGTTCCGCCTGTCGCGCTTTACCGATGGCTCGAACCCGCAGCCCCATCCGCTGGCGAGCTGACCCCTTATCGGGGAGAATTACCCGGCGGCGGCGAGTTTCTGGCGCAGTTGCGCGATGAGCGCCGCGACCCGTCCGCCGTTGCGCTGGATCACGGACGCAAACTCGTCGCGCTGCGTCACCTTCATGCTGACGCCGGCGACATAGACATCGGTGATCTTGAAGGGACCGCGCCCGATCAGATACCAATCGACCGCGATCGGGGTGCCATTGCGGCGAACGATCTCACTGGTGACGATCGACCCCGCACCGTTCGGGCGCACCCCGGTGACGCGGAACGGCTCACCGCCATATTGGCCAAGCCGAGCGCTATAGGCGCGCACGAGATATTCCTGGAAAAGCCCGAGAAAATCCTGCTGCTCCTGGGGCGTGGCGACGCGCCAATAGCGGCCGAGAACGAACTGGCCGATGCCGGGCAAATCGAAATCGTCATGAAACAATACCCGGAAGCGGGCCTGGCGCTGCACCTCGGGAACGCCCGGGCCGAGCACCTGGATGGCCTGCTGGCCGAGGGTGGCGATGAAGCTGTTGGCATCCTGCGCACAGGCCTCGCGCGGCGTGGCGAACACCAGAACCATCACGAGGAATGCGCCGACCGCGGCGCAACGTCTGATCATCCGACGAACCCTCGAGGAGCTTGGGTCATTTGGCGATCGAGTAGGAAATCGACGAGGCGGGCGTGTCGTCGCCCCCCTGCACCGGGCTCGGGTTGGGCAGGTTCGACTTCTCGTGACGGATCTGCGCCTCGCGCCGCTGACGGAATAGTGAGCGAATCGTCGCATAGTTATCGAGCGCGGTACGCTCGATAACGGCGAGGCTTTCGATGTTGCGCGAGCGCGCGTCGATGCCGGCAGTGACGGTCCGCGTCACCACGGCCCACAGCAGATGGTGCGCGCTGGCGATGTAATTGCCGGGATCGGCAAACCCGTCGCCGACCCGCCCGACCAGATCGCGCGGGTTGGACGGGCCGAGAACCGGAACGATGACGTAGGGACCGGCGGCAAAGCCCCAAACCGCAAAGGTAATGCCGAGATCGTTGGTGTGATAAGGAATTCCGATCAGCGTCGCGACGTCGAACATCCCGGCCACCCCGACGGTGGTATTGAGCACAAGCCGCGCGAGGGTGTCGCCGGCAAGCTTCACCTGCCCCTGCAGCAGATCATTGGCGAAAATCACCGGCCCATCCAGGTTCTGCATGAAATCGTGCAGCGACTGACGCATCGGCGGCGGGAGCACGGTGCGGTAGGTTTTCGCCACCGGAACGAGAACGGCTTCGTCGACCCCCTGGTTGAAGCTGAAAATCTCCCGATTGGTATTCTCCCACGGATCGTTGAAGTCATCCGAGGCTTGCGGGGTGCCGGGCGCGGCCGGTGCGGCGCAGCCGGAAACGGCCAGTCCCGCCGCGAGGACGCAGGAACAGATCAGTGGCAGGCGGTGAACACGCATCAACGAGCCTCGAGTAGGATGGACGGCCTGGCGCTGGGGCGGAGAGATAATGACCAAGAACGCGCGACCACGGCAAGCAATCCGTCGCATGCCTGCGTCGGAATGGGAGCATTGAACCTCCGGCGCGACCGGGGAGGGGCGGGGACGGCGCGCCTCACTGTCGAATCATCCGCTGTTGACGATATAAAGATATGTTTATATGTTTAGTTATGGCGGACGATCTTGAGACCGGCGCATCGATGGGCGAGCTGCTTGCGGCGTTGCGCGCGGTGGCGGAAACGACGCGCCTGCGCCTCCTGGTGCTGTGCGCCGGCGGTGAGCTGACGGTCAGCGAGCTGGCGCACATCCTCGGGCAAAGCCAGCCGCGCGTGTCCCGCCATTTGAAGCTCTTGTGCGAGGCGGGGCTGCTCGACCGGTTTCGCGAAGGCAGCTGGGTCTTCTATCGCCTCAGTTCGGGGAGCGCCGCGAGCGCCCTCTCGCGCCATCTGGTTGCCGCTTGCGGCAGGGCCGATGAGACGATCGCGCTCGATCTGCAGCGTCTGGCCGCGATCAAGCGCCAGCGCGCCGAGCACGCCGCCGCGTATTTCGACGAAAATGCCGCGCGATGGCACAAGATCCGCTCGCTTTACATCGACGAAGCCGAGGTTGAGGCGGCGCTGAGCGAGGTGATCGCGGCCGCCGGGCCCAAGGACCTGCTCGATATCGGCACCGGCACCGGCCGGATGATCGAGGTGCTCGGGCCCCGCGTTGTTCACGCGCTGGGGATCGACCAGTCCCGCGAGATGCTCGCCGTCGCGCGCGTCAATCTCGAACGGGCGGGGCTTACCAACACGATCGTTCGGCTCGGCGACATGTATCAGCTGCCGCTCGGCGATGCTTCGTTCGATGCGGTCGTCATCCATCAGGTCTTGCATTATGCCGACCGGCCGGCGGCAGCGATCGCCGAAGCCGCGCGGGTGTTGCGGCCAGGGGGCGTCCTCGTCGTCGTCGATTTTGCGCCGCATGCGCTCGAATACCTCCGCGAGGAGCATGCCCACCGCCGCCTCGGCTTTGCCGACCCCGATGTCGACGATTGGTGCCGCGCCGCCCGCCTCGATCCCGATTCCCCGCGTTGCCTGCCGGGCGATCCGCTGACCGTCGTCATCTGGACGGCGCGTCGGGAGGTGACCCCCGGCCAATTGTTGGCAACGATCGGCGCCAGCATCCCCGCGGCGGCGCCCGGCGAGCGGGTGCTCCAGGGATGAAGCGCGTTTCCGCTAATTCACCTCGGCCGGTGGGGCGCGGCCTCCTCGGCGCCGACCCGGTCAGCGATTTCGACGCCGGACCGCCGCGCGTCTCGTTCGAGTTCTTCCCGCCGAAAACGCCGGAGATGGAAGAGCGGTTGTGGGGCGCGATCAAGCGGCTGGAGCCGCTGCGGCCGCGCTTTGTGTCGGTGACCTACGGCGCCGGCGGCTCGACCCGCGAGCGCACCCACGCGACGGTGCGCCGGATCCGCCACGAGACCCCGCTCGAACCGGCCGCGCACCTGACCTGCGTCGGCGCGACGCGCGACGAGATCGACGCCGTTGCCCGGGAATACTGGGAGGCCGGGATCCGGCACATCGTCGCACTGCGCGGCGACCCGGCCGCCGGCCCCGGCGCTTCCGGTGGCTACGCCCCCCATCCCGGCGGCTACGCCTATGCCGCCGATCTCGTCCTTGGGCTGAAGCGGGTCGCCGATTTCGAGATCAGCGTCGCCGCCTATCCTGAGACCCACCCCGCGGCACGGAGCCCCGGCCACGACCTCGACAATCTGAAGGCCAAGCTCGATGCCGGCGCCAGCCGCGCGATTACCCAGTTCTTTTTTGATGCCGATGTGTTTCTGCGCTTCCGAGATCGCGTCGCCGCCGCGGGGATCGATGTGCCGATCGTTCCCGGCATCCTGCCCGTCACCAATTTCGCCCAGCTGAAACGCATGGCCGGCGCCTGCGGCGCCTCGATCCCGGCCTGGATGGGGGCGCATTTCGATGGGCTCGACGACGATCCGGATACCCGCCGCCTCGTCGCCGCCTCGCTCGCCGCCGAGCAATGCCGGCGCCTCCACGCCAACGGCGTTCATGAATTTCATTTCTATACGCTCAACCGCGCCGACCTGATCGTCGCGATCTGCCACCTCCTCGGCGTGCGCGCGCCCAAGCCCGCCGCGGCCACCGCATGATCGGAACTGCTCTACCGTCATTCCCGCGAAAGCGGGAACCCGGGGCTTCGGGGACCGAACCGGTTGCCCTGGACCCCCGCTTGCGCGGGGGCGACGACTATATGCGGGGCGCGGTTCGATGACCCATCTTCTCGACTACCTCGCCGACCGCGTCCTCCTGTGCGATGGCCCGGTCGGGACCCAGGTGCAGGCCCGCACGCTCGATATCGAGCGCGACTTTCTCGGCCACGAGAACTGCACCGAGATCCTCTGCGAGAGCCGCCCCGACCTGGTGCGCGAAATCCACCTCGCCTATCTGCGCGCCGGGTGCGACGCGGTGCAGACCAACAGCTTTGGCGCCTCGCCGATCACGCTCGGCGAGTTCGGCATCGCCGACAAGGCCACCGAGCTCAACTTTCGCGCCGCCGAACTGGCACGCGAGGCGGTCGCCGAGATGGCCGGCGACGGGCGCACTCGCTTTGTCTTTGGCTCGGTCGGCCCGGGGACGCGCCTGCCCTCGCTCGGGCATATCGCCTATCAGGACCTCGAAGATGCCCTCTCGACCCAGTGTTTGGGCCTCGTCGCCGGCGGGGTCGACGCGATCCTCATCGAGACCTGCCAGGACCCCTTACAGATCAAGGCCGCGGTCAACGGCGCGAAGTGGGCGCGCCTGGCGGCCGATAAGGACATTCCGATCATCGTCCAGGTGACTGTCGAGACGACGGGGACGCTCCTCGTCGGCGCCGATATCGCCGCCGCGGCGACGATCATCCACGCGCTCGACGTGCCGGTGATCGGGCTCAACTGCGCCACCGGCCCCCGCGAGATGGCTGAGCACGTCAAATGGCTTGGCGACAACTGGCCGGGGCCGATCTCGCTGCAGCCTAATGCCGGGCTGCCCGAGCTCATTGGCGGGCGCACGCATTATCCGCTCAGCCCGAAAGAGATGGCGCAATGGCTCGAACGCTTTGTCATCGAGGACGGGGTCGGGATCATCGGCGGGTGCTGCGGCAGTGAAGCCGCGCACATCGCCGCGCTCGACCAGATGCTGCGGCGCATCGGCCGCGACCGGCCGCGCCCGGTGCCAAAGGCGCGGACGCCGGTGTGGGTACCATCGGTCGCCTCGCTCTACACTCAGGTGCCGCTGCGCCAGGAGAACGCCTATCTCTCGATCGGCGAGCGCTGCAACGCCAACGGCTCGCGCGCCTTCCGGCGCTTGCAGGAAGCCGGCGACTGGGACGGCTGCGTCGAAATCGGCCGCGAGCAGGTCAAGGAAGGCTCCCACACGCTCGATCTGTGCACCGCCTTTGTCGGACGCGATGAAATTTCCGAGATGAGCGAGATCGTTGCCCGCATGCGCGGCGCGATCAATGCGCCCTTGGTCATCGATTCGACCGAATACCCGGTGCTCGAAGCCGCCCTCAAGCTCTATGGCGGGAAGCCGATCATCAACTCGATCAATTTCGAGGATGGCGAGGAGGCCGCCGAGAAGCGCCTCCTGCTGGCGAAGCGCTTCGGCGCCGCGGTCATCGCGCTGACGATCGACGAAAGCGGCATGGCGAAGGAGGCCGACCACAAGCTGCGCCTCGCCGAGCGGCTCTACGATTTCGCCTGTGTGAAGCACGGTCTCGCGCCCAGCGACCTCATGTTCGACCCCCTGACCTTCACGATCTGCACCGGCAACGCCGACGATCGCAAGCTCGGCCTCAACACGTTGGACGCGATCGCCGCGATCGCCGAGAAGATGCCCGAGTGCCAGATCATCCTCGGCCTCTCCAACATTTCCTTCGGCCTCAACCCGCCGGCCCGCCAGGTGCTGAATTCGGTCTTTCTCGACCACGCGCTGCGCCGCGGCCTCACCGGCGCGATCGTGCACTTCTCGAAGATTCTGCCCTTGCACCGGATCCCCGAAGAGGAGGTGCGGGTCGCCGAGGATCTGATCTTCGACCGCAGCCGTGACGGCTACGACCCGCTGCAGGCCTTCATGGCCCTCTTCCAGGACCGCGCGATCGAGAAAGCCGAGAAGAAGGGAAGGCCGGAAAAGCTCGAAGACCGCCTCGCCCAGCGCATCGTCGATGGCGACCGGCTCGATCTCGAAGCCGATCTCGAACTGGCGATGCGGAGCTATAAGCCGCTCGACATCATCAACGACATCCTCCTCGGCGGCATGAAGACGGTCGGCGACCTCTTCGGCGCCGGCAAGATGCAATTGCCCTTCGTCCTCCAATCGGCCGAGACGATGAAGGCCGCGGTCGGCTACCTCGAACCCTTCATGGAGCGGATCGAAGGCCAGGAAAGAGGCACGATCGTGCTGGCGACCGTGCGCGGCGATGTCCACGACATCGGTAAGAACCTCGTCGACATCATCCTCACCAATAACGGCTACCGCGTCGTCAATCTCGGGATCAAGCAGCCGATCGGCGCGATCCTCGATGCTGCCCAGGCGCACCGCGCGCATGCGATCGGGATGTCGGGCCTATTGGTCAAATCGACCGTCGTCATGCGCGAGAATCTGGAAGAGATGAGCCGCCAGGGGCTCGACCTCCCGGTGATGCTCGGCGGGGCCGCGCTCACTCGGCGCTATGTCGAAGAAGATTGCGTCAAATCCTACGCCTGTGGCCGGGTCGCCTATGCCAAGGACGCCTTCGAGGGCCTCGCCCTCATGGACCGCATCGTCGGCAACGATTTCGACGGCCACCTCGCCGAATTGCGCCGGAAGAATATCGGCCGGCCGGTCAACCAGACGAGGAAGCTCGGCCGCGCCGCCGACCCGCGGCCGATGCGCCCCGTCGATTTCGAAGAGGTCCGCCTGCGCCGCGCCGAGCTGACCAGGGGCGTGCCGGTCCCGGTGCCGCCGTTCTGGGGAGCGCAGATCATCGCCCGGGTGCCGGCGAAGGCGATCGTCCCCTACCTCAACGAGCGCATGCTCTATCAATTCCAGTGGGGTTATCGCAAAGACGGCCGCTCGCTCGCCGAATACAAGGCGTGGGCGCGCACCGAGCTGCGCCCGGTCTTGTATCGCATCCTCGAGATGGCGATCCGCGAAAACATCCTCCTGCCGCAGGCCGCCTACGGCTATTGGCGCTGTGCGGCCGAGGGCAACGATGTGATCCTCTTCGACGAAGGTGGCCGGCGCGAGGTCGCGCGCTTTTCCTTCCCGCGCCAGAACAAGGAAGGGGGCCTGTGCATCGCCGACTTCCTGCGCGACGTTGACGACGAGGAGCGCGACGTCATCGGCCTCCAGGCTGTGACGATGGGACGGCGCGCCTCGGAAGCGGCGCGGGAGTGGTTCGCCGACAACCGCTACCAGGATTACCTCTATCTGCACGGGCTCTCGGTCGAGATGGCCGAAGCCTTCGCCGAATACGTCCACAAGCGGATCCGCGGCGAACTGGGCTTTGCCGCCGAGGAGGCGCGCGATCACGACGAGATGCTGAACCAGGGCTATCGCGGCAGCCGCTATTCCTTCGGCTACCCGGCCTGCCCCAACCTCGCCGATCAGCGCCAGCTATTGGATCTGCTCGGCGCCCCCGAGATCGGCCTCACCCTCAGCGAAGAAGACCAGCTCGACCCCGAGCAATCAACCTCGGCCATCGTCCTCCACCATCCGCAGGCCAAGTATTTTTCTGTGTGAGCGGGCGTCCGCCTGCCTATAGGCTCCGACTGTAGGGTCAGCTTTATGCCGAAACGCAGCACAGAAGCGCTGGTTGAGCCTGCCATTCTGGCGTGGGCAAGGGCATCGGCCGGGTTTTCGGTCGAGGAGGCGGCGCACAGCCTGCAGACTAAGCCTAAGAAGGTGATTGCTTGGGAAGAGGGAAGCGAAAGCCCAAGCATGTCGCAGCTTCGTCGAATGGCAGCCGCCTATAAGCGGCTCCTTAGCGATTTCTATCTCCCATCGCCTCCAAGAGAAGACCCAATCCCACACGATTTCCGGCGGCTGCCGGGAGACATAGCGTTCCACTATTCACGGGCGCTGCGCTATCAACTCCGCCTTGCGCGCCAACGGCGCGAGTTGGCACTTGAGCTTGCCACCGAGCTCGAAACAGAGCTCCCCGGCCCTCCTATCGCGTCCGCGCCGTTGAACCTGAATATTGACCCCGAGGAGGCCGGCGCGGAGGTTCGCAAGCTACTTGGTGTAACGCTGGAGGAGCAGCGGAAATGGCGCGACCCTCGTGTTAGCTACAATGCGTGGCGCGTCCATATCGAACGGGCCGGGATTCTCGTTTTTCAAGCGACCGGCATCGCAACGAGGGAAACTCTGGGCTTCTCCATGCCCGACCGGCCGCTGCCGGTCATTGCAGTGAACCGGAAGCTCCGACCAAACGGCCGCACGTTCACGCTCCTCCACGAATTTGTGCACATCCTCCTTGAGCAAAGCAGCATCTGCGACATCGAGGAGAAGTTGTTGCGGCCTTCCGAAGAGCAACGCACAGAGGTATTTTGCAACGCTGCGGCAGCAGCGGCGCTAGTTCCTCGAGACGCTTTGTTGGCGGACCGCCTAGTGGCGGCGCATCCGGCCCGACCCAGGGAGTGGAGCAACGACGAGCTTGGCTCGCTTGGACGGGGTTTTGGTGTCAGCGAGGAAGTAATCCTGCGACGACTGCTTACGATGGGACGTACAACGTCAGCGTTCTACGGCGCGCGTCGTGCTTCCTGGGGAAGCCTACTTGACTCCCCGCCCCCGCCCGACCCAGAGGCGGAGTTTCGGCGCAACATGCCGCAGGAAGTGATCAGCGACCTCGGGCGGCCGTTCACAGGCCTTGTGGTAGAGAGCTATATCAATTCATACACGTCGTTAAGTGACGTATCCCGCTACCTCGGTTTGCGGGCAGAGCAACTGCCCAAGGTACGTGAGCTTCTGACGAGAGGGTGATGGCGAACACTCACCCAAGGTATTGCATCGATACTAGTTCTATTATTTTGTGGTTCGTGGAAACTTACCCACCAGCAATTTTTCCCGGCATCGCTACGCGCATCGAGGATCTCATTGACGTGGGGCGACTACGTTCGCCTAGGATCGTTTTGGACGAAATCCGCCCTGGCGACGATTGCCACGAATGGGCAAAGGGTCGGGCTGATCTCTTCGTCGAGGAGTCTACAGCTGTGCAACGCCTCGTCAGGCAGCTTATGGCGGCCCACCACAATCCTGCCAAGCCACAAAAGGGCATCAGCGGCGCCGACCCTTTTGTCATCGCAATGGCGAAGGTGACCGGTTCAGTCGTAGTGGCCGATGAGCATCCCGGCTCGATTGACAATCGCAAGATCCCGTTTGTTTGCAATGCGGAAAGTGTTGGCTGCATCACGTTTCAGGGAATGATGCGAGCGGAGGGTTGGCAGTTCCGTTAAAGCGGTGATCTCTATCCGCACGCGAAGCAATTTTCGGTATGGTCAGGGCCAGGTGAACTCCGAGGGGAGACGAGCGATGGCGTTCTACGAACTGCGGCAATACTGCGTGCGGCCGGGCAAGATGGCGGCGTGGCTGAAAATCATGGAAGAGGAGATCATCCCCTTCCAGGTCGCCAAGGGCATGGTCATCACCGGCAGCTACAAGGGCGAGAAAGACGACTCGGTTTATGTATGGATGCGCCGCTTCGAGAGCGAAGCGCAGCGCGAGGCGCTCTATAAGGCGGTGTACGAGAGCGAGCACTGGAAAAAGGAGATCGCCCCGCGTATCCCCGACCTCCTCGACCGCGAGAAGATGGTGGTGACGCGCATCACCCCGACGGCGCGCTCGACGGCGCAGTAGCAAGCGCCCAAAAAGAATGGCTCCCGGCGCAGGCCGGGACCCATTCTTCGGCATCTCGGAGGCGGATGGGTGGATCCCGGCCTTCGCCGGGAACGCGGCTCCTGTTACCGGCTCGGCTGGGGCGGCGGCGCGGTCCAGCGGGCGAGGGCTTCGAGGGCGCGGGCTTCGCCGCCGCTGTCATAGGCCTGAAGGTGGCCGACGCCCTCGACCACGATCATTTCTTTGGGCTCGCGCGCGGCGGCGAAGAGGCGGCGCGCCTCGGCGACCGGGATGTTGCGGTCGGCGGTGCCGTGGAGGATCATCACCGGCACGCCGACCTCGCCGATCAGCGCCTCGGAATCGAACTGGTCCCGCATCAGCCAGCGATAGGGCAGGGGCAGCGCGCGCAGTTCGAAGAGCCGGCGTATCGAGGCATAGGGCGAATTGAGGAGGACGCCCGCCACCTTCCGGTCGCGAGCCAGTTCGACGGCGGGTCCGGTGCCGAGGCTTTCGCCGAAGACCGCGATCTTCGATCCCGGCGCCGCGGCGCTGATCCGATCGAAGGCGGCGCGCACATCGGCGCGAAACCCTTGCTCGCTCGGGGCCCCGGTCGAGCCGCCATAGCCGCGGTAATCGATCGCCATGACGCCAAACCCGCTCTTCTGCAGATCGGGCAGCCGCCACACCGTGTCCGCCAGCGTCGCCGGCGTCCCATGAAGAAAAAGGACGCTGCCACTTCCCGGCGCCGGCGGGGGCGACCACCACGCATCGAGCAATTCGCCGTCCTCGGTCGGGATTTTGATGGCGGTAAACCCGGAGAGCCCGACCGATTCCGGGCTCACCCGAGGGCGCCGCATGTCGGCATATTGGAGCTCGTGCTGATGCACGAAAAACCACAGGCACAGCGCGCCATACCCGGCCGCTCCGAACAATAGCGGGATCAGTACCCCAAGCCAGAACTTGAAGCGGAAACCGGTCACTTCGGTCCCGCGCTCAGTTCGTCTGGCCCAGACGCGCTGACTGTAGGCTTGCGATGGAGGCCGTGCGCTGATCAAGCTCCACGCAACGGCCATCCCTTGTGCGTCACGCCGCGTCGGCCGGGCGCGCGGCGCTGAACTGATCGAAGGCCTCGACCGCCTGCGCGGCGTACATAACCGATGGCCCGGCACCCATGTAGATCGCCATGCCCATCGTTTCCATCATCTCCTCGCGGGTCGCGCCCCGCCGCACCGCCGATTCGGCGTGGAACGCAATACAGGCGTCGCACCGCACCGCCACCGCGATGCCGAGGGCGATGAGCTCCTTGGTTTTGGCGTCGAGCGCCATCGGCGCAAGCGCGGCGCGCGCGATCGCGGAAAATCCTTTCATGACGTCCGCCGCCCCGGCATGCAATTCCTTGAGTGCCGGAGTCATTCCGGCAGCCAGTTCCGGCCAGTTCTCGTGCATTTCAATACCCTTGGTTTCGCCGCGTTTATCTTTCGAGCGGGTGCGACCCCTGGCATTGACGCAGATCAACCGGCATCGCCGACCCCGCTTAAATATCGTGAACGTCGACAATTCCCGGCAGCGATTTGACGGCGGCGCGGATCTTGGGGTCGACACGGAAACCGCCAGGGAGCGCGACCTCGACCTCACTTCTCGGCAGATCGAGCACTACGGTTACCCGGCCGCGCCCGCCGGCCTCGCGCCCGATCAGGCTCCGAAGCCGGGGCAGGGCCTCGATTTCGCTGACAAAGACGCGCAGCCCGGCGGCGGCCTGGGCGACGACGGTGTCGAGCGGTTCCAATTTCTGCACGGTCAGGCGCAAATTCTCCTCCTCGCGCCGGACATCGAGGGTGACGATCAGCGGCTGGCCGCTGTCGATGAGCGCGCGGGCCTGCGCCAGCACCTCGGAAAAGAGGGTGACCTCGTAGACCCCCGTGGTGTCCGACAATTGCACAAAGGCGAAGCGGCTGCCGCGCGCCGAGGTGCGCTCCTTCTTGCCGATGACGATGCCGGCGAGGCGGAAACGGGTCGAACCGCCCGCGGCCAGCGCCGCCGGCAAATCGACCCAGCGCAGGATGCCGGCGCGCTCCAAGCTCTTCCCATAGGGATCGAGCGGATGGCTCGACAGGTAGAAGCCGATTGCCTCGAACTCGTTCTGCAAGCGCTCGACACTAGGCCAATCGGCGACGACCGGCAGCGCCGGGCGCGCGGCAAAGCCGGCATCCGCGAGGCCGGCGATCCCGGCGAAGAGGCTCTCCTGTCCGTCCTGGCGCTCTTCGGCGGCGCGGCTCGCCTGGCGCAGCAACAATTCGGCCGCGGCAAAGCTCTGCGCCCGGTTCGGGTTGAGGCATTCGAAGGCGCCGGCCTTGACGAGGTTCTCGAACTGGCGGCGGTTGAAGCTTTTGGCGTCGAGGCGCTGCGCAAAATCGAACAGATCCTTGAACGGTCCGCCGTTGGCGCGCTCGGCAACAAGGTCGCGCATCGCCTGTTCGCCTACCCCCTTGACCGCGCTCAGCGCATAGCGGATCGCGGGCTTGCCGCTCTTCGGGTTGGTCTCGACCGAAAAAGTCACATCGGAGCGGTTGATGTCGGGCGGCAACAGCGCGATGCCGAGCCGACCCAGCTCCTGGCGGAAATGGGCGAGTTTGTCGGTGTTGCCGAGATCCAAGGTCATCGACGCGGCCATGAACTCGACCGGGTAATTCGCCTTCAAATACGCGGTCTGGTAGGCGACGAGGGCATAGGCGGCGGCGTGCGATTTGTTGAACCCGTAGCCGGCGAATTTGGCCATCTGGTCGAAGATCAATTCGGCGCGGGGCCGCTCAACCCCGCGCGCTTGGGCGCCCTCGACGAATTGCTGGCGCTGCGCGTCCATTTCCGACTGGATCTTCTTGCCCATCGCGCGGCGCAACAGATCCGCCCCGCCCAGCGTATAGCCGGCCAGCACCTGGGCGATCTGCATGACCTGCTCCTGGTAGATCATGATGCCGTGGGTTTCCTTGAGGATCTCCTCGAGCGCCGGGTGCAGGTAGTCGGGCGCCTCCTCGCCATGCTTGACCGCGATGTAGCGCGGGATGTTCTCCATCGGCCCGGGGCGGTAGAGCGACACAACCGCGATGATGTCCTCGAAACGGTCGGGGCGCAGCTTTTTGAGCATGTCGCGCACGCCCTGGCCTTCAACCTGGAACACCCCGACGGTGTCGCCGCGGGAGAGGAGTTCGAAGCTCGCCCGGTCGTCGAGCGGCAGCGTGGAGAGATCGAGCGTGACGCCACGCGCCGCCAGGAGCTCCAGGCAGCGGGCCAATACAGTCAGGGTTTTGAGGCCGAGAAAGTCGAATTTGACGAGCCCGGCCAGTTCGACCCATTTCATGCTGAACTGGGTCGCCGGCATGTCCGAGCGCGGGTCGCGGTAGAGCGGCACAAGCTCGGCCAATGGCCGATCGCCGATGACGACGCCGGCGGCATGGGTCGAGGCGTGGCGGTAGAGGCCTTCGAGCTTGAGCGCAATCCGGATCAGCCGCGCCACGGTCTCGTCGCTGTCGCGCGCCTGTTGCAATTGGGGCTCGCCGGCAATCGCCTTCTCAAGGCTGACCGGGTGCGCCGGGTTGTTCGGCACCAGCTTACTGAGGCGGTCGACCTGGCCATAGGGCATGCCGAGCACCCGGCCGACATCGCGCAGCACCGCGCGCGCCTGCAATTTGCCGAAGGTGATGATCTGGGCGACCCGGTCGCGGCCGTATTTCTGCTGGACGTAGCGGATCACCTCGTCGCGCCGGTCCTGGCAGAAATCGATGTCGAAATCGGGCATCGACACCCGCTCGGGATTGAGGAAACGCTCGAAGAGGAGACCAAAGCGAAGGGGATCGAGATCGGTAATTGTCAGGCTCCAGGCGACGACCGACCCGGCTCCCGAGCCACGCCCGGGGCCGACCGGTATCCCCTGGCGCTTCGCCCACTGGATGAAGTCGGCGACGATCAGGAAATAGCCGGCAAAACCGGTCTCGACGATCATGTCGAGCTCGAATTCGAGGCGTTTTTCGTAGTCCTCGGCCCGATAGGCCGTGGAATCGGTTGCGCCAAACCCCGGCGCCGCCAGCCTCGCGGCGAGCCCGGCGCGCGCCGCCTGGCGC
>JBARKH010000339.1:0-10118 GCA_049801295.1 Allostellaceae bacterium | reverse complement strand
ACCAACATGACCGAGTTCGCCTTTTCCGGGGTTGGCATTAACCCGCATTACGGGACGCCCGGAAACCCCTATGACCGCCGGCTGATCCCCGGCGGCTCGTCCTCGGGCGCGGCGGTGTCGGTGGGCGATGCGCAGGCCGTAGTCGCGATCGGCAGCGATACCGGCGGCTCGGTGCGGATCCCCGCGGCGCTGTGCGGCCTCGTCGGCTTCAAGCCGACCCAGAAACGCATCCCGCGCGACGGGGTGATCCCGCTCTCGACGACGCTCGATTCGATCGGCCCCCTGGCGAATAGCGTCGCCTGCTGCGCGATCGCCGACGCGGTGATGGCGGGCGAGCCGCCAGGGACACAAAGCTGGGCGCCGGCGGTGATGCCGGCCGCGGGGCTGCGGCTCGGGGTCCTGCAAGGCTTTGTCCTCGACGGGCTCGCGTCCGAGGTGGCGAGCGCCTTTGCCGATGCCTGTACGGCCTTGTCGCGCGAAGGCGCGCGGGTCGTCGATCTGGCGCTCGCCGAACTCGACGAGATCCCGGCGATCAACGCCGCCGGCGGGTTTGCCCCAATCGAGGCTTACGCCTGGCACCAATCGCTCATGGCCCGCCGCGGCGCCGAGTACGACCCGCGCGTGCGCACCCGCATCGAACGCGCCGGCAGCATGAGTGCAGCCGACTATATCAATTTATGCGCCGCGCGGAGCGATCTGATCGCGCGGATTGCACCGCGCACCGCCCCCTTCGACGCGCTGTTGATGCCCACGGTGACGATCACCGCGCCGCCGATCACCGCGTTCGAGCGGGACGACGACTACCGGCATCTCAACGCGGCGATCCTGCGCAATCCGTCGGTAGTCAACTTCCTAGACCGCTGCGCCATCACGCTCCCGGTCCAGCCGGCGGGCACGGCGCCCATTGGGCTGATGGTGGTCGGCGAGCACGGCGCAGATCGCCGCCTCCTCGCCATGGCACGCGGCATCGAAGCCGCGCTCGCCGCGCGGACGTAGAGACAAGCCGCCCGGACGGGATCAGCGCTGCGCCGCCGGGATCTCGCGCACCAGCCCGGCAGCGGGCTTTCGACTGTGAAACCAGCGGTGCCGCGCAACGCAACGCAACGCTGGGTTCGGCTTGATCGACTGCCGAATGATGACGCGGGATGATGTATGATCGACAATCGGCTTTTCGGAGGGCAGAACCGATGGCGCCCGGCCCCGACACCATCACCTTGCGCCAGCCCGATGACTGGCACGTCCATTTCCGCGACGGCGCGATGCTGCGGACAGTGCTGCCGTGGACCGTGCGCCAGTTCGCCCGCGCCATCGTCATGCCCAACCTGGTGCCGCCGGTCAGCGAGGTCGCGACCGCTCGCGCCTATCGGGACCGCATCCTGGAGGCGTTACCGACAGGCACCGATTTGACGCCGCTGATGACCTGCTATCTGACCGATACGACCGACCCAGCAGAGGTAGCGCGCGGGTATGAGGAAGGCGTGTTCGCCGCGGTCAAACTGTACCCCGCACACGCGACGACCCATTCGGCGCACGGCGTCACCGATATCGGACGGGTCATGCCCGTACTCGAGCGCCTGGCGGCGCTCGCGATGCCGCTGCTGGTTCACGGCGAAGCAACCGACCCGGACGTGGACATCTTCGACCGCGAAGCGGTGTTCATCGAGCGCGTGCTCGATCCTCTGCGCCACCGCCTCCCCGAATTGCGTATCGTCCTCGAGCATGTCACGACCGAGGAGGCCGTCCTTTATGTCGGCGCGGGCGGCCCCAACATCTCCGCGACGATCACCGCGCATCACCTCCACATCAACCGCAACGCGCTGTTCGCCGGCGGCATCCGGCCGCATCTCTATTGTCTGCCGATCGCCAAGCGCGAAAAGCACCGCCGGGCGCTCCGCCGCGCCGCGACCTCGGGGAACCCGGCCTTTTTTCTCGGCACCGACAGCGCACCGCATGCGATCCCGACAAAGGAGACCGCTTGCGGCTGCGCCGGCATCTTCAGCGCGCCGGCGGCGCTCGAACTCTACGCGGAGGTGTTCGAAGAGGAAGACGCGCTCGACCGCCTCGAGGCCTTCGCCTCGCTCAACGGGCCGGAGTTCTACCGGCTGCCGGCCAACGAGGCCCGCGTGACGTTGCGGCGCGAATTATGGACCGTGCCCGAGCGCGTCGGCAAGGGCGATTGCGCCGTCAGCCCATTCCGCGCCGGCGAGAGCCTCCGCTGGCGGCTGGCGGCATAGCTCTGCGATAATCGCGGTCCGGCAACGGAAAGGACGCAGGCGATGGATGCGTGGTGGCAATGCGAGATCCCCTACCCGTTCGTCCCGCGCGAGGTGCTGGCGGCGGCCGAGTCGGTGCGCGGCAGCCTGCCCAACCGCTATTGCGACCCCGAAATCGCCGCCGATCTGTTCGAGGAGGTCATCGACGAGTTCCTCTTATGCGACGATCTCGGGATGAACGTCCTGGCGATCGAGCACCATGCCGGGATCAATTCGCTGTTGGGCGCCAACCCGATGCTGGTCGCCATCCTGGCGCGCCAGACAAATAAGGTGCGCATCCTCTCGCTCGGAACCCTCGTGTCGCTCCGTGAGGATCCGGTGCGGGTCGCCGAGGAATATGCGACCGCCGACGTCATCTCGCGCGGCCGGCTCGACATCGGCTTTGTCAAATCGGGCGGCACCGAGATGCCCTCGGCCAACGCCAACCCGGTCAGGAACGAAGAGCGTTACTGGGAATCGATCGACCTAATAACAAAGGCGCTTTCCTCGCATGAGGGCCCCTTCAGCTGGGAGGGCAAGCATTACACACACCGCCACGTCAACATCTGGCCGCGGCCCTATCAGCAGCCGCACCCGCCGATGTGGTCGGCGACCGGCGACCCAAAGAGTGCCGCCGAGGTCGGTCGGCGCGGCATGCGGCATGTCCTGGTATTGCGCGGGGTCGAGGGCACGCGGCGCGCCTACGCCGCCCATCGCCAGGCGCGCGCCGAAGCCGGATTGCCGCCGGTCACCACCGATAATTTCGCCTATGCCGCCTTCGTCTATGTCGGCGACACCGAGGAGGAAGGCCGCCGGGTCGGGAGCAAGCTCCTGTGGTTCCTCAATACCAGCCTCAAATCGGCGCCGCAGCATTCGCGGTTCATGCCCGGCACCGCGCCGCCCGAGGCCGCGCCGCAGATCTACCGCGACAGCCCGCGGCCGAACGGCAATGGGGCCGCAGGCGCAGCCCCAAACTTGACAAACGCCGAGAAGGGCGTCGCCCCCTCGGCCCAGCAGAACGCGCGGCGCCTGATGTCGCTCAATGCCGAAGAGGCGATGGCGATGGGCATCCTCTTTGCCGGCAACCCCGACAGCGTCTACCGCCAGATCATGGAGTTCTACGATAAGGTGGGCGGCTTCGGCCATCTGAGCATGATCGGCCGCTCGGGCTTTATGACCCACCGCGAATCGGAAAAAGGCATCCGCCTCTTCGCCAATGAAGTCCTGCCCCGCCTCAAGGAGGTAAAGCCAGTGGAAGCCGTGTGAAATCCCCATTGGGAGCGGCCTTGCCGCCCCTCGGCCCGCTCCCTATAGTCCCGGCCTCATGCAGGAATACGCGTTCGGGCACCGGCATCTGCTTGGCATCGACGGGCTGAGCCGCGAGGATATCGAGCACATCCTCGATCTCGCCGACACCTATGTCGAACTCTCCCGGCAGGCCGACAAGAAAACGACGCGCCTGCGCGGCCGCACGCTGATCAACTGCTTTTTCGAGAACTCGACCCGCACCCGCACCTCGTTCGAGGTTGCCGGCAAGCGATTGGGCGCCGATGTCATCAACATGGCGGTCGCGGCCTCCTCGATGCGCAAAGGCGAGACCCTCATCGACACGGCGATGACCTTGAACGCGATGCACCCCGACGTCCTCGTCGTGCGCCATCCCGAATCGGGCGCGGTGCAGCTCCTCTCGGAGAAAGTCGATTGCGCGGTCATCAACGCCGGCGACGGCGGCCACGAGCACCCGACCCAGGCGCTTCTCGACGCGCTGACGATCCGCCGCCGCAAGGGCCCGCTCGGCGGACTCATCGTGGCGATCTGCGGCGACGTCCTGCACAGCCGGGTGGCGCGCTCCAACATCGCGCTCTTGAATGTGATGGGCGCGCGGGTTCGGGTGGTGGCGCCGCGCACTCTCCTGCCGGCCGAGATCGAGCGCCTCGGGGTCGAGGTGTTTCACGATATGGCGGCGGGCTTGAAGGACGTCGACATCATCATGATGCTGCGGCTGCAATTGGAGCGGATGCACGGCTCGTTCGTGCCCTCGACCCGCGAATACTTTCATTTCTTCGGGCTCGATTACGACAAGCTGAAGCTCGCCAAGCCCGACGCTCTCATCATGCATCCCGGGCCGATGAACCGCGGCGTCGAGATCGGCAGCGAGGTCGCCGACGACATCGACCGGAGCCTTATTCGCCAGCAGGTCGAAATGGGCGTCGCGGTCAGGATGGCCTGCCTCGAAATCCTCACCGGCAGCGGCGGCAACAACCCGCCGATCCACTAGGCCCCGCTCATGTCGGCTCTCCGTCTTTACTCGTCATCCCCGGGCTCGACCCGGGGATCCCACGGCAGCTTTCCCGGGATGACCGGGACACGCCCGGCCATGACGGGAAAAGATGGTGGGCGGGAAGTAATCTGGTGAGCGGGCCGCGCTGCCTCTACCGCAACGCCCATCTCATCGATCCGGAGAGCGGGCTCGACGCGCCGGGCGATCTTCTCGTCGAGGGCGCCCGGATCGCGGCGCTCGGCGCCGAGCTCGGCGAGGGTATTGGCGACGACGTCGAGATCGTCGACCTCGCCGGACATTGCCTCGCACCGGGCCTGGTTGACATGCGCGTGCAGCTGCGCGAGCCCGGCGCCGAGCACATGGAATCGATCGAGAGCGGCGGGCAGGCCGCCGCCGCAGGCGGGGTCACGACGATGGTGGCGCTGCCCAACACCGAGCCCCCGGTCGATGACGTCTCGGTCGTCGAGTTCCTAGCGCGGCGCGCCCGCGAGGTAAAGCTCGCCAAAATCCACACCTATGCGGCCGCGACCAAGGGGCTCAAGGGGCACGAACTGACCGAGATCGGCCTCTTGGCGGCCAGTGGTGCGGTCGGCTTCACCGACGGCGTCAGCGCAATTGCGGATGCGCTGGTGATGCGCCGGGTACTCGCCTATGCGCGCAGCTTCGACCAGCTGGTCATCCAGCACCCCGAGGAGCCGAGCCTTGGCCGAGCGGGCGAGGTCACCGAAGGCGAAATCGCCACACGGCTGGGCCTCCCGGCGATCACGCCGATGGCCGAGGTGATCATGGTCGAGCGCGATCTGCGTCTCGTCGATGTGACCGGCGCGCGCTATCACATCGCCCATGTCTCGACCGCAGCGGCGATCGACGCGATCCGGCAGGCCAAGGCGGATGGGCTGCCGGTGACCTGCGACACGGCGCCGCCCTATTTCGCGCTGAACGAGACCGCGATCGGCGACTACCGAACCTTTGCCAAGCTGTCGCCGCCGCTGCGCAGCGAAAGCGACCGCCGCGCCGTTGTCCAGGGGCTGCGCGACGGCACGATCGACGCGATTGCCAGCGACCACGCGCCGTGGGACCAGGATTCCAAGCGCCTGCCGTTCAGCTCGGCGAGTTACGGCATCGTCGGGCTGGAGACCCTCCTGCCCTTGTCGCTCGAACTCTATCACAACCACCACCTGACCCTGATCGACGTGTTGCGGCATCTGACGATCAACCCTGCGCGCATTCTCGGGTTCGAGGTCGGCCGCCTTGCTCCGGGCGCGCCGGCCGATCTGGTGGTCTTCGACCCCGACAAGGCCTGGCAGATCAAGACCGACCAGTTCCGCTCAAAATCGAAAAACGCGCCATTCGACGGCCGCCCGGTGCAGGGCCAGGTAGAACGCACGATCGTCGACGGCCGCACGATCTTTCTGCGCCAGGGATAAGCGGATGACCGCCATCCTCGCCGCCGCCGCGATCGGCTACCTCCTCGGCTCGATCCCGTTCGGCCTCGTCTTGACCCGGCTCGCCGGGCGGGGCGACATCCGCGAGATCGGCTCCGGCAATATCGGCGCGACTAATGTCCTGCGGACCGGCAGCAAGGCATTGGCCGCGCTGACCCTCGCATTCGACGTGGCGAAGGGCACTGCCGCCGCGCTCATTGGCTGCGCGTGGAGCGAAAAGGCGGCGCTCGCCGGCGGCGCCGCGGTCATTATCGGCCACATGTTCCCGCTGTGGCTGGGGTTTCGCGGCGGCAAGGGGGTGGCGACGGCGCTCGGCGTCCTCATCGCGCTGGCCTGGCCGGTGGCGCTCTTCGCCGCTTGTGTATGGCTCGCAATTGCGGCCCTCTACCGCTATTCCTCGCTCGCCGCGCTCATCGCCGCGATCGCCGCTGCAGCCGGCGCGGCGATCCTCGTTGAGCCCCAGCGCGCCTGGCTGATCGCCGGCATCGCGCTCCTCATAATCCTGCGCCACCATGACAATATCCGGCGGCTCCTCTCCGGTACCGAGAGCCGGATCTCGTTCGGAAAAGGCTGAGAGCGCCCCTGGAAACGACAACATTCGCGCGCGAACTCGATCCGCAGGACCGCCTCGACTGGCTGCGCCTCTGCCGCAGCGACAGCGTCGGGCCGATGACCTTCTATGCCCTCTTGCGCCGCTTCGGCTCGGCCGCGGCCGCCCTCGACGCGCTTCCCCGACTTTCGCGGCCGGTGATTGCCATGAGCCGGCGCGAGGCCGCAGCGGAACTGGCGGCAATCGAACGCCTCGGCGGGCGCGTGGTGTGCTGGGGCGAGCCGCTCTATCCGAGCGCACTTGCCGCTGTCGAGGATGCGCCGCCGGTGCTGACCGTGCTCGGCCATGCCGAGATGCTCCTCGCCCCGATGGTTGCGGTAGTCGGCGCCCGCAACGCCTCCGCCAATGGCCGCCGCCTCGCCCACGAGCTTGCCGCTGGCCTCGGCGACTCCGGGATCGTCGTCGTTTCCGGGCTCGCCCGCGGGATCGATGCGGCTGCGCATCTGGGGGCACTGGAGAAAGGGTCGGTTGCGGTCGTCGCCGGCGGCGTCGACATCGTCTATCCCGAAGAGAACCGCGACCTCCACAACGCGCTCGCGCGGGATGGCGCGATCCTCGCCGAACTGCCGCTCGGCACCGAGCCTCAGGCCCGCCATTTTCCGCGGCGCAACCGCATCATCTCGGGCCTCGCGCTCGGCATCGTCGTAGTCGAGGCGGCGGCGAAATCCGGTTCGCTGATCACCGCGCGTTACGCGCTCGAGCAGGGGCGCGAAGTCTTCGCCGTACCAGGGTCGCCGCTCGACCCGCGCAGCCGTGGCACCAACGATCTCTTGCGCAACGGCGCCACCCTGACCGAAACCGCGGCCGACATTCTCGACCAGCTCGGGCCGCTGTTGCAGGGCCGCCTGCCGGCGCCGCAGATCGTTCCGGCGCAGCCTCGCCTGCCACTGAGGCAAATCGCGCCGCGCGAGGCGATGCCGGCGGCCGGCGCTGCGGTGAGCGAAGATTCTGCGCTCGACCTGATCATCGAAAAACTCAGCCCGACCCCGGTCGCGGTTGACGAACTGGTGCGGCAATGCCAATTGTCAGCCGCGGCGGTCGCCACGCTCCTCCTCGAATTGGAACTGGCCGGCCGCGTCGAGCGTCATCCGGGCAATCTCGTCTCGCTCCGCTAACTCACGCTTAGCGCGGCTCTTTTTTGAATGTCTCCCATGAACGTCGTTGTCGTCGAGTCGCCGGCCAAGGCGAAAACCATCAACAAATATCTGGGGCGCGACTACCGGGTCGTCGCCAGCTATGGCCATATCCGCGACCTGCCGGCGAAGGACGGGTCGGTCCTGCCCGACGACGATTTCGCGATGTCGTGGGAGGTCGACGGCAGGGCCGAGAAGCACATCAAGGAAATCGCCCAGGCGCTGCGCGGCGCCGACAAGCTGTTCCTCGCCACCGATCCCGACCGCGAGGGCGAGGCGATCTCGTGGCATGTCCGTGAGGTGCTGAAGGCGCGCCGCGCCTTGAAGGATGTCGAAGTAAAGCGCGTCGTCTTCAACGAAGTGACGCGCACTGCCGTCTTGGAGGCCTTCCGCCACCCGCGCGAGATCGACGGCGAACTTGTCGACGCCTATCTGGCGCGCCGCGCGCTCGATTACCTCGTCGGGTTCACGCTGTCGCCGGTGCTATGGCGCAAACTGCCGGGCAGCCGTTCGGCCGGCCGCGTGCAGTCGGTGGCCCTGCGCCTCGTTTGCGAGCGCGAAGCCGAGATCGAGGCCTTCCGGGCGCGCGAATACTGGACGATCGAAGTTGAGTTCCAGACCGAGGCGGGCGAGCGGTTCACCGCGCGCCTGTCGCATCTCGACGGCAAAAAGCTCGAACGCTTCGACCTCGACAGCGAGGCAAAGGCGCGCGCCGCCGCCGCGGCGATTCTCGCCGCCGGCCAGTTCACGGTCGCCTCGGTCGAGCACCGCGAGGTGCGGCGCAACCCGTTTCCGCCGTTCACCACCTCGACCCTGCAGCAGGAAGCCTCGCGCAAGCTCGGCTTTGGCGCCAGCCGGACGATGCGGGTGGCGCAGCGGCTTTACGAGGGTATCGATCTCGATGGCGATACGGTCGGCCTCATCACCTATATGCGCACCGACGGCGTTGCCATCGCCGCCGAGGCGATCGCGGCCGCGCGCCGGCTGATCGAGAGCGAGTTCGGAGCGCGCTATGTGCCGGGCGCGCCACGGGTCTATCGGAGTCCGGCCAAGAACGCGCAGGAAGCGCACGAAGCGATCCGCCCGACCGATCTCACGCGGCACCCGGGTGATGTCGCCCGCCATCTCGACAATGACCAGCGCCGGCTTTACGAGCTCATTTGGAAACGCACGGTGGCGAGCCAGATGGAATCGGCCCGGCTCGACCAGGTCAGCATCGACATCGCCGAACCGAGCGGCCGCGTGCGCCTCCATGCGACCGGCTCGATCGTCGTGTTCGACGGGTTCTTGAAGCTCTACCAGGAAGACCGCGACGACGCGGCGGAGGAGGAGGAAGGCCGGCGTCTGCCGAATATGCGCGAGAAGGAGCGCCTCAAGCGCGGCGCGGTCACCCCGGAGCAGCATTTCACCCAGCCGCCGCCGCGCTATAGCGAGGCGAGCCTCGTCAAAAAGCTCGAGGAACTCGGCATCGGCCGCCCGTCGACCTATGCCTCGATCCTGCAGGTTCTGCAGGACCGCCAATACGTGACGCTCGACAAGCGCCGCTTCGTGCCGGAGGACCGCGGGCGCCTCGTCACCGCGTTTCTGACCAGCTTTTTCGAGCGCTACGTCGAATACAATTTCACCGCCGATTTGGAAAACCAGCTCGACGAGGTCTCCGGCGGGCGGGTCGACTGGAAGGCGCTGCTGCGCGATTTCTGGCGCGATTTTTCGTCCGCCGTCGCCGGCACCAAGGATTTGACGATCAAGTCGGTGCTCGAAGCGCTCGACGCCGAACTCGGCCGCCACTTCTTTCCCGATAACGGCCCGGATGATGCAACCGGTCGCGACCCGCGCCTGTGCCCGGGCTGCGGCAAGGGCCGCCTCTCCTTGAAGCTCGGCCGGTTCGGCGCCTTTATCGGCTGCTCCAATTACCCTGAATGCCGCTACACGCGCGCCTTCGGAGCCGAGGTCGAGGGCGAGACCGGTGGCGCCGACACGGTGCTCGGCAGCGACCCGGCGAGCGGCCAGAGCGTCAGCCTCAAAAAGGGTCCCTACGGCCATTACCTCCAGCTCGGCGAGGCGGCGAACGGCAACAAGCCGAGGCGGGTCGCGCTGCCGCGCGGGCTGAAGCCCGGCGATGTCATTCTCGACACTGCGCTGCGCATGCTCGCCCTGCCGCGCGAGATCGGCCGCCACCCCGAAACCGGCGAACCGATCACCGCCGGGATCGGCCGGTTCGGCGCCTATATCAAGCACGGCGCCTCGTTTACTTCGCTCGCCGCCGATGATGACGTCCTGACGATCGGTCTCAACCGGGCGGTGACGCTCCTGGCCGAGGCCAAGACCGGCGGGCGGCGCGGGCCGCAGCTGTTGCGCGAGCTTGGCCCCCACCCGGCGGGCGGCGCGGTCCCCTTG
>JBARKH010000338.1:0-2354 GCA_049801295.1 Allostellaceae bacterium | reverse complement strand
GCCCAGCGTCGATGCCAAGGCCGCCGATGCGGCGCTCCTGCGGCTCGAAGTCGACGCGCGCGGGCTCGACGGAATGGACCGGCGCTACCTGCGCGCGATCGCCGAGAAATACGCGGGCGGCCCGGTCGGAGTCGAAACCATGGCGGCCGCCCTCAGCGAAGAGCGCGACGTCATCGAGGAGGTCATCGAGCCTTATCTCCTGCAGCAAGGTTTCGTCCAGCGCACCCCGCGCGGCCGGATGCTGACCGAGACCGCCTTCCGCCACCTCGACCTCCCGGTGCCGGCGAGCCTGCCCGATCAGTTCGACCTCCTGGCGGGGCTGGCCGTCGATGCGGCGGGCGAGGAGGCGTCGTGACCGCACTCGCGGCATCCGGCATGACCCACAGCATGCCGCTGCGGGTTTATTACGAGGACACCGATGCCGCCGGCATCGTCTATTACGCCAATTACCTCAAATTCGCCGAGCGGGGGCGCACCGAGATGATGCGTGCCCTCGGCTTTGCCCATAGCCGGATCGAAGCGCAAACGGGGACGATTTTCACGGTCCGGCGGCTCTCCGCCGATTACCGCGGGCCCGCACGGCTCGACGATGCGCTCAGCGTCGATACCAGGGTCCTCGAGATCGCCGGCGCGACCGTGCTTCTCGATCAACGGATTTGCCGCGACGGAGAGGTGCTCGTCGCGCTCGAATTACTCGTCGCTTGTGTCGGGCGCGACGGCCGGCCGCGTCGGGTTCCGCCTGGCTTGCGGGCCGCGCTCTCGGCGCCTGTGCAACCATTCGTGTCATCGATCGTCCAAAAGACGCCATAAAAGGCCGTTATCAATGCAGCCCCTTGAAACCACCGCGCTTCCCGGCACCGTGTCGCCATCTCTGTCGATCTTCGAGCTGTTCCTGCAATCGGACAGCATCGTCAAGCTGGTCATGTTCCTCTTGCTGCTCGCGTCCTTCTGGTCGTGGGCGGTCATTTTCGACAAGACGCTGCGGATTCGCCGCCTACGCCAGGCCGCCGCCAGCTTCGAGGAGACGTTCTGGTCGGGGGGCTCGCTCGACGATCTCTACGACCGGGTCGGCCAGCGCCCGATCGATCCGATGAGCGCCGTCTTCGCCGCGGCGATGCGCGAATGGCGCCGCAGTGCCGCCAAGGGCCTCCTCGGCACGGCGGTGATGCGCTCCAGTCTCCAGCAGCGGATCGAGCGGGTGATGAACGTCACCGTCGGGCGCGAAATGGACCGGATCGAGCGTTTTATGAGCTTTCTTGCAACGGTTGGCTCGACCGCCCCGTTTGTCGGGTTGTTCGGCACCGTGTGGGGGATCATGGACAGCTTTCAGTCGATCGCCGCATCGAAGAACACCAGCCTCGCGGTCGTCGCTCCGGGCATCGCCGAATCGCTGTTTGCTACCGCGCTGGGGCTCGTTGCCGCGATCCCGGCGGTTGTGGCCTACAACAAGCTGTCGGGCGATTTCGGCCGCTATGCCGGCCGCCTCGAAGCCTTCGCCTCGGAGTTCAGCGCCATCCTGTCGCGTCAACTCGACGAAAGGCCGTGAGCGATGGCTGTATCGGTTTATAGCGGAAACCGCCGCAGCGGCGGGCGCACCGGGCCGGGGCGCTATCGGCCGATGTCGGATATCAACGTGACGCCGCTGGTCGACGTCATGTTGGTGCTCCTCGTCGTCTTCATGGTGACCGCGCCCTTGTTGACCGTCGGCGTGCCCGTTGATCTGCCGCAGACCGAGGCTCCGCCGATCAACGAGCCGAAAGAGCCGCTGGTCATCACCGTCAACCGCGACGGCGTCATTTTCATCCAGGAAACCAGCGTGCCGGTTGAACAGCTGGTTGCGCGGCTGCAAGCGATCACCGGCGGCAACCCCGATGCCGCGCTCTATGTGCGCGGCGACAAGGAGATTAATTACGGCCGGGTGCTCGAAGTGATGAGCCTCGTGAGCGCCGCCGGTTTCCACAAGGTATCGCTGGTCGCCGAAGCGCCGAAGGCGCGCGCCGCGGTGCACCCGGCGGCTGCGGTCAAGCGCTAGAAGGGGGCGCTCAAGTTGACCGTCATGGACCTGACGATGGTCGAGCGCGCTACCGCGCCGGGGACGACCGCGCGCGAGATGATGCCCGGCGGGATTGCGCTGTCGGCGACCCTGCACATCGGCATGTTCGCCCTCATCCTCCTCGGTCTGCCGAGCCTCTTCCACCACCCGCCGCCGGAGGAGACGCCGATCGCGGTCGAGTTCGTGACGATCGCGCCGGAGACCCGGGCGACCCACCCGAACCCCTATCGGCCAAAGCCCGAGGCCAAGCCCGTGCCCGCGGTCGCCCCGCCGGCGCCGAAGCCCGAACCCAAGCCCGAAC
>JBARKH010000337.1:0-4644 GCA_049801295.1 Allostellaceae bacterium | reverse complement strand
CAAGCGTGCAGCCGGTGCCGTGGGTATGGCGGCTGTCGATCCGTGGGCTCTGCCACAGGCGCGGTCCGGCAGCGGCCGCCAGGATGTCGTACACCGTATCGCCGGCGAGGTGCCCGCCCTTCAGGAGCACCGTGCGGCAGCCCAGCCCCAGCAGCTCGCATGCCGCACTCTGCATCGCGGGGAGGCTGTCGATCGGGCGGCCCAGCAAGATCTCGGCCTCCGGCAGGTTGGGGGTTAAGACCGCGGCGCGCGGGATGAGCAAGCGCTTCAGCGCCTCGATCGCGCCGGGTTCAATCAGCGGCGCCCCGCCCTTCGCCACCATTACCGGGTCGACGACGAGCGGAATTGCGGCGGCGCGCTCGGCGAGAACGGACGCGACGGTCTCAATAACGCCCGCATCGTGCAGCATGCCGGTCTTGACCGCGTCGGCGCCAATATCGTCGAGCACCACTTCGATCTGTTGCCGGATGAACGCGGGCGCGATCGGCAGGACGCCGAAGACGCCTAGCGTGTTTTGCGCGGTCAGCGCGGTGACCGCGGTCGCGGCAAAGGCGTCTAACATTGTCACCGTTTTGATGTCGGCCTGGATGCCGGCCCCGCCGCCCGAATCCGAACCGGCGATGATCAGCACCCGCGCTTGCATCAAGGCCACCCGGGCACTATTCCGCCGCGTGGGCCGCCGATTCGGCCGGCACCCCGATCGCCTGAGAGGCATGGGCGACCGCCAGGATCGCCTCGCAAATCTCGTCGACGATGTTGGCCGAGAGTGCCCCGTCATCAGATTGCGCCATGACGCGGATGACGGGCTCGGTCCCGGAATTGCGTATGACCAGCCTCCCGCCCAAACCCAGCCGGGCTTCGCCGGAAGCGATCGCGCGCTGCACCCGGCGCGTTTCGAGCGGCCGCGCGTCCCCGTAGCGGACATTGCGCAGCACCTGCGGCACCGGCTCGAAGATGCGGCACACTTCGCTCGCGCGCCTGCCGGTCTCGACGATCGCCGCCAGCACCTGTAAGGCGGCGATCAGGCCGTCGCCGGTCGTCGCATAGTCAGAAAGGATGATGTGCCCGGACTGCTCGCCGCCGAGATTGCACCCGAGGCTGCGCATCTTTTCGACGACATACCGGTCGCCAACCGCGGTGCGGTGCAACCCGATCCCCCGCCCGGCCAGGCAGCGTTCGAGGCCAAGATTGGACATCACGGTCGCGACCAGCGCGTCGCCCGCGAGATGGCCTCCGCGCGCCAGGTTGGTCGCGATCAACCCCATCAACTGGTCACCATCGAGGATGATGCCGTGCTCGTCGGCCACGATCAGCCGATCGGCGTCGCCATCGAGCGCGATCCCGATATCGGCGCGTCGCGCCAAGACTTCATGGCACATCTGCTCGGGCGCCAGCGCCCCACATTCGCGGTTGATGTTGAGCCCGTCCGGCGCCACCGCGATCGGAAACACCTCGGCGCCGAGTTCCCAGAAGACCGTCGGGGCAACCCTGTAGGCGGCGCCATTTGCGCAATCGACGACGACCCGCAGCCCGTCGAGCCGCAGCCCCCTGGGAAAGCTCTGCTTGACGAACTCGATGTAGCGGCCGGCGGCGTCGTCGAGCCGTTTGGCGCGGCCGAGCTCGGTCGGTTTGGCGCGCCGCTTCGGCCCCTTGTTGAGAGTAGCCTCTATCTTCGCCTCGAATTCATCGGACAGCTTATAGCCATCGGACCCGAACAGCTTGATCCCGTTGTCGGCGAACGGGTTGTGCGAGGCGGAGATGACGACCCCGATATCGGCGCGCAGGCTGCGCGTCAGCATCGCGATCGCCGGGGTCGGCAGCGGCCCGACCAGGACGACGTCCATCCCCATCGTGATGAAGCCGGCGGTCAGCGCCGGTTCGAGCATGTAGCCGGAGAGCCGCGTGTCCTTGCCGATCACGACGAGGTGCTTGTGATTGCCGTTTTGCAGGCATTCGCCGACCGCTATCGCCACCTTGAGCGCGGTCTCCGGCGTCATCGGCTCAAGATTGGCGGTGCCGCGGATGCCGTCCGTTCCGAAAAGCTTGCGCGTCATCGCGCCCCTTCCCCCTAAACCACTCTACAAATCTCCGCCATCCTAGCAGAGAATGATTGCCAAATCGTCAGAGACCGGGAAGATCCCTCAGGGGTCGGGGGTTGGCCGATACCGGAACAACCTGAGATTTAGTTCGAAGCCACCCGCGACCTGTTTCTACAGGATGATATCAGGTCGGATTCGTGCTTTGGTTGTAGATGCGTCTCAACCCCCGGGCTGCGGCTCGGGTTCCGGTCCGATCCCGCTCGGACGTCCCGACGGCGGCACCGAGCTGCGCCGGCCGGGCGGCCGGGGTTCATCGGCCACGGGGCCGGTTGCGGAGGCTTCGCGCACGATCCGCTCGCCCTTGATGAGTCGGCGAATCTCGTCGGCCGACAGCGTCTCATATTCGAGGAGCCCCTTGGCCAGGAGGTGCAATTCGTCGAGATGCGCGGTTAGGATTTCGCGCGCGGTGCGTTCGCCCTCGTCGACGATGCGACGGATTTCATCGTCGATCACCTTCGCCGTCGCATCCGAGACATTCTTGCGCTGGGTGACCGAATGCCCGAGGAAGACCTCTTCCTCGTTTTCCGCGTAGCGCAGCGGCCCAAGCTTGTCGCTGAAGCCGAACTCGGTGACCATGCGTCGAGCGAGGCCAGTGGCGCGGCGGATGTCGTCGGCCGCCCCGGTGGTGACCTTATCCTCGCCGAAGATCAGTTCCTCAGCGACGCGCCCGCCGAAGAGGCTGGTCATCATCGCCTTAATCTCCTGCTTCGATTGGCTGTACTTGTCGCGTTCGGGCAGGAACATCGTGACGCCCAGGGCGCGGCCGCGCGGGATGATCGTCACCTTATGCAAGGGCTCGTGCGCCTCGGCGAAGAGCATGCACATGGCGTGGCCCGCTTCGTGATAGGCAGTCAGCGTCTTTTCCTCCTCGGTCATCACCATCGAGCGCCGCTCGGCGCCCATCATGACCTTGTCCTTCGCCTGCTCGAACTCGCCCATCGCCACCGAGCGCTTGCCGCGGCGCGCCGCCATCAGCGCCGCCTCGTTGACGAGATTGGCGAGATCGGCGCCGGAGAAGCCGGGGGTGCCGCGCGCGATGATCCTGGGATCGACGTCGGAGGCGAGCGGGACCTTGCGCATATGCACTTTGAGGATCTTCTCGCGCCCGACGACATCGGGGTTGGGCACGACCACCTGGCGATCGAAGCGGCCCGGCCGCAGCAGCGCCGGATCGAGGACGTCGGGCCGGTTGGTCGCGGCGATCAGGATCACGCCCTCGTTGGCCTCGAAGCCATCCATCTCGACGAGCAGCTGGTTCAATGTCTGCTCGCGCTCGTCATTGCCGCCGCCAAGGCCGGCGCCGCGATGCCGGCCGACCGCGTCGATCTCGTCGATGAAGATGATGCAAGGCGCGTTCTTCTTTCCCTGCTCGAACATGTCGCGCACCCGGCTGGCGCCGACGCCGACAAACATCTCGACGAAATCCGAGCCGGATATCGTGAAAAACGGCACATTGGCCTCACCGGCGATGGCGCGGGCGAGCAAGGTCTTGCCGGTGCCGGGCGGGCCGACGAGCAGCACGCCCTTGGGGATCTTGCCGCCGAGCCTCTGAAATTTCTGCGGATCCTTCAGATATTCGACGATCTCCTCGAGTTCCTGCTTGGCCTCGTCGATGCCGGCGACATCCTCGAAGGTGATGCGGCCGACCTTTTCGGTGAGGAGGCGCGCCCGGCTCTTGCCGAACCCCATCGCCCGGCCGCCGCCGCCCTGCATCTGGCGCATGAAGAAGATCCACACCCCGATCAACAGCAGCATCGGGAACCAGGACACCAGCACACCGAACAGCGACGGCACGTTCTCGTCGACGGGGGAAGCGGTGATGCGCACGCCCTTGTCGATCAACCGGCCAACCAGACCCGGATCTTTCGGCGCATAGGTGCTGAAGGCGCGGCCGTCGGTGAAGTGGCCGATGATGCTGTCGCCCTGGATCGTGACATCGGTGACCTGGCCGCGATTGACGTCGGCGACGAAGTCGGAAAACGCGCGCGTCGATTGCGGACCGCGGGTCGAGGAAGTCTGGAACAGGTTGAACAGGGCGACGAGAAGCAGGCCGATGACGATCCAAAGGGCGAGATTCTTGCCGAAATTATTCACGCTGCTACGCCCTTCCCTACCGCCTCGGACAACACGCCCGATCGAACCGCGCCGGGGTCTCCACGCATGCAAAAGATAGGATGCTCCAGCGATTAAACAACTGTAAAGCCCGCTTGTGTAAGCGGGTTCTCGGCGTGGAAGGAAAGCCGCGGCAGCGCGCCCACCCCGGGGCGGCGGTAGCCCAAGTGCGGCACCGCCGCCAGACCCTCCTCATCCCACAAGGCCGGCAGCACCGGATAGATGAGGCGCGGCAAATCGCCGGCGCCATGATCGGTGGCGGCGACGCCGCCGCTCTGCCCGAGATAGCCGAGCGTAAAGCCTCGCGGCGCTGCCGGCGTCAGATCGGCGATAAAGCGCCGATCCCACAGCAGATGCGCGCCCGGTTCGAGCCGCGCCGTCGTGGCGGACAGCTCGCGCAGCACCAGGAGACGCCCGCGCCACGGCACGAAGC
>JBARKH010000336.1:0-2792 GCA_049801295.1 Allostellaceae bacterium | reverse complement strand
CGACCGCTCGCCACCGTGATCGTGGGCGGCATGCTGATCGGGCCGATCATGTTGCTCGTGGTCGTTCCGGCACTGCAAACGATATTTCTGGGGCGACAGGCTGAGGTAACGTCCCAGCCCACGGCCGACGCAGCGCCGGCGGGCGAGTGAAGCCGATGCTGCCGAGGAGAAGGGCTTGAGAATCGCTGTCCATCTTCTGGCGATCGCGCTGGTCTGGGCCTGGGCGACGCAGGGCTATGCCCACGAGGCGAGCCACGACGGTGGCGCGACCGTGCCGGCGAGCCCGGAAGGCAGCGGCGCACCTACGCCCGCGGCTGCCGCGGGCGCGCCAAAGCTCGACCATCAGCAGGCTCCAAAGGGCAACGGCGAGAGCAGACCCGTGGCCGGCGAGGGTGGGCAAAAGGGAAACGCCGCCGGCGGGGACGTTAATCCGGCGCCTTCCGCCGGCAAGGATTCCGATACGACCGATACGCGCATCACGGTGCAGCCTTGGGCGCCGGGCAGGCGGAATGCCGCGAAGAACGCCGATACGAAACACTGGCCGTTCGCTCGGCCTCTCTTTCGGCCGCGGCGGTCCGCCCATGAAAGTCCTGGGGGCGTTACGCGCGACGCGATCGGCTTGCCTGTCGCGCGCCACGACATCGAGCAAGGACGCGGCCAGCAGCGCGATCTGCCGGCGTTCGTAAGCGACCCCGCCGCCGCACCAACAGGCCTTGGCGCAAACACCAGCGGCGGCCATGCAAGATCCGGCGGAGCGTTTGCACACCCGCCATCAAATGCGAATTCGAACGTCAGATCTTCCACGCTCAATCGCGGAACGATCAACGGAACCAACTTCGTGCGGCCTGGCGTTGGTCTGTCCAGCGTCGGCGGACCGGCGAAGCCGGTCGCTGGAATCAGCGGCACGACAATCCGGCCCAAGCACTAAGCCAGCACTGAGTCGATGGATCGTTGCGGATGAACCGTTATTGCCCGTCCGGTTGTGCATCCGCCGACTCGAGAGCGCCCAGCCTGCTTCCAGCAAAAATTCCTGCAAGTAACGGATTCAAATAGAAGTTCCATCGTATCGCGGTCATGCATGCCCACTCTTAAGGCATTGCACTCTTAAAGTTACATAAATTTTATAGTTACATAAATTCTGTATCTCTTCGGCGAAAAAGCCTATGAGTACTGAGCCCCACAGCATAAGAAAGGGAGCAACAGTGGGATCGCCAGTCGGAGCGGGCGCATGGCCGCCACAGACGCCGCCTGACTCGAAGGCGCCGGCATCAAATGTCAGCCTCGGCTTGCGGATGGCGAGCACCGTATTACGGGCTCTCTTCATTGCCTGCCTGGTCGTAATCACATTTCGCGTCAGCATGCCCCAGAACGAAACCGTCTGGACGGTTTACGACACGCCGAGCGATCTCGTTCGCATGGTTTTGGGCCTGGCGGTTTGCGTCTGGCTGGGGGTCCACCTCATCAAGGCGCCGAAGGACCCCAGCCACTATCGGACTTGGCTCTACCTCGGGCTGGTCGCGGTCCCCTTCGCGGTGATCTGCCTCATCGCTGTCTGGTAACGGCCTAAGGCTCGATCAGACGCCCGGTGGTGGCTTTGATGACCGCCGCGGTGCGGGTCGCGGCGCCGAGCTTGGCGCGCGCATTGTCGATGTGAAAATCGATCGTGCGCTTGGTCAAGCCGAGTATTTGCGCGATCTCCGCCGAGGTCTTGCCGCGCGCCGCCCAGGTCAGGACTTCGACCTCGCGATCGTTGAGCGCGGCGACCTTTGGCCATAGGCCGGTGCGGGCGACGCCGGCCAACCGTGCCGCGATGATGGTCGCCAGCACGTCGAAGTCGATCGGCTTGGTCACGTAGTCGTCCGCGCCCAATTGCCGCCCCTTGAGCTCGTTGTCCCGGTCGGTCAGCGCGGTGAGGAAGACGAAGGGCATTTTCGCGAACCGCGGCGCCAGCGCGATGAGGCGCTCCAGCACCTCGAATCCTGACAGCACCGGCATGCTGATATCCGACAGCACCAGGTCGGGCATGATCTTGAGGATGGCGGCCAGTCCCTCGCTTCCGTCATGGGCGATGCTGACGGCGTAGCCGCGATCGACCAGCTCCTCGACGATCAGCGCCGCAGTCTCGCGGTCGTCCTCGATGCAAAGAATCTTCTTTTGTGCTTCGGTCATACGAGGAATACCGGGAAGATCGTCAGCTCACATTCGAGCCCGAATTTAACCGACAAGCCTGATTGTAGCGAGGGATCGCCGAATCAGGTTCCAGTCAACGCCTGACTGATATATAATTCACTATATATGTGATGTTGCAAAGGACTGCCGTTGCGGTCCCGCGACACTGCCCAAGTCTTTAACTCACTGATGGTTGGCCCCCAATGCGGCAGCCGCATTCGATCCGGTTTCACCTGACCGCGGTGTTCCTGCTGTTCTTTTCGCTGGTGGTCGTCCTCGGTCTGTTCAGCATCTGGCGGCTGAGCAATTTCAACCGGCTCTCCGCCGACGTGGCAGAGCTGTGGCTACCAACCACCCGCGCGCTCGGTGACCTCAACAATTTCACCTCCGACTTCCGCGCCATCGAGGGCAGCAATCTGTTGTCGTCTGATCCGGCCGAGACCGCGGCGACCGAACGGCAGATGGCGACGCTCGACCGCTCCATTGCCGAGGCCGAGCGCGGCTTCGAGCGCATTCGCCACAATGCCGCGGAGGACGATCTGTACGGCCGATTCAAGGAGCGCTGGAACGATTATCGGACCATCGTCAATCAGATGCTGGTGTTGTCGCGCACCAACCGCAAG
>JBARKH010000335.1:0-3159 GCA_049801295.1 Allostellaceae bacterium | reverse complement strand
GGCCTTATCGGCGAGGCGCGCGACCTCGTCGCGGTCGAGAAGGAGCGTCGCGCCGGCTTCGGCCGCGATGCCACGCAGCCCGGTTTCGGCGGCGAGGATCACGGTTTGCGGGCCGATCACCGGGCGGTCGGCGCGCCGTTCCTGGCCCGGCTTCTCGACCTTGACGAGCACTCCGCCCGGGCCGTCGCGGCGCAACAGAGCGCAGCGGCGCAACAAACCGTCAGTGCCTTCGATCGCCTCGACCCCGAGCACGAGCCCTTGTTGGACGACGACCGCCTGGCCGATATCAAGGGCGCCAATCGCCCGCGCGAGGCGCACGCCGTGGGCGATATCGGCGTCGGCGTCGGCATCGGGCTGGAGCCTGCCGAGTGGCCCTTCGGGCAATTCCGCGCTGTCGAGCAGCTGATCAGCGCCGACGACGCGGAAGCCCTCGCGCTCGAACTCCTTGACGATGGCGCCGAGGAGCCCGTCGTCACCGAGCGTGCGATAGCCGACCCGGGCCAGGAACTTGGCGGCGCGCCAATCTGGCCGCAGCGCGGCGAGCGAGGGACGGCGCACCCCGCCGGCGAGCACCAGTTCATCGACCGCGTGGGCGCGCAAGAGGTCGAGGCCCTTCGCCCCGGCGCCGATGCGGCACCAGGCATGCGGCACAGCCTCGACCGCAGCACGGTCGGCCTCGCCCTCGAGCGCCAGAACAAACACCTCGCGCCCGGCGGCGCGGCAGCTTTCGATCACCCGGCGCGGCAACCCGCCGCTGCCGGCGATGATGCCCAGGGGACCTTGGGGTGGGCCTTGGGGCGGACCTTGTGCTAAAACCTCGGCGTCAGCTGCCATTCGGCCCTTTCGGCTGGCAGATCGCGCGGCTCGAATCGGCGCGGATGAAGGCGATCAAATCGTCGACCGGGCCGATCCCGGCGAAGCGCTCGGCCGCCTCGGTCACGCGGTCGTTGAACGTCCCACCGTCCGAGAACAGGAACTGATAGGCGCTGCGCAGCCCCTGGATGTCGTCGCGACTGAAGCCGCGGCGTTGCATGCCGATGATGTTGAGCCCGGTGAGGCGCGCGCGGTCGCCGATCACCACGCCGTACGGAATGACATCGCGCTCGACCCCGGACATCCCGCCGATCATCGCATGGCGGCCGATGCGGACGAACTGGTGCACCGCCGAGAGCCCGCCGAGGATCGCGTAATCCTCGATGACGACATGGCCGCCGAGCGTGGCGTTGTTGACGAGGATGACGTGGTCGCCGATCTGGCAGTCATGCGCGACATGCGCGCCGACCATCAAGAGGCAATGATTGCCGACGCGCGTCACCATGCCGCCGCCCTCGGTGCCGGGGTTGATCGTCACGTGCTCGCGGACCGTATTGTCGTGGCCGATCTCGAGCGAGGAGGGCTCGCCCTTGTATTTCAGATCCTGCGTCTCGAAGCCGATCGAGGCGAACGGGAAGATGCGCGTGCGCTCGCCGATCGTCGTGCGTCCGTCGACGACGACATGCGAGGCGAGGCTCACTCCGGCGCCCAGCACGACATGCTCGCCGATCACGCAATAAGGCCCGATCGCGACATCGCCGGCCACTGTCGCGCCGGGCATCACGATCGCGGTCGGGTGAATTTGCGGCATACGCGGCCTAGTCGCTCAGGATCATCGCGGCGAACACGGCTTCCGCCATCAAGTGGCCGCGAACCTCGGCGCGGCCTTCGAATTTCCAGACATTGCCGCGATGACGCTGCTTGGTGACGCGGACATGGAGACAATCGCCGGGAACCACGGGCCGGCGAAACCGCGCGTTGTCGACGCTCATGAAATAGACGAGCTTGCCCTCTGCCTCGGGTCCCAGGGTATGGACGACGAGCACCGCCGCGGTCTGCGCCATCGCCTCGATGATCAAGACGCCCGGCATCACCGGACGGGCCGGGAAATGACCCTGGAAATAGTATTCGTCGATCGAAACATTCTTGATGCCGGTCGCCCGCTCGTTCGCCACTACGTCGATGACCTTGTCGATCATCAGAAAGGGATGGCGGTGCGGGATCATCTCCATGATCCGCTGAAGATCGAGCTCAGGCGAGCGCTCGTCGGTGCAGGCCGGATCGATCATCCTCCGTCCCTTTTTTTCGCAAGGCGCTGCAGTATCGCCACCTGTTTCATGAACAAGCCTATCGGCACCGCCGGCGAACCGCAAACCGTCTCGCCCGGCGCGACATCGCGCATCAGGCCCGATTTCGCCGCGATCCGCGCCCCACTGCCGATCTTGAGATGGCCGGCAAAACCGGCCTGTCCTCCCGCCATGACAAACTCGCCGAATTCGGTGCTGCCGGATATTCCCACCTGGCCGGCCAGGACGCAGCCTCGGCCGAGAACGACATTGTGCCCGATCTGGACCAGATTATCGATCATCGTGCCGGGACCGATCACGGTGTCGTGTCCCGAGCCGCGATCGATCGTCGTATTGGCCCCGATATCGACATCCTCGCCGACGATCACCCGGCCGAGTTGCGGGATCTTGACCGGCCCGGCCGGATCCGGTGCGAAGCCAAAGCCCGCCTGGCCGATACGGACGCCCGGATGCAGCACGACACGCGCACCGATCACGCAATGGCTGAGCGTCACATTGGCGCCGACCCGGCAATCATCGCCGAGCTCGACCCCGGCGGCAATTACCGTGTTCGCACCGATCTGGCAGCGCGCGCCGAGCCGCACCCCAGCCTCGATCACCACATGCTCGGCGATGTCGCAATCGGGCGGAACCCACGCGGCGGGGTCGATGATCGCCGACGGCGCCCGCCTCGGCGTCACCGGCTTCAGCGGATAGAAGGCTTGCGCGGCGCGCGCGAACGCCTTGTAGGGATCGCGGGCGATCAACAACGCCATCCCCGCTGGGGCTCTGCCGATCACGCGGTCGTCGACAAACGCGGCCCCGGCGTGCGAGCGGGCGAACGCGTCGAGATACTTGCGGTTGTCGAGAAACGTCACATCCTCGGGGCCGGCGGTCTCGAGGGGAGCAACATCGGCGAACAGCCGGTCCCCGCCTTTCGGCTCGTGCAGCCTCGCCCCGCTCAACGCCGCAAGCGCTTCGAGCGAAAACGGCCCGGCTCGATCGAAGAAGCGGGGATCCGCCATCGCCGAACCCGCGGGCCGGGGCAGCGGCCTCGCCC
>JBARKH010000334.1:0-3936 GCA_049801295.1 Allostellaceae bacterium | reverse complement strand
GCGTCGGTTACGGTCGGCAGCGCCCCGCCATTGCCGTAACACGCGGGGCCCGGATCGGCGCCGGCGCTGTCGGGGCCGACGGTGATCCGCTTCAGCCGATCAACCCGCGCGATCGAGCCGCCGCCGGCGCCGATCTCGACCATCTCGATGACCGGGATGCGCAACGGCAGGCCGCTCCCCTTCTTGAAACGGTAGATACGCGCGACCTCGAAGGCGCGGCTGGTTTGCGGCTGGAATTCGTCAATCAGACAGATCTTGGCGGTGGTCCCGCCCATGTCGTAGGAGAGAACCTTGTCGAGCCCGCATTGCCGGGCGATATGGCTGGCGAAAATGGCGCCGCCGGCGGGGCCGCTCTCGACCAGCCGCACCGGAAAGCGGATCGCGGTCTCGACCGTCGTCAAGCCGCCGCCCGACAGCATTAGAAAGAGCGGGCAGCTGAACCCCTGGGCGCGCAGCAGGGCTTGGAGACTGGCGAGATAGCGCCCGATCATAGGCTGGACATAGGCGTTGGCGCAGGCGGTCGAGAAGCGCTCGTATTCGCGCATCTCGGGCGAGACTTCGCAGGAGAGGGTCAAGGTCACGCCCGGGAGGCGCGCGGCGAGGATGTCGCGGGTGCGCTGTTCGTGCGAGGGATTGGTGAAGCTGTGCAGAAAGCCGATCGCGACGCTCTCGATCCCCGACGCGGCGAAGCCTTCGGCGAGAGCTTCGACCGCGCCCTCGTCGAGCGGGATGATTGTGCGGCCCTTTGCGTCGACCCGCTCGGGGACGACAAAGCGCCGCCGCCGCGGCACCAGGGGCGGTGGCAGATCGATGTTGACGTCGTATTGCTCGAAGCGGTTTTCGTGCCGGATCTCGACCGTGTCGCGGAACCCCTCGGTGGTGACGAGCGCGGTCTTCGCCCCCTTGCGCTCGATGATCGCGTTGGTGGCGAGGGTCGTGCCGTGGATGATGATCGAGAGGTCGCCGGGCGTGAGCCCGGCTTCCCGCAGCACCGTGCCGATCACCTCGATGACCGCGCGCTCCGGCGCTTCCGGGGTCGTGAGGATCTTGGCGCTGTAGCGGCGCTCCCCAACCTCCAGCGCGACATCGGTAAAGGTGCCGCCGATATCGACCCCAAGCCTCGCCGCTGCTACGCTCTGTGCCGCCACGCCTGACCCCGCTGCAAAGGGGCGAAGTGTTTGACGCGACCCGCGCCGCTGTCAATCTCCGTCCCAGTGCGGGGCGAGACGCCAAGTACCTGAGGGAGACGACAATTGGATAGCGAAGCTCGAAACTTCGACGCCGTAGTCATCGGTGCCGGGTTTTCCGGCATGTACATGCTCAAAGCGCTGCGGGACAGGCTGGGGCTAAAGGTCCGCGTATACGAAGCCGGCGAAACCGTCGGCGGCACCTGGTATTGGAACCGCTACCCGGGCGCGCGCTGCGATTCCGAATCCTATGTCTACTGCTGCACCTGGGACAGGCAGCTGTTGCAGGAATGGGAATGGTCCGAACGCTATCCCGAGCAACCCGAAATTCTCCGGTATCTGGAGCGTGTCGCCGAGCGCCACGACCTGAAGCGCGACATCCAATTCAATACGCGGGTGACTGGCGCCTCGTTCGACGAAAGTGAAAATGTGTGGCGGGTGCGCACCGACAACGGCGAAGAGACGGTGGCGCGCTATCTGATCACGGCCGTCGGCACGTTGTCCGATACAAACCTGCCGCCGTTCAAGGGCCTCGAGAACTTCCGGGGCAAATGGTGCCATACGAGCCGGTTCCCGCGCGGCGGCATCGACTTCACCGCCAAGCGCGTCGCCGTCGTTGGCACCGGCGCCACCGCGGTTCAGGCGATCCCGGTAATCGCGCAGCAGGCCAAACAGCTGACGGTATTCCAGCGCACCCCCAACTACTGCTTGCCGGCGCGCAACGGTAAAGTCGACCCCGAACGGGTGAACGCCCGCAAAGCGGATTATGACGGCATCATCGAGCGGACCCGCCAATCGGTCGCCGGGTTCGAACTCGACCGCATTCCGAAATCGGTGCTGGAAGCGACCGCGGAGGAGCGCGAGCGCGCGTTCGAGGGGATGTGGGACCAGGGCGGCTTCGCCTTCAACCTGGCCAACTACCAGGACATGGTCCTGAGCGAGGCGGCCAACGATATCTGTACCGATTACTTGAAGCGCAAGATCCGCCGGACCGTCAAAGATCCGGGCGTCGCGGAGAAACTCATTCCCAAGCATCATTTTGGTACCAAGCGCACACCGCTCGACACCAACTATTACGAAACCTACAACAAGGATAACGTCCTGCTCGTCGATGCTTCGACCGATGGTCCGATCGAGGAAATCGCCGAGCACGGGATCAAGGCGGGCGGCAAGGAATACGAATTCGACATTATTGTCTTCGCCACCGGGTTCGATGCGCTGACTGGCCCGCTCAAGGCGCTCAATCTCACGGGTCGCGGCGGCCACAAGCTCGATCAGGCCTGGGCGGATGGGCCGCACACCTATCTCGGCATCTCGGTTGCCGGGTTCCCCAATCTGTTCACCATCACCGGCCCGCAAAGCCCGTCGGTATTGTCGAACATGCCGGTCTCGATCGAGCAGCACGTCGAATGGATCGCGGACTGCATCGAGACCATGCGCAAAACCGGCAAGACCACGATCGAAGCCTTGCCCGAGGCGCAGGAGGCGTGGGTCGCGCATGTCAACGAGATCGTCAGCGGGACCCTCTTCCCGCGCACCAACTCCTGGTACATGAGCGCGAATATTCCGGGGAAGCCGCGCGCCTTCCTGCCGTATCTGAACCCTGAAGGCGTCGGCGGCTACCGCAGAAGGTGCGACGAGATCGCGGCCAACGGCTACGAGGGCTTCGCTCTGGGATAGTCGGCCCACGCCACAATTGAGCATCGCGGCACCGCAAATTCGCCATTCTCGCATCCGACGATCGGTTAGGTTCGCGCAGGAGGCGGAAATGACACGACGGTCGGCGTATGGGTTCGTGGCGTTGGCCGCCTGGATCTTGCTGACGACGCTCCCGGCCACTGCGGCCGAATTGGTGCTGAAGCGGGTCGTGCTGTCGACCGGCGGGGTCGGCTACTTCGAATACGAGGCCGCAGTCGAGGGCAACGCGACACTCGCGCTCGATGTGCCGCTTGACCAGGTCGACGACGTGCTGAAAAGCCTCGTCGTCTACGATGCCGGCGGCTCGGCGGGAGAGATCACCCTGCCCGGCCGCGAGCCCTTGACCCAGAGCTTTGTCGATCTGCCGTTCGACCGCGCCGCGCTCAATTCCGAGACGGCTCTCCTCAATGCGCTGCAAGGCGCCGAGATCCGCGTCGCCGCGCCGAAGGCGATCGCGGGCCGGCTCGTCCATGTCGACGAAGAAACGACGCGCGATGCCGCCGGCGTCGCTCGCACAAGCTCGCGGGTCAGCGTGATGACCGATGCGGGATTGCAGCAATTCGTGCTGCAGGATGCCGACGCAATTGCCTTCGCCGATCCCGCCTTGCAGCGCCAGGTCGACACCGCGCTGTCACGCATCGCCGCCTATCGCGCGAGCGGACGGCGCCAGTTGAGCCTCCAGGTTCACGGCACCGGGGCGCGCAATGTGCGGGTCGGCTATGTCGTCGCGATGCCGCTGTGGAAGGCTTCCTACCGGATGAGCCTGCCGCCCGACCCCAAGGCCGAGACGGCCCGGCTGCAAGGCTGGGCGGTCCTCGAGAATTTCAGCGGGCGGGCCTGGCAGGATGTCGAGTTGACGCTCCTTTCCGGCAATCCCGTGACATTCCGCCAGGCGCTCTACGAGAGCTATTATGTGATGCGCCCGATGGTGCCGGTCGAATCGGGCGGGCGTATCCTGCCGCCGCCGGACACCGGCAGCGTCGGTACTGTTGCTGCCGAGAGCGCCGCCAAGGCAGCCCCGCGCCGAGATGAGATGCTGAAGATGCAGCGC
>JBARKH010000333.1:0-11077 GCA_049801295.1 Allostellaceae bacterium | reverse complement strand
GCGTCGTCCTGGCCCTAGCGCTCGCCGGCATGGCCGCGCTCGCGACGGTCGCCGGCGCAGCCGAGCCGCGGCCCTGGGAACTCGGTATGCAGCCCTCGGCGACCCCGGTCCACGAGCGGATCAACTCGTTCCATGATCTGCTGCTGGTCATCATCTCCCTGATCACGGTCTTTGTCCTTGGCTTATTGCTTTACGTGATGGTGCGGTTCCATCACACCCGCAACGCGGTGCCGACCCGCACCACGCACAATCCCATGATCGAGTTCCTGTGGACGGTGGTGCCGGTGTTGATCCTCGTCGCCATCGCGGTGCCGTCGTTCAAGCTGATGTATTACATGGACGCGGTGCCCAAGGCCGACATGACGATCAAGATCACCGGCAACCAGTGGTTCTGGTCTTATGAATACCCCGACCAGGGCGGGCTCAAGTTCAGCAGCAACCTTCTCGAGGGCAAGGATCTGAAGCCCGGCGACAAGCGTCTCTTGAGCGTAGACAATCCGCTGGTCGTACCGGTCGGGGCGACGGTACGGGTGCAGATCACCTCGGCCGCGGACGGCGTCATCCACAGCTGGTTCATCCCCTCGTTCGGGGTCCAGGAATATGCCGTTCCCGGCCGGCTCAACGAGAGTTGGTTCAAGGTTGAGCGCGCCGGCACCTATTACGGCGAGTGCAACCAGATCTGCGGGGTCAACCACGCTTTCATGCCGATCGAGGTCAAGGCGGTGTCGAAGGCCGATTTCGATACCTGGCTGGGCGACGCCAAGAAGAAGTTCGCCGCCGCCGCGCCCGACAGCGGCGCGGACGGGGGTACGACGATGATCGCGGCTGCGCCTACGGGCGACGGCCAGCCGGCCCGATCCGGCGACGCCCCGGCCGGCAACTGACAGCGGAGAGGTCCCTGATGGCTTATCATGATGCAGCCGCCGGCGCCGATCACGCGGCGCACGATCATCGGCCGGGCTTCTTCACCCGCTGGCTCGCCTCGACCAATCACAAGGATATCGGCACTCTCTATATCTGCCTGGCGATCTTCGCCGGGGTCCTCGGCGGCGCGATGTCGGTCTTGATGCGTGCGCAGCTGATGCATCCCGGCAACACGCTGATCACCGATCACCAGTTCTACAACGTGCTGATCACCGCGCACGGCCTCATTATGGTGTTTTTCGTGGTCATGCCGGCGACGTTTGGGGGGTTCGGCAACTGGTTCGTGCCGCTGATGATAGGCGCGCCGGACATGGCCTTCCCGCGCATGAACAACGTCAGCTTCTGGCTCCTGATCCCATCCTTCCTGTTGCTGGTCGGATCGACCATGGTCGGCGCCGGCGATGGGGTCAACGGCGCCGGGGCCGGGGTCGGCTGGACGATCTACCCGCCGCTTTCGGCGGCCGGGCCGGGGGGTCATCCGGGGCCGGCGATCGACATGGCGATCTTCTCGCTGCATCTCGCCGGCGCCTCGTCGATCATGAGCTCGATCAACTTCATCACGACGATCTTCAACATGCGCGCGCCGGGAATGACGCTGCACCGGATGCCGCTGTTCGTGTGGTCGATCCTGGTGACGGCGTTCCTGTTGCTGCTCGCGCTGCCGGTCCTCGCCGGCGCAATCACGATGCTCCTCACCGACCGCAATTTCGGCACCACCTTCTTCGATCCGGCGGGTGGCGGCGATCCGCTCTTGTTCCTTCACCTGTTCTGGTTCTTCGGCCATCCCGAGGTCTACATCATGATCCTGCCGGGGTTCGGCATGGTCTCGCAGATCGTCTCGACCTTTTCGAAAAAGCCGATTTTCGGCTATCTCGGCATGGCCTATGCGATGGTCGCGATCGGCGGGATCGGGTTTGTCGTGTGGGCGCACCACATGTTTACGACCGGCATCAACGTCGACACCCGCGCCTATTTCACCGCGGCGACGATGGTCATCGCCGTGCCGACCGGCGTGAAGATCTTCTCGTGGATCGCCACGATGTGGGGTGGCTCCATCGAGTTCAAGACGCCGATGCTGTGGGCGATCGGCTTCATCTTCCTGTTCACGATCGGCGGCGTAACCGGCGTCGTCCTGGCCAATGCCGGCGTCGATTATTCCCTGCACAACACTTATTATGTCGTCGCCCATTTCCATTACGTGCTGTCGCTCGGCGCGGTGTTCTCGCTGTTTGCCGGGTTCTATTACTGGATCGGCAAGATGTCGGGGCGCCAATACAACGAGACGTTTGGCAAGATCCATTTCTGGACGACCTTCATCGGCGTCAATCTGTGCTTCTTCCCGCAACATTTTCTCGGGCTGGCCGGCATGCCGCGGCGCATCGCCGACTATCCGGATGCCTTCGCCGGGTGGAATTTCGTGTCGTCGATCGGCGCCTTCATCTCCTATGGCTCGACGCTGTTTTTCATCTTCATCGTGTTCCACACCCTCCTCGCGGGGCGCCGGGTCGGCGCCAATTACTGGGGCGAGGGGGCGACGACGCTGGAATGGACGGTCTCCTCGCCGCCGCCGTTCCACAGCTACGACGAGGTGCCGGTGATCGCCTCGGCGGCGCATTAGGGGGATCGCGCGTGCGAGCCCGGCGAGTAGCGAGGTGAGCCAAATTCCCTCGAATTCTGTTGCCAGCTATGCCGGCGCGGCGGCCGGCGACTACATCCAGATCCTCAAACCCCGGGTCATGTCGCTCGTCGTCTTCACCGGGTTTGTCGGGCTCGTCGTGGCGCCGGGGCACCTTCATCCGGTGCTGGCCGCGGTCGCGGTGTTGTGCATCGCGGTCGGCGCGGGCGCCTCGGGCGCGATCAACATGTGGTACGACCGCGACATCGACGCGGTGATGCGGCGGACCGCGATGCGGCCCTTGCCGGCCGGGCGGATGATGCCGGGCGAGGCGTTAGGTTTCGGGGTCGTGCTGGCGGTCGGCGCGGTTGCGGTGATGGGGCTGGCGATCAACTGGGTGGCCGCGCAATTGCTGGGGCTGACCATCCTCTTCTACGTCTTCATCTACACGATCTGGCTGAAACGCCGCACCCCGCAAAACATCGTGATTGGCGGAGCGGCCGGGGCGCTGCCGCCGCTCATCGGCTGGGCCGCGGTCACGGGCGATGTTGGCTGGGGCGCGGTCGCTCTCTTCGCCATCATCTTTTTCTGGACCCCGCCGCATTTCTGGGCGCTGTCGCTCTACCGCGCCGGGGAATACGCTGCCGCCGGGGTGCCGATGCTGCCGGTTGTCGCCGGCGCGCGCGAAACCAAGCGCCAGATGCTGATCTATACGCTGATGCTGTGGCCGACGAGCGTAATGCCGTGGTTCCTCGGGCTCGCCGGGCCGGTTTACGCAATCAGCGCCGGCGCCCTAAGCCTCGCATTCACCGCCACCGCGATCCGGGTCTGGCGCGACGATACCGAGAGAGCCGCGCGGCAGATGTTTGCGTTTTCGCTGCTCTATTTGTTCCTCGTCTTCACCGCGCTGCTGGTCGATCGCGTCGGCGCGGGTGTCCCTTGACGGCCGGCCTCGTGATGGACGAGCGCGAGCGCCGGATGCGGGGGCGCAACCGCGCGCTCCTTGCGCTCCTCCTCGCACTGGTGGCGCTGTTTTACATCGTCACCATCGTGCGGATCAGTGGAGGCTAGCGTGCTTCGCCCCGCCGTCGCGCCCTGCGTCCTTCGAGACGCGCTCCTGCGGAGCGCTCCTCAAGATGAGGGTGATTTGTGCCTGAAATTAAGGGCTTACCCTCATCCTGAGGAGGCCGCGAAGCGGCCGTCTCGAAGGACGCACCAGCCGCTGTTCGAGGTTCTGGTCGGATGAACCGCCGCACCCTTGCCACCGTACTGCCGCTCGCCGCGGTAGTGGTTGGAATGGTTGGGCTGTCCTTCGCCTCGGTGCCGCTCTATCGGATGTTTTGCGAGGCCACCGGCTACGGCGGCACGACCCAGCGCGCCGCCGCCGCGCCCACAGAGGTCGCCGACGCCGTCATCACGGTGCGCTTCGATGCCGAGACGGCGCCCGATCTGGGGTGGGAATTCCGTCCGGTCACGCCGGAATTGCGCGTGCATCCCGGCGAGCAGCGCGAAGTATTCTTCCGCGCCGTCAACAAGAGCACCGAAACGGTGACCGGATCGGCGACCGACAATGTCACGCCGACAAAAGTCGGGATCTATTTCGACAAGCTGCAATGCTTCTGCTTTACCAAGCAGCGCCTCGCGCCGGGCGAGAGCCGCGATATGGGGGTCACCTTCTTCGTCGACCCAGCCGTGCTGCATGACCCAGGCACGCGGGAAGTGCGCACGATAACCTTGTCCTACACGATGTACCGGGCGCCCGAATCCGGTGGCCCGGCCGCGTCGGCCAGCCCGCCTGAACGGGCTCCGGCGCGGACCCGGGTGGTGAATTGAGCGACAGACAGAGCGATCTTGGCGGACAGACATGACCGACACTCACGCCCATGACCCCCATGCCACTGCTCACGGCGACGCCCATGGCGGGCACAAGCACCCCTATCACCTCGTCGATCCGAGCCCGTGGCCGATCGTCGGTGCGATAGCGGCCGGACTCCTCGCCACGGGCGGGGTCCTCTTCATGCACGGCCACGGCGTCCTCCTGATGATCATCGGCTTTATCGCCGTACCCTTGACGATGGCGGTGTGGTGGCGCGACGTCATTCGCGAGGCGACCTTCGAGGGCTATCACAACCCGGTCGTGCAGCTCGGCCTGCGCTACGGCATGGCCTTGTTCATCGCCTCGGAGGTGATGTTCTTTTCGGCGTTCTTCTGGGCGTTCTTTTCCTCAAGCCTGTTCCCGGTCGGCGGGGTGTGGCCGCCCAAGGGCATTCACCCGTTCGATCCGTTCGCCTTCCCGTTCCTCAATACGCTGATCCTCCTCTTATCCGGGACGACGGTTACCTGGGCACATCATTCGCTCTTGGAAGGCAACCAGAGGGGTCTCGTTCAGGGGCTCATCGTGACGGTGATCCTCGGCCTCTGCTTCACTTCGGTCCAGGCTTACGAATACAGCCACGCCGCCTTTCACTTCACCGGCGGGATCTATCCCTCGACATTCTTCATGGCGACCGGTTTTCACGGGTTTCACGTCATCATCGGGACGACGTTTCTCGCCGTATGTCTGTGGCGCGCGCAGCGCGGTGATTTCACTCCGACGCACCATTTCGGGCTTGAGGCGGCGGCCTGGTACTGGCACTTCGTCGACGTCGTCTGGCTGTTCCTCTTCGTGTGTATCTACTGGTGGGGCATGGGCAACGCCGTGCCGCTCGGCGAGTGAGCGGCCACCCGGGCGGACGGGCGCTCTGCGTCCTTCGAGACGGCCGCTTCGCGGCCTTCTCAGGATGAGGTTTTTCTTAATTTCATCAAAACCCTACCTCATGCTGAGGAGCGCCCTCTGGGCGCGTCTCGAAGCACGCATAGCGGCGTCGCCACCGTTGATCGAGCGATAAGTGACGGGTGAGGCAAGGCATTTCGCGCCTGTCTCCGTGGCCCGGGCCGCGTTTGCCTGCCGCTGTCCGCGCTGCGGCGAGGGACGGCTGTTCACTGGCCTCCTGACCGTGCGGCCGGCCTGCCCGAGCTGCGGGCTCGACTTCTCTGGCGAGGATGCGGCGGACGGCCCGGCGGTGTTCGTGATTTTCTTTCTTGGGCTCGTCGTCGTCGGGCTTGCCGCGCTCGTTGAACTCAAATTCGCTCCGCCGATCTGGGTTCACATGGTGTTGTGGACGCCGCTGATCCTCATTGGCGGGATCCTGTTGCTGCGGCCGCTCAAGGCCGGCATGATCGCGCTGCAATACCGGCACGATCTGCTGAATTCTCCGCCCCGGACCTGAGCCGCGGCCATGAGCGGGTTTCGCCCGCACCTCGCGCCGACACTGATCACCATCCCGATCGTCATCACTTGCGCCGCGCTCGGGGTGTGGCAGCTCCAGCGCCTCGAATGGAAGCGCGGCCTCATCGCCCAGCGCGAGACGGCGCTGGCCGCGGCCCCGGTCGCCCTGCCGCGGACCCTGGGCGAGGCCCGCAGGCTCGAATTCCACCCGGTTTTCGCCGCCGGTGTCTTCTTCAACGACAAGGAAATCATCCTCAACGCGATCGGGCCGAAGGGCGCCGCCGGATTTGACGTGTTGACGCCGCTGCGCGAGGTCGACGGCCGCACCCTCTTTGTCAATCGCGGCTTTGTCCCGAGTACGCTCAAGGACCGGGCGACCCGCGCCGCTGACGAGCCCTTCGGTAACATCCGAATCGTCGGGTTGTTGCGGCTGTCGTCTGCGCAAAAGCCCAATTGGTTCGTGCCCGACAACCGCCCGAAAGAGGGGGATTGGTATTGGGTCGATTTGGGGGCTATGGGTGCCGCGGACGGGCTCGCCAATGTGGCGCCCTTCTATATCGACGCCGACGCGACGCCCAACCCCGGCGGTTGGCCGAAAGGCGGCGTCACCCTGCCCGCCTTACCCAACAACCACCTGCAATACGCGATCACCTGGTTTTCGCTCGCCGCCGCGGCTCTCGTGATCTATTTCCTGTCGCAGCGCAGCTTGGGTGGCAAAGGCGATGAGCGCATACCTCGAACTTGAAGCGCGCTTCGGCCGCCTCGGCGCGGTCGAGGAGGCGATCGCGGTGCTGCATTGGGACGCTGCCGCGATGATGCCGCCGGGTGGCGCGACGGGGCGCGCCGAGCAGCTCGCGACGCTCCGGGTCGTCGCCCATCAACAGCTCTCCTCATCCGATATCGCCGATCTCCTCGCCGCGGCCGAGACGCAAGACAATTGGCTCGACGCCTGGCAGCGCGCCAATCTGCGCGAGATGAAGCGGCGCTGGCGCCATGCCGCCGCTGTCCCGGACGATCTGATCGACGCGCGCTCGCGCGCCTGCTCGGCGTCCGAAACCGCGTGGCGGGCGGCGCGTCCGGCCGACGATTTCGCCGCCGCCCTGCCTGGGCTCGAGCGGGTTCTCGACCTGACGCGCGAGGTCGCTTCCGCCAAGGCCGAAGCGTTCGCCACGGCGCCTTACGAGGCTCTGCTCGATCAATACGAGCCGGGCGGCAGTGTCACCCTGATCGACCGCCTGTTCGGCGATATCGCCGCGTTTCTGCCGGAAGTGCTCGATGCGGCGCTGGCCCGGCAGGCAGCGCGTCCGGCGCGCCCAGCGCCGCGCGGGCCCTTCCCGGTCGCCGACCAGCGTCGCGCCGCGATGACGCTGATGGAGCGTATCGGGTTCGATTTCGTGCATGGCCGGATCGATGAAAGCGCCCACCCGTTCTGCGGCGGCACCTCGGACGACGTGCGGCTCACCACCCGCTACGACGAGGCGGACTTCGCGACGGCGTTGATGGGGACGCTGCACGAGACTGGCCACGCCCTCTATAAGCGCGGCCTGCCGGCCCAGTGGCGGCGCCAGCCGGTCGGCGCGGCGCGCGGGATGGCGATGCATGAAAGCCAATCCTTGTTCCTCGAAATGCAGGTCTGCCGCAGCCGGGCCTTCGCCGGGTTCGCCGCGCCGCTATTGCAGGCGATCTTCGGCGGTGACCCCGAAGCCTGGGAGCCCGAGGCGCTCTATCGCCGGCAGACCCTGGTGCGCCCGGGCCCGATCCGTGTCGATGCCGACGAGGTCACCTACCCGGCCCATGTGATCCTGCGCTATCGGCTGGAGCGGGCGATGATCGCGGGCGACCTCAAACCGCGCGATTTGCCCGGCGCCTGGGCCGACGGGCTGAAGGCGCTGATCGGGGTGGTGCCGGGGACCGATCGCGAGGGCGTGCTCCAGGACATCCACTGGTATGACGGCGCCTGGGGCTATTTCCCGACCTATACGCTGGGCGCGCTGATTGCCGCGCAGCTTTTAGCCGCCGCACGCGCCGCGATCCCCGGGCTCGCCGATGGGATCGGGCGCGGAGAGTTCGCGCCGCTCTTCGCGTGGCTGCGCCAAAATGTCCACGGCCAAGGGTCGCTGTTGTCGACCGCCGAACTCGTCGAACGGGCGACCGGGGCACCGCTCGGCACCGCCGGCTTCGAGCGCCACCTGCGCGAACGCTATCTCGGCTGAGCATCGCTTGCGACGCGAAGGTTTACAGGGCCGCGTCAACCATCATATGTCATGCGCCGCGGCGCGAACGCGCGGGCGAGACAAAGCCGTCGACCGGGTGTTTAGCTGGGGACAACGCTTACGGGGGAACCCAGGTGTTCGATACCGCCGTTCAGCAGCCGGCGCACCCTGAAGACCGCAATTTGGCGCGCGACCGGTTCGAAACCATCCGCCGCCAGACCGAGTCGCTGGCCGCCAATCTGACGCCCGAGGACCAGGCGATCCAGTCGATGCCCGACGCCAGCCCAACGAAGTGGCACCTGGCGCACACCAGCTGGTTTTTCGAGACCTTTATCCTCGGCCCCCTCGACCCCTCCTACCGGGGGTTCGATCCCGCTTTCACCTATCTCTTCAATTCCTATTACGAAGCGGTCGGGCCGCGCCATCCGCGCCCCGAGCGCGGCCTCCTGTCGCGCCCGACGGTGGATGCGGTCGGCGCCTATCGCGACCACGTCACGACGGCGATGCTCCGCCTCATAGAGGGGGCGAGCGCGGCGGTATGGAGCGAGATGGCGTCCCGATTGGAGCTCGGCCTCAACCACGAGCAACAGCATCAGGAGCTGATCCTGATGGACATCAAGCACGTGTTTTCGGTCAATCCGCTGCTGCCGTCATACCAGGCGCCGCGCCCCTATGCGTTGCCATCGAATGCGCCGGGGCCGGGCTGGATCGAGTTCGCCGGCGGGCTTTGCGAGCTCGGCCATGCCGGCCCGGGCTTCGCCTTCGATAACGAGGGGCCGCGCCACAAAGTCTGGCTCGACCCGTTCCGCCTGAGGAGCCATCCGGTCTCGTGCGGCGAATACCTGGAATTCATCGCCGACGGCGGGTATCGCCGGCCCGAATTCTGGCTGTCGGATGGCTGGGCGATCGTCCAACAGCAGGGCTGGCAGGCGCCGCTTTATTGGCGTGGCGAGGATGGCGAGTGGCTGGTCTTCACGCTCTCAGGCGAGCGCCGGGTCGAGCCTGCCGAGCCGGTCTGCCATGTCAGCTGCTACGAAGCGGACGCCTTTGCCCGCTGGGCCAAGAAGCGGCTGCCGACCGAGGCCGAATGGGAAGTTGCCGCCGATGGCGTGCCGCTCGCCGGCAACCTCGCCGACGGCAGTCATTTCCATCCCTGTCCCGACGCGGCGCCGGCGCAACGCGTGCCCGAGCTGCGCCAGCTGATCGGCGATGTCTGGGAGTGGACGGCAAGCCCCTATGTCGCCTATCCGCGCTTCCGCCCGGTTGAGGGCGCGATCGGCGAATACAACGGCAAGTTCATGTCGAACCAGATGGTGCTGCGCGGCGGCGCGGCGGTGACGCCGGCCGGCCATATCCGCACGACCTACCGTAATTTCTTCCCGCCCGCTTCGCGCTGGGCGTTCTCGGGGCTGCGACTGGCGGAGGACGCCTAGGGATGGATGGCGGCGACTTCACTTTTCACGATCTGGCGCCGAGCGAGGATAGTTTTCGCGACGCGGTGCTTGCGGGGCTCGGCCAGGAGCCCAAGACGCTGCCCTGCAAATTTTTCTACGACGTACGCGGCTCGGCGTTGTTCGAGCAGATTTGCGAGGTTCCGGAATACTATTTGACCCGCACCGAGATCGCGATCTTGGAGGGATATGCCAGCGCGATCGCGGCGCAGCTCGGTGCCCATTGCCGCCTCGTCGAATTGGGCAGCGGTTCCAGCCGCAAGGTGCGCATTCTCCTAGAGGCGGCGGAGGCGCCGGCCGCCTACGTGCCGGTCGATATCTCGCGTGAATATCTGCGCGAAGCCGCCGCCCGCCTCGCGGCCGATTTCCCCGAGCTGAGCGTCGTCGCGGTCTGCGCAGATTACACCCGGTCGTTCCCGTTACCGCTGCTGCCCGGCCCGCCGGGCAAGCGGGTCGGGTTTTTCCCGGGATCGACGATCGGTAATTTTGAGCCGGAGGCGGTCGTGCGCTTTCTCGCCCACTGCGCCGAATTGCTCGGGCCCGAAGGCGAAATGCTGATCGGGGTCGACCTCAAGAAAGAACCCGCCATTCTCAACGCCGCCTACAACGACCGGGCGGGGCTCAACGCCGCCTTCAACCTCAACCTCCTGGAGCGGGTCAACCGCGAGCTCGGCGGCGACATCGATATCGAGCGCTTCGAGCATCTGGCCTTCTACAATGCCGAAAAAGGCCGGATGGAGCTCTATCTCAAGAGCTCGGCCGACCAGACCGCGGCCATCGCCGGACGCCGTTTTCATTTCGCCGAGGGCGAGCTGATCCACACCGAGAATTCATACAAATACGCCATTGACGAATTCCACGCCCTCGCCCAGCGCGCCGGCTTCCGCCCCGTCCAAACCTGGACCGACCGCAACCACCTCTTCAGCGTGCACTACTTCCGGCAGGGGTGATGGTGAGGGCTGGGGTTCGCGACATCACCATCGACTGGGCGCTAAAGCCGTTGCAGGAAGGCGATCATTGCCGCATTGACCTCGGCGGCGCGCTCCTGCTGGGTCCAATGACCGCATTCCGGCAGCATGATCGTCTGGCGCAGTTGCGGGATGAAATTCGTCAGGTTGCGGAGGAGCTGGTCCATCCCGCGAAAGTGGACGACGAGGTCGCGGTCGCCGGCGATGTAGAGCGCCGGGACCGTTACCCTTGCCCCGGCAAAGGGCGCCAGCAGTTCCCAGTTGCGGTCGATGTTGCGATACCAGTTGAGCCCGCCGCGAAACCCGGTGCGGGCGAATTCGCCGGCATAGAAATCGATATCGGCCTCGCTGAGCCAGCCCGGCAGCGATGTCGGATTCAGCATCGCGGAGAGGAAACCGCCCTGCCGCGAGACCATGCCGACCCTGTCCGCCGCCGCCCCGCCCCAATCGCGGCGCGGCGCATCGCCGGAGGCCGAATAGAGGATGGTGCGCAGTGACACGCGCGGGTCGCGCTCGAACTCCGCCTCGGCAATCCCGGGTTCCTGGAAATAGAGCTGGTAGAACAGGGCGTCGTCGGTTTGCGGCATCGCAATCGTCGGCCGCACCGAGCCGCGCGGCCGGTAGGGGACGCTGAGGCC
>JBARKH010000332.1:0-3265 GCA_049801295.1 Allostellaceae bacterium | reverse complement strand
GCCCATCACCGTGCCCGGCACCCCGGCGGCGCGATAGCCATAGAGGCTTGCCTCGCGCATCACCCCGCCCGCGGCATCGAGGAACATCGTGGGCGTCGCCGCGCGCGGCGCGGTTTCGCGGAAATTGATGACCGTGTCGCCGCCATCGGCGCGATGGATCAGCATGAACCCGCCGCCACCGATATTGCCGCAGCACGGCTCAGTGACGGCCAGCGCATAGCCGACCGCGACCGCCGCATCGACCGCGTTGCCGCCGGCGGCGAGAATCTGCAGCCCAACCGTGCTCGCCTCGTGCTGGGCGGTGACGACCATGCCGCGCTCGCCCTCGGCTGTTGACGACGGCGCGGCAATGCCGGGCGACGCCGCGAACGCGATCCCGGCAAAGAGTGCGGCTTGGCGAACCCGCGGGCTCACCGTCCGGGGGCAAGCGGCTCGCGCGGCGCCAGATTTTTCGCCGCCAGGCATTCCTTTTCCTTGGCGTCGCGCTTGGCATAGGCATCGGCGGTGAAATCAGGAAACGCGGCCTGGGCCTGTTGCGCGCATTTATCCATTTCGCTCCAGTTTTTCGTCACCACCAGGCCTTGCTGGCTCGCCGAGGCGCCGGCCGGGACGAGTGCGAGAACGAGAACGAGAATGGAGGGGCCGAGGCGGTGCATTCGGTTCCTGTCGCGATAGCCGAAAACTGACAAGCCAGCATACACCGGGACAGGCGCGGGGTGGTTGCGCTCTCCAAGAATCTGAGGCTCCATGACGCACCCGATCCTGAGGAGGCTGGCGATGCTGAAGATCTGGGGACGCGCAAGCTCGTCCAACGTGCAGAAAGTGCTGTGGTGCTGCGCCGAGCTCGACATCCCGTTCGACCGGGTCGATCACGGCGGTCCGTTCGGCGGCAATCGCGACCCCGAATATCTGAAGCTCAACCCGAATGGCCTCGTTCCGACCGTCATCGACGGTGATCTGGTGATGTGGGAATCGAACACGATCTGCCGCTATCTGGCCGCGACCCGCAATGGCGAGCGCCTCTACCCGCGCGATCCGGCCGAGCGCACCCATGTCGAGCGCTGGATGGATTGGCAATTGTCGGTCGTCGGCGGCCCGATGGGCCAGTTGCTGTTCGGGCTCATCCGCAGCACGCCTGAGACGCGCGACCCCGCCGCGATCGAGGCGGCGCGGCGCCGCGCGCTCACCGCCTGGACGATCGTAGACGACGCGGTCGCGGGCCAGCCCTATCTCGCCGGCGCCCAGCTCAGCCTGGCGGAAATCGTCCTCGGCACCCAGATCTACCGCTGGTTCACCTTTCCGATCGAGCGCCCGTCAATGCCCAAGCTGCATGCCTGGTACGACCGCCTGCGTGAGCGCCCGGGCTTCAAGACCCATATCGAGGTGCCGATCACATAAGGGTGAGGGCCGCGATCGCGGTTGCTTTCCGTCGGTGGTGCCGTAATCTGGGCGGCCCGCTAACCGAACAGACAAATCGCGAGCGAGAGGGGGGCAAATGCGGTCGTCGTTAAAGCTGCTGGCGCTGGGCGCGGTGTTCACGATTCTGGCGCTCAACCTGCCGGGTGCGCTGGCAGTGGACAAGGCCCAGGTCATCAAGGATCGCCAGTCACTGATGAAAGAGCAGGGCGCCGACCTGGGGGCCATCAAGGCCTATCTCGACGACAAGGGTGATCTCGCCAAGGCCACGGCCGGCGCGACCGATCTCATCCAGACGATGAAGAAAATCCCCGATGCGTTTCCGCCGGGAACCGAGGGACCCAACCCCGAGGGCAAGTTCGCCCCGAAAGCCGAGGTGTGGAGCGACGCCAAAGGCTTCCTCGCGGCCCGCGACACTGCCGCCGCCAAGGCCGACGCCCTCCTCGTCGCGGTGAAGGGCGGCGACAAGGCGGCCATCCAGGCGGCCTTTGCCGATATCGGAAAGAACGGCTGCGGCGCCTGCCACGGAAAATACCGCGAAGAGATCAAGAAATAAGGGCGGCACTCGCCACCCTTTTCCTGCTGCTTCTCGTTTCGGCGGCCGCAGCCGCCGCGGACCGGGATGAGCTCGCGCGCGGCGCCTATCTTGCCACCGCAGCGGGGTGCGAGAATTGCCATACCAACCGCGCGCATAATGGCCAGCGCTATTCCGGCGGGCTGGCGCTGGCAACCCCGTTCGGAACCTTCTACAGCCCCAACATCACCCCCGACCCGGAGACCGGCATCGGCCGCTGGACCGACGCCCAGTTCCTGCTTGCATTGCGCGAGGGGGTGCGGCCAGACGGCGCCAATTATTTCCCGGCATTCCCCTATCCGAGCTTCACTTTCATCACCGATGAGGATGCGCTGGCGATCAAGGCGTATCTCTTTTCCCTGCCGGCGGTGCGCCGCCCCAATCGGCCGCACGACCTTCCCTTGCCCGTTTCCTGGCGCTTCCTGCAGACCGGCTGGAAGCTCCTGTTTTTCAAGCCGGGCCCGTTCCGGCCGGCACCGGAGCGGAGCGCCCTTTACAACCGCGGTGCCTACCTGGTCACCGCGCTCGCCCATTGCGGCGAATGTCACACGCCGCGCAGTCCGCTCGGCTCGCCCGACCCGAGCGGGTTTCTCGCCGGGACGCCGGAGGGCCCGGATGGCAAGAAGGTGCCGAACATCACCCAGGACAAAGTGACCGGCATCGGGAACTGGAGCGAACCTGACATCCTCGCCCTTCTCAAAATGGGCATGACCCCGGATTTCGATTTTGTCGGCGGCGCGATGAGCGAAGTCGTCAAGGACACCGCCGAGTTGACCGACGACGATCGCCGCGCGATCGCCACCTATCTCAAGACGGCTCCCCCTAAGCCATTCGCAAACCAGGATTGGTCGAAAATTCTCTTCGAGTACTGGACGCCCGGTTTCGCCCCCTTATGATGGGAACCGGGCATCGCAGGGAGCGGAGCTTGGCGCGCGCGCGATCCGATAAGAGCTTGGCCCGTTTCGAGCGGATCGCGCTGGTGCTGTCGGGCGGCGGCGCGCTCGGGGCCTATCAGGCGGGCGCCTATGCGGCGCTCGAGAATCGCGGCGTTCGGCCGAACTGGATCGCCGGCACGGCGATCGGCGCGGTCAATGCCGCGATTATCGCCGGCAACCTGCCGCATGAGCGGATTTTCCGGCTGCGCCAATTCTGGCAGGAATTGAGCCGGCGCGCCGTGGCCGGGGGCAAACGCGGGCTGAGCGGCAAATTGCGCCGGCTTCTCGGCGGGCATCGCCCGGGCCTGATCGGCTCGGCAGTGGGCGCCGCGCGCGAGAC
>JBARKH010000331.1:0-5769 GCA_049801295.1 Allostellaceae bacterium | reverse complement strand
CCTCGCGGCCGGCCACCGCCTCCGGGTGATCGAGCAGATAGCGGGCCACCGCCTGGCCGCCGGCCCAGGCGAAGGCCCAGAACGGCGGCGGAAGACCGTTGCGGGCGAGGGTCTCCTCGGTCGCCTGCCAGATCGGCGTCACCTCGGTGGCGAGGTGGAGTCGGATCTCCGGCACCAGCGGCGGCGCGGCGATCACGGTGTTGCCGCGGATGAAGAGCGCCGGATCCATCAGTGAAAATCCGCATTCGTTATTCGTCACCCCCGCGCACGCGGGGGTCCAGGGGCAACCGCACAACCCCGCGGCCCCTGGATACCCGCTTTCGCGGGTATGACGGAGGAATTTACTGAGTCGCGTCTAATCACCCGGAAGGCTCAGGTGAAATGGCCGGCGACGATGCCGCCGAGGACCAGCCAGCCGACCCAGCGGTTCGAGCGGAACTTGGCGAGGCAATCGGCCGGGTTGTTGGTCGCCACCCACTGCGCTTGCCAGCATAGCTGCACCGCCGCGGCAGCGAGCGCGACGCGGAACGGCTGCCCGAGCCCGGCCGTGGCACCCGCCGCCGCCCACAGCGCGAGCGCCCCGCCATAAAACACAAAGAGCCAGGGCCGCGTCCGGTCCCCGAGCGCCAGGGCGGAGGATTTGACCCCGATCCGCGCATCGTCCTCCTTGTCCTGATGGGCGTAGATCGTGTCGTAGCCAAGCGTCCAGAAGATGCCGCCGAGATAGAGGAGAATCGGCGGCGACGCGAGCGTGCCGGTGACCGCGGTCCAGCCGAGGAGCGCGCCCCAGTTGAAGTTGAGGCCAAGAAAGACCTGCGGCCACCAAGTGATCCGCTTCATGAAGGGATAGGTGGCAATGAGGCCGAGGACGGCGATCCCGAGGAGGATGCTGGCGCGGTTGAGGCTGAAGAGGATCGCGGCGCCGACCGCCAGCTGGGCGAGCATGAAGATGACCGCCTGCTTCACACTCACCCGTCCGCTCGGCAGCGGCCTGAGGCGGGTGCGCGCGACCTTGCCGTCATACTCGCGGTCGGCGATGTCGTTGAGGGTGCACCCGGCGCCGCGCATCGCCACCGCACCGAGCGCGAAGAGCGCCGACAGCACCGGGTCCGGCCAGCGGGGCGAGGCGAGCGCGATCCCCCACCAGGCGGGAAACAACAGGAGCCACGTGCCGATCGGGCGATCGAGTCGCGCCAGCCGCGCATAGGGCTCCGCCCAGCCCGGCAGCCAGCGCCCGACCCAATCGCCGGTGTCGATGTCGGTGGGGTCGGCCAACCCCCAGCCCGCCGCCACGTCACGTCGGGCCTCCCCCTGTCCTGCCACGGGCGGAGAGAGGTTATCAGCCGGTGGATTGATCATTGCAGACTTGGCAAAGCAGATCGCTGGCGCTCACTTTAGCGGTGACTATGACAGAACGCATCGCCACCCGTCTCTACATCCCGGAAGGGCTCGCTTCCGGCGTCGCGGTCGAGCTTGACGACGCGCAGGCGCACAGGCTGCGCAATGTATTGCGGCTCGGCCCAGACGCACCGGTTGCGGCGTTCAACGCGGCTGAGGGCGAATTTCTGTGCCGGATTGGCGTAGTTGGCAAAAAAGGGGTCCGGCTGACGGTTGAGCGGCAACTGCGCGCGGCCGAACCCGAGCCCGACCTCTGGCTGCTGTTCGCGCCGATAAAGCGGGCGCGGCTCGATTGGCTGATAGAAAAGGCGTGTGAGCTCGGGGTTGCCGCGCTCGTGCCGGTGTGGACCGCGCGCACCCAGATGGAACGCCTCAATGCCGAGCGGCTGGGGGCGCTGGCGATTGCCGCGGCCGAGCAGTGTGGGCGCCTTTCGGTGCCGAAGATCCGCCACCCGGAACCACTTGACCGGGTGCTCGCGGCGTGGGCCCCCGGGCGGCGCCTCATCGTGTGCGACGAGAGCGGCGCCGGCTCACCGATCGCCGAAGCGCTCGCCGGCTTCGCCCCTGACGCCCCAACGGCGCTCTTTGTCGGCCCGGAAGGCGGCTTTACCGACACGGAGCTTGACGCTCTCGGCAAACTTCCCATTGTTACTCGGGTCGGGCTCGGCCCGAGGGTGCTGCGCGCCGAGACCGCCGTTCTTGCCGCCCTGGCGGTTTTTCAGGCGATCGCCGGGGATTGGCGCCGCCGCCGGATGCGGTGATCCGCGCCGCTTCATGGTCTTTTGGGGAGTTACACAAACCGCATGTCTGGGCCGTCGAGCGTCGAGGGACCGCCGATCACCACAAAGCGGCAGCTCGTCGAATATCATGAGGCCGGCAATAAGCCGCCGGCGGATTGGCGGGTCGGCACCGAGCACGAGAAATTCGTCTTCCGCCGCAAGGATCTGAGCCGCGTCCCCTATGAGGGGCCGGACGGGATCGGCGCGCTCCTCCACGGCATGACCCGGTTCGGCTGGAAGCCCGTTACCGAGAAGGGCAACATCATCGCCCTCTCAAACGACGCGCGATGTTCGATCACCCTCGAACCGGGCGGGCAGTTCGAATTGAGTGGCGCCCCGCTCGAAACGATCCACCAGACCTGCGACGAAGTGCACGAGCACCTGCGCCAGGTGCGCGAGGTATGCGACGAATTGGGGCTCGGCATGATCGGACTCGGTTTCGACCCCAAATCGCGGCGGGACGAAGTGCCGTGGATGCCCAAGGGCCGCTACCGCATCATGCGCGACTACATGCCGAAAAAGGGCCGGCTCGGGCTCGACATGATGCTGCGCACCTGTACCGTGCAGGCCAATCTCGATTACCGATCCGAAGCCGACATGGTGAAGAAGTTTCGCGCCGGCCTCGCGCTGCAACCGCTGACCGTGGCGCTCTTCGCCAACTCGCCCTTTGTCGAGGGAAGGCCGTCGGGGTATCTCAGCTACCGCAGCCTCGTTTGGACCGATACCGACCCCGACCGCTGCGGCACCTTGCCGTTCGTCTTCGAGGCCGGGTTCGGGTTCGAGCGCTATGTCGACTACATGCTCGATATGCCGATGTATTTCGTCTACCGCTCGGGCACCTACATCGACGCGAGCGGGCAATCCTTTCGCGACTTCATGGGGGGCAGGCTTCCGGCCCTGCCGGGTGAAGTGCCCTCGATTGGCGACTGGGCCGACCATCTGACGACCGCCTTTCCCGAGGTTCGCTTGAAGCAATATCTCGAGATGCGCGGCGCCGATGGCGGCCCGTGGCGGCGTCTGTGCGCGCTGCCAGCGCTGTGGGTCGGGCTCCTCTATGACGAGGCCGCGCTCGATGCCGCCTCGGAACTCGTCGCCGACTGGACCGCGGAGGAACGCGAGGCGATGCGGGTTGACGTGCCGCGGCTCGGCCTCGACACCCCGCACCGCAGCCGCACCTTCCGCGACCTCGCGCTCGAAGTGCTGGAAATCGCCCGCGACGGACTCCACCACCGCGCCCGCCGCGACCAGTGCGGCGAAGACGAGACGCACTACCTCGATACCCTCTTCTCGATCGCCGGCGGCGGCCGCACCCCGGCCGACGAACTGATCGAGGATTACAGGACGCGCTGGGGCGGTGACATCAGCCCCGTCTACACCGAGCACGCGTATTAGCGCCTCATCTCGCCGGGAGGGCTCCCGAGGGTGATCGCCGCGACCCCACCTCTCACCGCCGCCGCCGAACAAACCACCCGCGGGACATCGCGCAGATGAGCGAGGCGCCAGAGGGCGAGCTGTTTCCCGCGCCCCTCCCTGAGCGCGCGATCGGCGAGCTTTTCCCCCCGCCCGAGCCGAGAGAACTGGAACGCGCCACCGGGATCCTGCCGTCGCAATTGTTGCGCGACGCGATCGAGCGCACCCGCGAGATCCAGTCCCTGGAGCCGATCGAGGACGATCAGATCCAGCCGGCCAGCCTCGATCTGCGGCTGGGGGAAGTTGCCCACCGGGTCCGCGCGAGCTTTCTTCCCGGCCGCGAGCGCACCGTCGCGGAGGGGCTGCGCTCCCTGACGCTGCACAGCCTCGATTTGCGCGAGGGCGCCGTCCTCGAACGCGATTGCATCTATATCGTCCCGCTCCTCGAGCATCTGGCGTTGCGCTACCGCACCTCGGGTTCGGCCAACCCGAAAAGCTCGACCGGGCGCCTCAATATCTTCGCCCGGGTCATCACCGATCACGGCACCGAGTTCGACCAGGTCCGCTCGAATTACGCGGGGCCCCTCTATGCCGAACTCTCGCCCCGGTCGTTCAGCGTCAGGGTCCGCAAGGGCTCGCGCCTCGTGCAGCTGCGGGTGCGGCGCGGCCGGCCGACCTCGAGCAACGCCGCGCTGCGCCGGCTTCACGAAGAGATCGGCTTTACCGTCGTCCCGCCCGGCTCGCCGATCCAGCGCGAGCTCCTCGAAGGGGGCCTCGCGGTGACTGTCGATGTGACCGGCGACCGCCGCAACGGCTTTGTCGGCTACAAGGCGCGCAAGCATGCTCCGGTCATCGACGTCGACCGCATCGACCATTACGACGTTGCCGATTTCTGGGACCCGGTATTCACCCGGCACGGCGAGGGCATCATCCTCGACCCGGATGATTTTTATATTCTAGCTTCGCGCGAACCGGTGGCGGTGCCGCCCGACCAGGCAGCGGAGATGCTTGCATACGACACGCTGGTCGGGGAATTCCGCGTCCATTATGCGGGGTTCTTCGATCCCGGCTTCGGCATGGAGGAGACCGGCGGGGCGGGCAGCCGCGCCGTCCTCGAAGTGCGCTCGCATGAGGTGCCGTTTCTGATCGAACACGGGCAGATCATCGGCCGGCTTGTCTATGAGCGGCTGATCGCCCGGCCCGACCGCCTCTATGGCGGGGCGATCGGCTCCTCCTACCAGAAGCAGGGCCTGGCGCTATCCAAGCACTTCAAGAAGCCGCCGCAGTCGTAATTCGGGCGACGCGGGCTCAGCCCTTGACCCCGCCCATCGTGAGGCCGCTCGTCATGCGCCGGCGGATCGCGTAATAGATCGTGACCGGCAGGGCGGCATAGACGATGGCGGTCGCCATCATGAAGTTCCACGGCGCCTCGTCGCTGTTCATGAACTGCGCCAGCGCCACCGGCACGGTCATGCTCTCTTTCGACGACAGAAGCAGGAACTGGTAGAGATATTCGTTCCAGGCCAGGAGTAGCGCGTAGGTCCCGACCGCGACCAATGCCGGCGCCATCAGCGGCAGATAGATGCGGTAATAGATCTGGAAGGGCGAGGCGCCGTCGATCCGCGCCGACTCGTCGAGCTCGATCGGGATGCTCCGCCCGTATTGCGAGAAGATGAAGATTGCGTAGGGCGTCGCAAACGTCACCATCGCCGCGATCACCGACCATAAATTGTTGGCCAGCCCGTAACTCTGCATGATCCGGTAGAACGGGATCGCCAGAAACGATTGCGGGATCACATAGGTCAGGAGCGCGGCGTTCGATACCAGCCACCCGTTGCGGATCCGCATCCGGCCGATCGAAAAGCTCGCCAAGGAACCGATCAGCAGCGTAAAGAAGGTCACCGCCGCGCCGACAAAGAGGCTGTTGCCGAACTGGTGCCAGAAATACTCCAGGTACCAATGGCCCTGGGTGACGACCACCCAGAAGCTCTCGGCCGAGGGGTGCGGCGGCCAGATGAAGTCGGTGAAGACGTCGCCGCTGGGCTCCAGCGACACCATCACCATGTTGTAGAGCGGCGTCACCGTCCACACCATGAGAACGGCCCCGAGGACCGCCGTGGCGATGTGGGCCGCGTAGCGCCGGCGCCGGGCGGCGCGCTGCATGCGCTGGGCGGGGCGGGCC